>NZ_LZIE01000028.1:0-197528 GCF_001667155.1 Mycobacterium sp. 852002-53434_SCH5985345
GGCGTGTCCGGTCAGCACCACGTCGGGCAGGGCGGGGGGTTCGCGGGTAGCGGGGAACCGGGCCGGCATCGGCTCTAAGATGACCGTAGGGTCGTATCCGGGGGGGGGGGGGGGGAAGGGCGCCGACCGCTCGATGAGGGAGGCGTAATACGGCAACCACTTGCCATGGTTGAACGTCACCGCCCCCACGATTCGGCCCCGGTAGCCGTAGGCGGCCGCGAAGCGGCGTTCCGTGATCGAACCTTGGGTGAAGACGATCTCGTCGCCGAACGAACACACCCCGACGCTCTTGATGTTCACGCCGAACTGGCCGGACCAGAAAGAGGGCAGCGGCAGGTGCGGTCGACGCCCCAGCTCGAGGCTGATCATATTGTTGGCCGCCACCTCGGCGCCGAAAGCGGCATTGTCCCAATGCTCTTGGGACATGAACTGGTATTCGTAGAGGACGTGCGGGGCGCGGGCCACGTCGCCGGCGACGAAGATGTTGTCGGTCACCACGCCATTGATGTCGAAGGCGCGGCAGCCGGCGTCACACGCCACTCCCCAGAACCCACTCGCCAGCTGAGCGCCGTCCAGCCATTCCACGTTGCGGATCGAGCCCAGCGAGGCGACCACCACATCGACGTCGAGCACGGTGCCATCCGAAAGGCGGGCGGCGCGGACGCGGCCGTCGGCGTCGCCGTCGAGGCCGTCGACCGCCACACCGGTACGCAGGTCGACGCCGGCCTCGATCTGCATCCGTGCGGCGATATCGCCGATCACGCCGCCGAGCGCGCCGACCAGCGGAGCCTTGCCACGTTCGGCGACGGTCACCGGCAGGCCGAGGTCCCGGCACACCGACGCGATCTCGGAACCCACGAAACCGGACCCGACGATGAGGACCCGGCGGGGTCGGTCCTTCAGCGCGGCGGCCAATCTCGCGGCATCGTCACACGTGCGCACCGTGAATAACCCGGCCAGGGCGGCCTCATCCGAATTGAACCACGGGCGGGCCCTGGTCCCGGTGGCGATCAGCAGCCGGTCGTAGTCGAGCCTCTCGCCGTTGGCCAGCAACACTTGACGGTTGGACCGGTCCAATCCCACCGCCGCGACGCCCAGTCGCCAGTCCGCGTCGACGGGTTGCAGGCGGGGCAGCTTCGTGTGGTCGGCGGGCACCCAACCCTTCAATACCTGCTTGGACAGGGGCGGCCGATCGTAGGGCTCGTGCGGCTCATCACCGACGATGGTGAGCGAGCCGCGAAACCCTTTGTGCCGCAGCGTTTCCGCGGCGCGCAGGCCGGCCAGTGAGGCGCCGACGATGACGATTCGGCCGTCGGACTTGAACGATTCGACGAGCTGGCCGACGAGGGAAGCGGTGCTCACGGGGTGTCCCGGTCGGCGGGCGGATCCACTTCGAGGATGATCGCCTGCACCGGGCAGGAGGCCGCCGCGCGCAATACGCGCAGACGCTGGGAATCGTCCGGGTTGGGGTCGTACGCTAACGCTTCTTCGCCGACAAGCCGCAGCACGTCGGGCGCCAGAGGGACACACTGCGCGTAGCCCTGACACTTGTTGAGATCGACGACCAGCCGCATACTCCGACCTTCCGCCCGTCGGCTACCAGCCCCCTTGCGGGCAGACTACTTCGCCGCGGCTGTCGGCTACGAAAGATCACGGAGATTCGCTGCGCAGCGGTCGCAGCGCAGGGATATCAGGCACCCAAGTTGCGGAGCGCAGTGTCGAGCTCCTCGGCCTGTTCGGCCAGCTCACGTTCCGACAGCTGCCTGCCCCCGGCCCGGTCCAGCACCTCTCGGCGCGTCGCGATCTGCAGTGCGCCACGGTAATCCGGTGCATCCAACTCTGCCGGCGAGGCGACGTCGATGCGGCCCTCGATCGCGACCAGCGCGGCGTGCTCATCCTGGCAGTCGAGTAGCCGCCGGACATCGTCAGCGGTGACGGTCATCCTAAGTCGCCCCAACCATTTTCATGACGAGCAGCACCGCTACCGCGAGGAAGACCACGACGAAGACGCAAACGGCGGTCACCGTGAGTACGGAGCTGGGGGTGAATCGCCCGGTCGCCGGCGGTTGGCGCTCGCCCACGCCCGACGTCTGCGGTGCCGCGGGGGGAGTGGATCCCGGGGGGACGCCGCCACCGGCCTCGAGCCCGGGCGTTTGCACCGGGTCGGGATTAGGGGGTTGTGCTGTCATCGCTGACGCCCGTCCTTTCCTGGGCTTTCGGTGTCTCGCTCGCGCCGGCGTCCGTCCCGGGTCGCTTCGCCACCCGCGCACGCCATTGCGCCGTTGCATTCCCGCCCAGAACGCGCCCAAACGGGGTGCTGCGATTACGGCCCGATCAGCCAGCGTCCGCCCGGCAAATGAGCGGCATCAGGCGGCTGGAAGCCGGTGTCTAGGATTCCGCGTGCGGAGTGGGGCTTTGTGCGGATTCCCACTTCGACTCCAGCGACCTGCTCACCGTGGTGCCGGCGGGCAGGTCGAGCTGGAAGGTCTCCCCGTCGTCGTCCTGGAAGGTGACGGTGTAACCGGTGTCGGTGGAGTCTTTGAACACCACCTTGTAGGGCTGTTCGCCCGAGCCACGGTCGACGGCGATGATGTCGCCAGGGGTGACGTCGTCGATGAGGTCGTTGCCGGAGGCTTTGGACATACGGTCGACGGTAGCCGATGGCGCGGCCGCGCCGGTGTCACGATGACAGTCGCCCATCCTCGACGACCGCATTGCACGCGAATTACTCTGCAGCGCTGGCGAATTGATTCACCCCCGGTACATCGATCCGGTCCGACGCGTGGGTGACGCAGGTCACATGCGGGTTTGATCGCCCTCATCGGTGGAATCACTGGGCGTACACGAGCGAACGCAATTCTTGGCTAACCGCCGCAAGGAGATTTTCGATGAGCGAGCAGAACAAAGCCGACGAGGCCCGGCGGGGCCTGATCGATTCGGTGAAAGGCAAAGCCAAAGAGGTGTTCGGGGCTGTTACCGGCAACGAATCGCTGACCGCCGAGGGGCAACTCGAGCAGACCCAGGCGCACGAGCGCAAGGAAGCGAACGCGATGGAGGCCGTCGCCGAGGCGCAGGCCAAGCAGGCGCAGGACGCCGCGGCCGAAGCCAGGGTCCAGGGCGCCCAACAGCGGGTCGCGGCGAACGCGCAAGCCGTCGCCGCCGAAGAATCGATCGAAGCCCAGGAGGCGGCTCAGAAACGGGCCGCCGAGGAGGCCGCGCGGCAGCGGGCGACCGCCGAGAAGACCCAGGCCGAGCTGGACGCGCAGCGTGAAGCGCAGCGAGCGAAAGCCGAAGAGCGCGCCGAGATCCGTGAAGCGTCGGAGGACATCATCGACGCCGTCGCCGAGCACCAGACCTCGGTCCAGGTGGCGCACAACGAGGCGTCGGAGGCCGACCGCCTGCGACGTCAAGCCCAGAACGTCACCGACGAAGCCGACCTGCCCTGACGGCGGGTCACACACAGGAGAAGTTGATGAGAATATCCGAAGTCCCGTTCGCCGTTCTGCGGTTCCACTACCAGCTGGCCCGTTTCCCATTGCAGGTCATCGAGGATCGGGTTGTCACCCGAATCCCGACCGAAGCGCCCGCGCGGCTGCTGTTCGAGCGCTCGCTCGGCATGCTGGACACCACGGTCGGCAATGTGCTCGATGATCCGAAGCTGGTCGAGCGGGGGACGGCACTCGTTGAACGCAGCGACGCGCTGGGCCGCGCGGCGCAGCTGGACGCGAAGGCCGTAGCCAGGAAGGAGCAGGCCGACGCGAAGCTGAAGGGCGCCCGCGACGAGGCGATCGCGGACCGGCAGGAAGCGCAGGCGGCCACGCAGCAGGAGATCACCGAGGCCCGCAACGCCGCCGAGCAACGCAAACGCGAAGCCGCGCAATCGGCCCAGCAGCAGAGCGCCGCGGCGAAGCGGCGCGCCGACGAGGCGGCGGAGAGGCAGAAGCGGACGGTCGAGTCGGCCAAACGCCAGGTGGAGACCAGGACTCAGGCCGCCGAGAAGGCCGCCTCCAAGGCCGCGGCGGCGAAGATCGACGAGGCCGAGGACAAGCTGGGCGACGCCGCCGAAAAGCGCTCCGAGGCGGACCGCGTCGCGCAACTGGCGGCCGCCGAGAAGCGGCAGCGGCAAGAAGAACGCGCGAACGACTGACGGCCGCGCGCCTCAGACGCGCGGCGCCGGCCCCTGGTTGATCTTGTTGGCCGCGAACGTCGCGGCCTGGGCGGTCATTCCGGCGTCGATATAGGAGACGTGCGCCATGATGTTGCCGCCTCCGGAGCAGATCGGGTCGTCGGGGGCGCACAGGCTGATGGTCTTGGATCCGTACGCCGGGTTGATCGTCGGTAGCGGTTGTCCGCCCCACAACATGGATGAGAATCCGCTGCTGGGCTCGCCGAAGAGGGCCACCGCGGCGACGTGGTCGGCGACCGAGGGCGCCATCGCGTTGGTCGCCAGATCGATCACCGTCGAGCCCTGCGAGTATCCGCCGAGGACGATCCTCGAGTTCGGGCAGCTGGCCACCGTGTCTTGAATATGTGTGCTTGCGTCATTGGATCCGGCGTTGGCGCTGTTGTGGTAGTCGTCGTTGGCCGGGTAGTTGACGGCGTAGACGTCGACGGACTTGCCTCCGAGCTGCGAGGTGAGCGAGTCCACGAACGCCTGCCCGATGTTGCCCAGACCGGGCTCCTGATGAGTGCCGCGGGCGAACACCACCGAGACGTCGGAGCATGCGTCGGCGGCAGCGGAGGGCAGGGCTGACGAGTCCCAGACGGGGATGCTCAGCGCAGCCCAGGTCGTCGCCACCGACACACCAACTATGCGACCAAATCTGCGTGCACTCATGCCGAAATCCTGTCACATCATCGACCGCGGCGGTCCTGCCGGTTGACGCTGGGTCGGGGAAGCGAACGCATACAGCCGAATCATATTGCGGCGCAACGGAAGCTCTCAGTCGGCGGTAGTCCGGATGCGAATGGGGCCGGTCCAGTCGCCCTCGGGATCGACAGCGGAGCCGCGCTGCGTGATCTCCACGTCGCCCGATCTGGCGAGCTGCCGCGCGACGTCGCGTGCTTCGGGCATCAGCGCGCGCCAGTTCTCGCCACCCACGGCCCGGGCCGCGTCCGACGGGCAGATGCTGCTCCGCGAGCCGCGGTGCTCGGCCAGCGCGCGGATCGACGATTCGAGTCGCCGCCTGATCGGCCCGTCCCCGAGCGCGATCTCGGCATAGTCGGCGCCGGGCCCGCCGCCGTCACGGACCCGGCCCAGCTCGGCACGCAATCGCCCACCCATTCCTAGCGGCCGCGCCACTGGGGCTTGCGCTTCTCGGCCCACGCCCGGAGGCCCTCGGCGACGTCCTCGGTCGCCCCGGCCACCTTGCGCATGGTCTCCCCGAAGCGAACGGCCTCGATCCAGCCCATGTCCGCCGTCCGCCACGCCACTTCCTTGGTCGCCCGCTGGGCCAGGGGAGCGGCCTCGGTCAGGGTCCGGGCCCAGGCCCGGGCCTCGGCCTGCAAGTCGTCCGGCTCGACGAGCTTCCACACCAGACCGATTTCCTTGGCCCGCACGGCGCTCATGGGCTTGCCGGTCAGGAGCAGTTCCATGGCGTGGGCCCAGCCCACCCGCTGGGGTAGCCGGATGGCCCCGACGATGGTGGGCACGCCGATCGACACCTCGGGAAAACAGAACGTCGCCTCGGTGCTGGCGATGACGAAGTCGCAGAAGAGCGCGCCGGTCACTCCATAGCCGATGCAGGGCCCGTGCACGGCGGCGATGGTCGGCTTGAACAGCTCCATCCCCGACTCGAAGGAGTTGATCGTCGGCTTCTCCCAGAAGGTGCCGCCGAAGGTGCCCACCGAGCCCTCGCCGTCCTTGAGGTCGCCGCCGGCGCAGTAGACGCTGCCGTTGGCGGTCAGGATCGCGACCCACGCGTCCAGGTCGTCGCGGAACCGCTCCCACGCCGCGTTCAAGTCTTGACGGAGAGGCCCGTTGATGGCGTTACGAGCCTCGGGGCGGTTGAGGGTGATGGTAGCGACGTGGTCGTCCAGCTCATACGTGACGAGACTCATGGGTTCACCCTAGGGCGCCGAGTGTGGGCCCTACGGATGAAAACTGACTCGAATTCGTCCATCGGCCCCACGCTCGGCGAACGGCCCACGGCCCGACCCCCTAAGTACGGCAGGTCGCGGTGACACCTGGGGTTTGCAGCCGTCCGGCAAGCCAGGGCAGCGTTGCGGCGAATGCTGTTGCGGCAGAGGGCCAGTCGTGCTTCCCGGGCAGTTCGACGATGCTGCAGTCGATGCCATGGGCGGCACCGAGACCGCAGAGCGATTCCGCGGCGGCCTGACCGACCGCCTGCGACCGGCCGCCATGCCCACCCGGAACCGCGAACAGACCGGACAGATCGGAGTAGGCGCCGTGGCGCGCGATGACCGTGCTGGGGTCGAACGACGACCAGGCCTCCGAGTCGCCGCCAAACAACCGGTCGACGGTTTGGGATCGCGTGCCCGCGTTGGGCGCGAGGTCACCGCCGACGTCGACGAAGGCGCCGAACGTGCCGGGATGCATGACGGCCAAATCGACCGCGCAGGTACCGCCGGAGGAGAAGCCGACGACGCCCCACCTCGCCGCCGCGAATTGGGCATTGATCGCGGGAACGACATCGGCGGTCAGGTGGTCGGCGGCGTTGCCGCGCGACCCGTTCACACACTCGGTGTCGACGCCGAATCCGCCGGTCGCGTCGGCGAAGACGGCGATGGGCGCGTTGCCGGCGTGCGTCGCGGCAAAGGCGTCGAGGGTGCTGACGGCCTCGCCGGCGCGAATCCAGTCGGCCGGTGTGTTGAATTCCCCGCCGAGCATGAGCACCGCCGGCAGCCGCGCTGGTGGTGTGCTGCTGAACCAGGCCGGTGGCAGGTAGACCCATTCGCCGCGGTGGCGAAAACCCGACGCTTGGTCGCCGGAGTCCACCGCGACGACCACGCCGCGTGACGGCTTGACGCCTTTGTGCCGCATCGCCGCAACGGCATCCCAGTCGGCTTGGCCCGGCAACGGCGCATTGGTCAGTTGGCCCCAGGCGGCGTAGACAGTGGGGAAGTAACCCAGCCAGCCGTTGATCGTCAATCCCGTGCTCAGCAGGCAAAACGACGCCGCGAACACAGCGGCGTTGCGCCGCCACCAGCCGGCGCCATGCCAGCCGACTACCGCGATCACCACGGAGAATCCCGTGAGCGAGACCCACAGCCACATCGGCCACGGCGCCGGCTCGCTGGCCAGACCGAGCGTTTCGTAATGCCAGTGAATGAGCGCGCCGAACAGGACGCCCATAACCGCCCCCGCCGGCACCGACAACACCCGCCAGCGGCGCCCTCGCCATCCGATCGCGTAAACCAACGCCACGACGGTGAGCAGCTCGACGGCGATCGGGATGGCGCCCCGCATCAACGAGATCCGCCACAGGGGATTGGTGTAGTCGGCCGCCTGCGCGAGACGCGAAAACGCTGCCGGCTTCGGATATTCCGGACGCCGCCGTGGATTACCCGGGCCGATTGCGCGCGAATCACCGTCGCCCGACCCGATGATGTCCGCGAGCGGGCACGCCTACCCTGGCCCGAGTGGCCGAACTGTCCGTCGCGGAACTGCGCACCCGACTCGACGGTCTGACAACCCGCGACGCCGCACGCCTCGGCAGGCGCCTGAAGAATCTGCGCGGAGCCAAACCCGACCAGCTGCGGCAGCTCGCCGAGCAGATCACGCAGGCCGAAGCGCTCGTCGCCGCGCGGCAAGCCGCGGTGCCGGCCATCAGCTATCCCGATCTCCCGGTCAGCGCGCAGCGGCGGGAGATCGCCGACGCGATTCGGGACAACCAGGTCGTCGTCGTCGCCGGTGAAACTGGTTCGGGCAAGACCACCCAACTGCCCAAGATCTGTCTCGACGCCGGCCGGGGCGTCCGCGGAACCATCGGGCACACCCAGCCCCGGAGGCTGGCCGCCCGCACGGTCGCGCAACGCATCGCCGACGAATTGGGCGGCCCGCTCGGCGAGACCGTCGGCTTCACGGTCCGGTTCACCGATCAGGTCAGCGACCGCACCCTGGTGAAGCTGATGACCGACGGCATCCTGCTCGCCGAGATTCAGCGGGACCGCCGGCTGCTGCGCTACGACACACTGATCCTCGACGAGGCCCACGAGCGCAGCCTGAACATCGACTTCCTACTGGGTTACCTGCGCGAGCTGCTGCCGCGCCGCCCCGACCTGAAGGTGATCGTCACCTCGGCGACCATCGAGCCGCAACGGTTCGCGGACCACTTCGGCGGTGCGCCGATCCTCGAAGTGTCCGGGCGGACGCACCCGGTAGAGATCCGCTACCGGCCGCTGGAACTCCCCGTGTCAAGCGGCCGGGAGGATGATCCCGACGACCCAGATCACGAGATCGTGCGCACCGAGACCCGTGACGAGGTCGAGGCGATCGTCGACGCGATCGCTGAGCTCGAGGCCGAACAAGCCGGGGACGTCCTGGTGTTCCTCTCGGGCGAACGCGAAATCCGGGATACCGCCGAGGCTTTGGGCGGATTGAGAAACACCGAGGTGCTT
Source organism: Mycobacterium sp. 852002-53434_SCH5985345 (assembly GCF_001667155.1). Taxonomy (NCBI): domain Bacteria; kingdom Bacillati; phylum Actinomycetota; class Actinomycetes; order Mycobacteriales; family Mycobacteriaceae; genus Mycobacterium; species Mycobacterium sp. 852002-53434_SCH5985345. Next base: position 8,581 of record NZ_LZIE01000028.1, read on the forward strand.
CCGCTGTACGCCCGGTTGCCGACCGCTGAGCAGCAGAAGGTGTTCGCGCCCCACACCGGGCGCCGGGTCGTGCTGGCAACCAACGTCGCCGAGACGTCGCTGACGGTGCCGGGTATTCGCTACGTCGTCGACCCCGGCAACGCCCGTATCTCGCGCTACAGCCGCCGCTTGAAGGTTCAACGGCTGCCGATCGAACCGATCTCGCAGGCCTCCGCCGCCCAACGGGCGGGCCGCTGCGGCCGGGTCGCGGCCGGCGTGTGCATCCGCCTGTACTCCGAGGAGGACTTCGCGGCCCGTCCGCGCTACACCGAGCCCGAGATCTTGCGGACCAACCTCGCCGCGGTGCTGTTGCAGATGGCCGCGCTGCGGCTCGGCGAGGTGGAGAACTTTCCATTTCTCGACCCGCCGGACCGGCGCAGTGTCCGCGACGGCGTGCAGCTGCTGCAGGAGTTGGGAGCTTTCGACGCCCAGGGCACCATCACCGACCTCGGCCGCCGCCTGGCCCGCCTGCCGGTCGACCCCCGCCTGGGCCGGATGATCCTGCGGGCTCACACCGAGGGATGCGTGCGGGAGGTGCTGGTGCTGGCCGCGGCGCTGACCATCCACGACCCGCGGGAGCGGCCCACCGACCGCGAGGAGGCCGCCCGTCAGAAGCATGCTCGCTTCGCCGACGAGAACTCCGACTTCCTTACCTACCTCAACCTCTGGCGCTACCTAAGCGAACAGCGGAATACCCTGACGGGCAACGGATTTCGCCGCATGTGCCGAGATGAGTTTCTGCACTACCTGCGCATCCGCGAGTGGCAGGACCTGGTCGGGCAACTCCGTGGCATCGCGCGCGACCTGGGCATCGTTGAAGGTGCCGCATCCGATGCGCCCGCCGACCCGGAGCAGGTGCACGCGGCGCTGTTGGCCGGGCTGCTGTCGCACGTAGGCATGCGCCGCGAGGGCGGACGCGAATACGGCCGTGAGTTTCTAGGCGCGCGCAACTCGCACTTCGTCCTCGCACCGGGCTCAGCGCTCACCAAAAGCCCACCCCGCTGGGTGGTCGTGGCCGAGCTGGTCGAAACCAGCCGCCTGTACGGGCGCACCGCCGCGCGCATCCAGCCCGAGGCGGTCGAGCGGATCGCGGGCGACCTCGTGCAGCGCACCTACAGCGAACCGCACTGGGACGCCAGGCGCGGCGAGGTGATGGCCTACGAGCGGGCGACGCTCTACGGCCTGCCGCTGGTTGCGCGCCGCCGCGTCGGTTACGCCGGGGTGGAGCCGACGGTGGCGCGGGAGTTGTTCATCCGGCACGCGCTGGTGGAGGGCGACTGGCAGACCCGCCACCACTTCTTTCGCGACAACGCGCGGCTGCGCGCCGACCTCGAGGAGCTGGAGGAGCGTGCCCGCCGCCGCGACCTCCTCGTCGGTGACGACGAGGTCTACGCGCTCTACGATGCCCGCATTCCGGCCCAAGTCGTCTCCGCGCGGCACTTCGACGGGTGGTGGAAGAAGCAGCGACACAAGACACCGGAGTTGCTGACCTTCACTCGGGACGATCTGTTGCGCACCGCCGACACCGCCGACGCCGAGCGGCCGACCGCCTGGCATTCGGGCGACGTCACGCTGCCGCTGACCTACCGGTTCGAGCCGGGTGCCCCCGACGACGGCGTCACGGTGCACGTGCCGATCGACGTGCTCGCGCGGTTGGGCGGTGACGAGTTCGCCTGGCAGGTGCCGGCGATGCGCGAGGAGCTGGTGACCGCGCTCATCCGCTCACTGCCAAAAGACTTGCGCCGCAACTTCGTTCCCGCCCCCGACACCGCCCGAGCCGTGCTGACGGGGATCGACGCGGCGGAGGAGTCGTTGCTGGAGGCGCTGCAGCGCGAATTGCGCCGTCGCACCGGCATTCTGGTGCCCGTCGAAGCATTCGACCTCGACAAGTTACCGGCGCATCTGCGGGTGACCTTCGCCGTCGAGTCCCCCGACGGTACCGAGGTCGCCCGCGGAAAGGACCTCGACGCGTTGCAACTACGGCTGGCCGCGCCCGCTCGTCAGGCCGTGGCGGGGGCGGTCGCCGGCGGGCTGGAACGGACGGGCCTGCGCACCTGGCCCGACGACCTCGACGCGCTGCCGCGTGTCGTCGAGCGAACGGTCGACGGCCGCGCCGTGCGCGGCTTTCCGGGCTTCGTCGACGCGGGCAGCGCGGTCGACCTGCGGGTCTTTGCGACGCAGGCGGAGCGGGACAACGCGCTGGGGCCGGGAATGCGGCGATTGGTCGGGCTGAGCGTGGCGTCGCCGGTCAAAGCGGTTGAGCGACAACTGAGCTCACGAACCCGCCTGGCGCTCGGCGCGAACCCGGACGGCTCGCTGACCGCGCTGCTCGAGGACTGCGCCGATGCCGCGACGGGCGCGCTGGCGCCCGGGCCGGTGTGGACCCACGACGAGTTCGCCGCGCTACGCGAGCGGGTGGGCGAGGCGCTCGTGTCCGCGACCGCCGACATCGTGGCCCGCGTGGAGCAAGTGTTGGACGCCGCGCAGGACGTGCAACTCGCCCTGCCCGGCCGGCCGCCGCCCGCGCAGTCCGAGGCGATCGCCGACGTTCGCGCTCAGCTGGATCGACTGTTGGTGCCGGGGTTCGTCGCCGCCACCGGAACTGCCCACCTGGGCGATCTCATCCGCTACCTGAGCGCAATCCGCCGGCGCCTCGAGAGGCTGCCGCACGGGATCGACGGGGACCGGGAGCGAATGCAGCGGGTGCGCGCCGTGCAGCGCGCCTACGACGATCTGACACAGTCGCTGCCACCAGCGCGGCAGGCGGCGTCCGACGTCCGCGAACTTGGGTGGCAGATCGAGGAATTACGGGTGAGCCTTTGGGCCCAGCAGCTGGGCACCCCGCGGCCGGTTAGCGAGCAGCGGATCTACCGAGCGATCGACGCGCTACGCGACCGTACGTGAATTATTGCCCTCCCACTCTCAACGTATAGCGCACCGGGGGGCTTGCGGCAAGGGCGGGGTGATGCCGCACAATCGCTGGCCGAAGCCGATTTTCGCTCTTATCAGGGGGTTGGGAGTGTTATCACACGAGAACGTCGACCACGCGGTGCTGATCGCCGGAGGAGGCCCGACGGGCCTGATGTTGGCCGGTGAATTGGCGTTGGCGGGGGTCGATGTGGCGATAGTCGAGCGGCGCGCCGGCCAGGACCTCATCGGTGCGCGCGCCGGGGGTCTGCACGCGCGCACCATCGAGGTCCTCGATCAGCGGGGCATCGCCGATCGGTTTCTTGCCCGGGGCGAGGTTGCCCAGGTCGCCGGGTTCTCCCAGATTCGGCTCGACATCAGCGACTTTCCCACCCGGCATCCCTACGGTCTCGCGTTGTGGCAGAACGAGATCGAACGCATACTCGCCGACTGGGTGGACGAGTTGGAGGTGCGGTTCTATCGCGAACATGAGGCGATTGGCATCGCCCAGGACCGCAGGGGTGTCGACGTGGCGTTGTCCGATGGCCGATCCCTGCGAGGGGCATACGTCGTCGGCTGCGACGGCGGGCGCAGCGTGGTCCGTAAAGCCGCCGGCATCGATTTCCCCGGCTGGGAGCCGACAACCAGTTACCTGCTCGGCGAGGTCCAAATGGATTTCGGGACAGGGGATTCGCCGGTATGGGGCATCCGCCACGATGCACTCGGGGTGCATTCCCTTTCCGCGTTTGAGGAGGGCGGGCCGGTGCGAGTCATGGTCACCGAGCGGCGTCTCGGGCCAAGCAGCGAACCCACGTTAGGCGACCTGAGTGAGGCGCTGATCGCCGTATACGGAACGGACTACGGGATACACAGTCCCGCTTGGCTTTCCCGATTTACCGACACGGCGCGGCAAGCCGCAACCTATCGCGACCGGCGCGTCCTGCTGGCCGGGGACGCCGCGCATGTCCACCACCCGGTGGGCGGCCAGGGGCTCAACACCGGCGTGCAGGATGCGGTCAATCTGGGGTGGAAGCTGGGACAAGTGGTCAACGGCACGTCGCCCGGCAGCCTGCTCGACAGCTATCACACCGAACGGCACCCGGTCGCCGCGCGCGTGCTGCGCAACGCGATGGCGCAGATGGCGCTTCTTCGCCCCGACGACCGAACCAAGGCCTTGCGCGACACGATTGGCGACCTGCTCGCCATGGAAGAACCTCGCCAACGGTTCGCCGCCATGATGTCCGGCCTGGACATCCGCTACGACCTGGGCGACGCACACCCGCTGCTCGGACGGCGCATGCCCGACCTTGACCTGGTCACCGCCGAGGGGCCGCTGCGGGTTTTCACGCTGCTACACCAGGCCCGACCGGTGCTGCTCAACCTCGGCGAAGCGGGCCGATTCAACCTGGCTTCCCGGGCGGACAGGGTCCAGCTGGTCGACGCGGAATACGGAGGTAACTGGGAACTTCCGGCAGTCGGCAGGGTAACGGCTCCCGACGCGGTATTGATTCGTCCGGACGGGCACGTGGCCTGGGTCGGAATTGGCACGAGTGACGGCTTGGGCGACGCGCTCACGGCGTGGTGCGGCGCCCCGCCCGGCCCTTAGGGGCTAATCCGGCGGTTCGTCGCCCGAGCCGAGGGTGGGGGCGCGTTTCCGGTCGCTGGGCTTGCCGGCAACGCCTTCGGCCTCCCGGTCGTCGGCGACCTTCTCCTCGAGCTGGTCGACGATGTCTTCCAGCTCCTGAGAGTGGCCCCGGAGATCTTTGTCGGGTTTCGTCATATCACTTTCCATCGACTGTGGTCGGGCAGCGCCCGTCGCTTTCCAGTACCCCATCCGCCGGCTGGTAACCGGCCGGGTCTTGTGATCCTCAACATGGCGGTGAAGTGGCCGCGTTGGCCGAGCTAGCAGTGACGGACGCGACATTACGCCGCAGCGGTGGAAGTATCGCAGGGGTGGCCGATAAGAAACCGCAGACCATCTCGTACCCGGCGGCCGACAGGCGTCCGCGCCGCCACGAAACCGAGCCGCTCGATCCCCACGTCATCGTTCTGTTCGGTGCGACCGGGGATCTGGCGAAACGCAGGCTGATCCCCGGCTTGGCCTATCTGGACCAGTCCGAGCTTGCGCCCGACATCCAGATCGTCGCGACGTCGCTGGAAGACCTCAGTGATGACGATTTCCGCGATATCGCCAAAGATGCCATCGAGTCGTTCGGCAGGCACAAGCTCACGTCCGAACAGTGGGCCAATTTCGCGAAGATCATCACCTACGTCCCGCAGGGGAAGGGACCGGAAGCGCTGGCGGCGGCGGTCGCCGAAGCCGAAGCCGAGCTGGGCTCCAACGTCAAGCGGCTGCATTACCTGTCGGTGCCCCCCAAAGCCGCGCGCGAAGTCATCACCATGCTGAGCGACGCCAAGCTCGTCGAGCGCTCGCGGGTGGTGATGGAGAAGCCGTTCGGAACCGACCTGGCCAGCGCGGTGGCGCTCAACGACTTCGTGCACGAAACGTTCGAGGAATCCCAGATTTTCCGTATCGACCACTTCCTCGGCAAGGAGGCAGCACAGAACATTCTGGCGTTCCGCTTCGCCAACGGACTGTTCGAGCCGATCTGGAATCGCAACTTCATCGACCATATCCAGATCGACATCCCCGAGGCTCTCGGCCTGGATCAGCGGGCGAACTTCTACGAGGAGACCGGCGCCTACAAGGACATGGTCGTGACCCACCTGTTCCAGGTGATGGCGTTCGTCGTCATGGAGCCGCCCACGGCGCTCGAACCTTTTGCCATCAGCGAAGAAAAGAACAAGGTGTTCCGCTCGATGCTGCCGGTCAAACCCTCCAACGTGGTGCGCGGCCAATACAACGGCTACCGCGAAGAGAAAGGCGTGGCAAAGGATTCCGACACCGAGACGTTCATCGCCCTCAAGGTCGGCATCGACAACTGGCGCTGGGCGGGCGTGCCCATCTATCTGCGTACCGGCAAGAAGATGGCCGAGGGCATCCGCATCATCTCGATCGCATTCCGGGAGGCGCCCCGGACGATGTTTCCGCCCGGCTCGGGGGTCGGGACTCAGGGTCCCGACCACCTGACGTTCGACCTCGCCGACAACTCGAAGGTTTCGCTGTCCTTCTACGGCAAGCGGCCGGGCCCCGGCATGAAGCTGGACAAGTTGTCCATGCAGTTCTCCTCGCAGGAGATCGACACCGTCGTGGACGTGCTGGAGGCCTACGAACGGCTCATCCTCGACGCCATGCGGGGTGACCACACGCTCTTCAACACCGCGGAGGGCATCGAATCGTTGTGGGAGCGTTCGCAGGAGCTGCTCGACGACCCCCCGCCGGCGAAGATGTACCAGCCGGGCACCTGGGGTCCCAACGCCATCCATCAACTGATCGCACCCAATGCGTGGCGGTTGCCCTTCGAGCGGGAATGGCGCGACGCCAGGCCTGACTCCTAGCCGGCGCGGTCAGCCCAGTTCGGCGCTGATGTAGGTGATGGCGTGCCGAAATTCCTTGAGCATTTCGTTGTCAGGAACGACGAAGCCGTGCTCGGCGTATAGCTGGTCGGTGGGGTGGGGGGCGACGATCCAGCCGGTCGCGGCCAGGTGCTCTCCGGCGGGTTGGCGCACCCCCTCCCACACCAGATCGGCGACGTCGATGTCCAGTCCGTGCTTACGCCACGTGGTGCGCATCGCCCGGGCGCGCTCGTTGGTGAACACGGCCATGTCGGTGATGTTCTCGGTGGCCAGCCGGCTGCCCGGTGCGCTGAGCGCGGTGATGTTGTCCAGGAGGCGGTCCTGTGCCTGCGGCGGCAGGTAGGGGAGCAGGCCTTCGGCGATCCAGGCCGTCGGTGCCGTCGGGTCAAAACCCGTGCCACGCAGCGCGGTTGGCCAATCCTCGCGCAGGTCGATGCCTACCGTTCGGCGTTCGGCGGTCGGTTCGGCACCGATCCGGGCCAGCGTTTCGCTTTTGAAGGCGATGACCTCGGGCTGATCAACCTCGTAAACCACCGTGCCCGCCGTCCAGGCCAAGCGATAGGCCCGGGCGTCGAGCCCGGCGGCCAAGATCACGGCCTGACGTATCCCGGCGCTGGACGCCGATGTGAGGAAATCATCGAAAAACCTGGTGCGTACGGCGATCTGCTCGCGACGCTGCTGCAGGGTCACGGGCATGTCGTCGTTTTCGAGCGGGATCTGGCCGTCGAGCATGCGGACGAAGAACGGGTGCCCGACCGCGCGCACCAACGGCTCGGCGAACCGGTCATCCAGCAGCGGATCGGGCTCGCGGGAGGCCAGCGCCCGGGACGCGGCGACCATCGTCGCGGTAGCCCCAACACTGGAAGCCAAATCCCAGCTGTCGCCCTCGGTGCGCGCCGAACCAAGTGATGACACTCGCCGCTCCCTCCTTTGATTCGCCCGCCGCGGCGGCAGGAGTCCGGATGTTCGCCGCCAACGGACTGTGCGGCCATACCACCTGAGATCGAAGGGTACTTTCTGCCTAAGCCGCGCTCACCAAGCCCCCGCTGAGCTCGAGACAGGAAGCGAATCACTGGATGGCACCGACTCTGCGCCCGCGCCGCTCGGCGTTGTATCTGCCCGGCAACAAGACCCGCGCATTGGAGAAGGGTAAATCGCTGCCCGCGGACGTGGTCATCCTCGACCTCGAGGACGCCGTAGGACCCGACGCCAAAGCCGATTCGCGGGCCGCGGTGTGCGACGCGATCTCCCCGGACAGCTACGGGCCCCGGGAGGTCGTGGTGCGCATCAACGGCTTGGACACCGAGTGGCACGACGAGGACTTGGCCGCGGTGGCGGGTTCGGCCGCCCACGGCGTGCTGGTGCCGAAAGTCGAGTCGGGCGATCAGGTCCGAGCGCTGGCCGCGACGCTGGCCAAGCTCGACGCCCCGGAGTCGTTGCGGCTGTGGGTGATGATCGAAACGCCGCGCTCCTTCCTGAGGGTCGAGGAGATCGCTTCGGCCAGTGACCGACTGGCCGCGCTGGTGATCGGCACCAACGACCTGGTGAACGATCTGCACGCGTTGCACGTGCCTGGCCGCACGCCGGTCGTGCCCGCGTTGTCGTTGGCGGTGCTGGGAGCCAGGGCGGCCGGAAAGGTGATTTTGGACGGCGTGTTCAACGACATCACCGATGAAGACGGATTTCGCGCCGAGGCTCGGCAGGGCCGCGAAATGGGTTTCGACGGCAAGACTTTGATCCATCCGTCTCAGATCGGCCCAGCCAACGACCTGTTCGGTCCGTCGGAGCAGGAAGTCGCCGACGCCCGCAAGGTTGTCGCGGCCTATGAGGAAGCGCGGGCCGCGGGGACCAGTGTCATCACGGTGGACGGTCGGATGGTCGAGAGCCTGCACGTCCGCAACGCCGAGCGCATCCTCGCGCTCGCGGACCTCATCGCGGAACTGGCGTCCGCCTCCTAGACGTACGGGCTCATTGCTTGTCGACTCGGCCGGCGATCTGGCCGGCGAGTTTGACCGCCAAGTCCGCCGGTTCCTTGCGGACCACACCGACATCGATCGCCACGTTGTTGCGCACGGTCAGCGCGCGCTGGCAGGTCATGGTCAGCAGGACGTTGCCGTTGTCGCGCACTGTCATCGTCAGGGTGGTGCTCAACATCCCGTTGGCGTTGGAGACCGGTCCCACCTGCCACCCCGTCTCGGGGGTGTCCTGTCCGGCGGGAGTGGTGAATTGGCGGTTCGCGCAGGCCGGCCAGCGCTGCGCCGAGCTACTGAAGAAGGCGTTCGCCTCTTTGGGAGACGGGAACAGCACCAGTACCTGGCCCACCTCGGGATCCGGCTCATTGGAATTCGGGGGAAGGGACGCGACCTCGTCGTCGCCGCTGACCGCGGTGTAACCGCTACCCGCATAGACGGGAGCCTGACCGGGGCCGATGGCATAGATGCAGTCGTCGGGGAATTTCCAGCCCGCGGGCCAAGGCTGCTTCGCGTTGTCGTCTTGGAGCTTGTCGTTCTTTTCTTTGCTCTTCGATCCGGTCACACCCAGCGCGCTGTCGATCTCCGCCGAACCGAGCAAGAGCCCCGACAGCGCCGCCTGCGCGACCGGCGGACGCGTCGAGGTCGTCGTCGACGAGCCGGGGCCACCTTCATTGCTACCGCCGCACGCGGCAACCAGTAATCCGATGGTCGCGAACGAGATCGCGGCTGACAGTCGGCGCATGTATTGCTCACCTTTCACGGTCGCGTTCAGCTCTGCAAGCCTCCGCGCGACCAGACGCATCCACGACCAAGCTAACGAGGTGGACGGAAGCATAACCGCTCGGACAGCAAATTGCGTGATTCGTCGCAAAGTGTTCGATGAACCGTCGTTCGAAACTCGGGATTCATGTCGCTCGCGTAGCGCGCCGACCGGGCCAAGACCGACGGATCGGCCCGCTCGGCGGCCCGCAACCGGGAATCATTCGCAGATCAAGGGTTTCCTAGGGCAACAAAATCGGGCGGTGCCGTCCACCGACGCAGGCGCCGCAGCGCGTCTCGGATTCAAATGCGAATTAAAACCGCGCCGGGGGTATGCCAGTTGCCGGTAAGGTGCATTCAGCAAACGCCATTCTTGGAACAGAGGAGCCTCCGATGCGGCTGGACCGAACCAAGATCGCGGGAGTCGTCGCCATCGCGATCGTCGCAGCGGGATGCTCGAACGGCACGTCATCGTCGGGCTCGTCGTCAAGCCCGTCGGCGGCCTCGGGCTCCCAGGCGCCCAGCTCGGCACCGCCGACGACGACACCACCCTCGTCCTCCACGCAAGGCGGCTCCTTCGATCAATCCACCTGCTTGGACATTTCGTTCACCAAAGACAACTTGATGGTGACCCAGAAACCCGAGGATGCGCGCAGGTTCGCCGACACGCTGGAAAAGTACGGGCCGCCCGAATCGGTCAAGGCCGCGATCGAGCACTTCGTCACCACCGTCGGCGCGCAGCCCAACGATCCCGACCTCAACGCCAACCGGGACGCGCTTACCGCCTGGATCAAGCAGGTGTGTCCCAACGTCAACCCGTAACATTGGATCAGCTAAGCCCGTCGCCTTTGCGCGAGCGAATCCGGTTGCGCCAACGGGCGTCCGGACACCACGTGCTCTACCGTGATGGCGGGGGGACAGGGGTGCCCGGTTTCGGCGCGGGCGCCCGCCCGTACCGGTGAGTCGACGGTGACCACGCGGTAGGTTGAACGCGGTTCCGGACGACTCGAGAGGAGACACCGTGCGTCACAGCGCGGCCATGGCCGAGGCCGACCGCACGTGGATGGTTGACACGCTGCTCGCGCTGCTGCAGACGCCGAGTCCGGCGGGGCGCACGGATGCGGTGATGCAGCTGATCGGCGACATCTTCGATGACTTCGGGGTGCCGTTCTCGTTGACGCGCCGCGGCGCGTTGACCGCCGAACTCCCAGGGGACTCCGCGACTATCGACCGCGCGCTCGTCGTTCACGCCGACACCATCGGCTGCATGGTGCGTCGGCTCAAAGACAATGGCCGTCTCGAGGTCATTCCGGTCGGCACGTTCTCGGCCCGGTTCGCGGCGGGCGCCCGGGTGCGGATCTTTTCCGACGATCCCGACGAATTCATCACCGGCACAGTCATGCCGCTCAAGGCCAGTGGGCACGCCTTCGGTGACGAGATCGACCTGCAGCCCACCGACTGGGAACACGTCGAGGTCCGCGTCGACCGCAAGGTGTCCTCGCGGGAGGACTTGGTCCGGCTGGGCCTGCAGATCGGTGACTTCGTCGCCTTCATCGCCAGCCCCGAGCTGACCGCCGACGGCTACATCGTTTCCCGCCACCTGGACGGTAAGGCCGGCGTCGCGATCGCGCTGGCCCTTGCCAAGAATTTCGCCGAGAACAAGTTAGTGCTGCCGCACCGCACCATGGTCATGATCACCATCACCGAGGAGGTCGGCCACGGCGCGAGCCATGGCTTGCCCGCCGACGTCGCCGAATTGGTCTCGGTGGACAACGCGGTGTGTGCACCCGGCCAGCACTCCATCGAGGACGGCGTGACTATACCGATGGCCGATCTGCACGGTCCGTTCGATTACCACCTGACCCGGAAGCTGTGCCGGCTCGCGCAGGAGCAGGAAATCCCATGTGCGCGGGACGTGTTCCGCTTCTACCGCTCCGACGCCGCCGCGGCGATCGAGGCGGGCGCGGGCACTCGCGCGGCGCTCGTCGGCTTCGGGCTCGACGGCAGCCACGGTTGGGAGCGCACTCATCTGGATTCGCTGCAGGCGGCGTACTGCCTGCTGCACACCTGGCTGCAGACGCCGTTGACCTTCGCTAAATGGGATGCCAAGCCGTCGGGCCAGCTGCGGGACTTCCCATCGTCCGAGCAGCCCGCCCCGAGCGAGCGGTGGGTGCCGCTCGCACGTGGCGAATACGAGGGACCAGGCGAGGCGTCGCCGGGATCGCACTGGCCGCCGTCGGAGGGCCCGCAGGCCTGAGGCGTAGCGCCTAGCGTCCGACACCGCGGGGGATCCGGTCGGCGCGCCAGCACCGGGACTTCATCGGGACCTCGATCGCTTCGGCCCGGGGGAATCGCTCAGTCAGGGCAGCGCGGGCATTGGCGAGTCGCTCGGCGCGCTCATCCGCAGACGCGATGATCACCCGGCTGTAGGTGCCCACCATTGCGACGACGTCGTCGATGCTCATCGTCCGCGCGAACGTGAATGTTTCGCGGGCGAGGTTGTGGAAGATCTGCGGGTCGGGGAGCACAACGTTTTCGTGGCGCCGGCGGAAGCGGTCGGGCGATTCAGCCTCGGGTGTGTCTTCGCCCGGCAGCAGGTCGAGGTCGCGCACCCAATCCACGTCACGATCTCGACTGGTCCAGATCAGGCCGAACCGCCCGCCGTCGCGCAGTACCCGGCCGATCTCCGGAACGGCCCGGTTGGGATCCATCCAGTGCCACGCCGACGAAACAAACACCGCGTCGGCGGAAAGGTCGGGAAGCGGAATCGACTCCCCAGTGCCTTCGATGGCACGAACCCCGGGAGACCGCTCGGTGAGTACGGCCCGCATGCGCGCATCGGGTTCCACGGCGATGACCGTCGCTACCCTGTCCACGAGTGTGCGGGTGAACAGCCCGGTGCCCGCGCCCACGTCGACAGCCACCCCGCAATGGGGTGGCACCAGCCAGTCCACGGCTTGCTGCGGGGGGTGCGGGCGCAACCCGTCATAGTGCTCGGCGATCGAGCCGAAGGAAGTCGCGCGCTCTTGGCGATCAGTCACACGCAACAAGATATTGCGGCTCGCTATGCAAGAGATGAGAAAGAGTGCCGCGTCACCACAGGGCGCTGTGATTGACGAGCGCGTCGGCCACCAGTCCGATTCCGAAGACCAGGAACAACAGCCGGACCGACATCGGGCCGTAGCGGGTCAGGGCGCGGACAAGCCTGCGCTGAATGCGCTTGGCGCGCATGGTTCGTCGCATCGAAAGGGCAAGGATCAGCAATGGTGGGGAAAGTGCGATCGCCCAATAGGCGACGATCGCCAAGGGCCAGAACGGTGGCCTCGGGTGCAGGGCGGCGAGCATGGCCAGGCCCGTGAGATAGGGGATTGCGGTTGGCGCCTGCCCGCTACCGACGGCCAATCCGAGAAACCCGAGCAGCCATGGCCGTTCGCGCATCGCCGCCAGCGCCCAGCCCGGAGCCGATGATTGGGCGGTCAACGGGAAGTACGCCAGGCCGGTCAGCACGAGGCCGAGCACCAGCTCGCCTCGAAAACGGATGGCCGGCGTCACGTGGAAATGGACGACATGGGTCAAGAAGCTGAGGCCCAGTACCGTGCACAGCCCGAATGTGGTTGTGACGGCGAACACGCCCGCGATGAAGCTCAGGGCACCCGGAATCGGCGACCGGCGATTCAACCGGCTGTCGAAAATGACGGCCGAGACGACGCCCAGATTGAGGACGTTCAACGAATCGAGAAACGCCAGGCCCGCAAGCGCCAGCACAAGAGGACCCACGCGCCTGAACCCCGGCTACCGACTGGACTGGCCGGGCGTGCACATCAAAGCGGCGATCATGCTGCAGACAATACGAGCCGCAGAGCGGCGTGTCCGTTTGAGGCGGCGCCCGCCGTACTCGGCGGGTGCATCACCGGGGCGGCTCGTATCGGTTTCGATCCGGTCACACGGCATGGGGCACCGAGGTTTTGGTTGTCAGGCGTTTGACAATGCCGGACATGAGGCAGACGCGGGAGCCCGACGGTGGCGCGTGAAATCTCACGCCAGACGTTCCTGCGGGGGACCGCCGGAGCGTTGGCCGCCGGTGCGGTTTTCGGCTCCGCCCGGGCCACCGCCGCCCCCAACCCCACCGGGTGGGAGGGTCTGTCCACCGCCATCGGTGGACAAGTGCTGCTACCGGACAACGGTGCTTTCGGGTCGGCCAAGCAGGTGTTCAACACCAACTACAACGGCTCGACGCCCGCTGCCATCGTGACCCCGACGTCGCCGGCTGACGTGCAGAAGGCCATGGCGTTCGCCGCCGCCCACAACCTGAAGGTGGCGCCGCGCAGCGGCGGGCATTCCTACATCGGCGCCTCCACGGCGAACGGCGTCATGGTGCTCGACCTGCGTCAGCTGCCCGGAGGAATCAATTACGACGCCGGTACTGGGAACATCACGGTGACGCCCGCGACCAGCTTGTACGCGATGCACCAGACGTTGGCAGGCGCCGGCCGCGGCATCCCGACGGGTACCTGCCCGTCGGTCGGGGCGTCCGGGCACGCCCTGGGCGGGGGATTGGGCGCCAATTCCCGCCACGCGGGGCTGCTCTGTGACCAATTGCTGTCGGCGTCGGTAGTGCTGCCCGGGGGTCAGGCCGTGACCGCGTCCAGCGCCAGCAATCCCGACCTCTTCTGGGCGTTGCCCGGTGGTGGCGGCGGCAACTTCGGCGTGACCACTTCGCTGACCTTCGCCACCTTTCCCACCACGGATCTTGACGTGGTGAACCTCAACTTTCCCCCCGAGGCGTTAGCGCAAGTACTGGTCGGCTGGCAGAACTGGCTGCGCACCGCCGACCGGAACAGCTGGGCGCTGGCGGACGCCACCGTCGATGGAATGGGCACGCATTGCCGCATCATGGCGACCTGCCCGGTCGGATCGGGGGGCAGCGTAGGGGCGGCCATCACCAAAGCCGTTGGGGTGCAACCGACTGGGACCGAGAACCACACCTTCAACTATCTCGACCTGGTGCGGTACCTGGCCGTCGGGAACCTCAACCCGTCACCGCTCGGATACGTCGGCGGATCCGACGTGCTGCCCGTCGTCAACGCGGCCACCGCCCAGGGCATCGCCAAGGCGGTCGACACCTTTCCGCGTGGAGCCGGCCGCATGTTGGCCATCATGCATGCGCTGGACGGCGCCCTCGCCGATGTGGCGCCTGGGGCAACCGCCTTCCCGTGGCGTCGCCAGTACGCGCTGGTGCAGTGGTACGTCGAAACCGGCGACGCGGCGGCGGCGACCAACTGGCTCAACACTGCACACCAGGCCGTTCAGCCGTACTCGGTCGGCGGCTACGTGAACTACATCGAGGCGAACCAACCGGCCTCGCGATACTTCAGCTCGAACCTGTCCCGGCTGACCGCCGTGCGCCAGAAGTACGATCCCAGCCGAATCATGTTCTCGGGGCTCAACTTCTAGTGAATGGCGTGCGCGCCTGACCTCGGGACATAATCCCCAGCATGCCCGACACGGTAAAAATCACGTTGGATCGCGCCAGCGTGGCGATGGGCGACGACGTCGAGTCCCATCGCGTCTTCTGGGTCTTCCCCGACTCGGCCACCGTCGACGATTTGCTCGTCGAAGTCTCCCGCTACGTGCCGGGGATTGCCGGACCGGCCGGGTGGCTTGTCGACGTCAATACCGGTGACCGGGTACGCCGACGCGACCTCGGCATTATCTACACGCGCGATGACCTCAGGCAAGAGGATCAGATCTGCCGATTGACGGCCGGTAACACAACATTGGGCGATCTTGCCCGGTTGGCAAAGGTGCCCGATCTTGATGTGTACGCCCGGTACCTGACCCGGGACATGGGACGGCCGCTCGCGCTGAGCGAGGTGACGGCCGGCCCCGCCTATACCGGCGCCCAGCCGACCAAGCTGCAATCCGAGGCCGAGGCACAAGCCAATACGGACTGGGTCTTCACGCGCGAGCTGGATCGTCGCGCCGCCGAGGTCGCTGCGACTCGTCGCAACTGGATTCGCGCAAACATCATCGCGGGGAGCACGCCACCCGCCGGGACCGACATTTTCATTGCCCGCAATTTCCACTACTTGGCCGACCTACACTGCCCAGCCAGCATGGATGTGGCCGCGCAACTGCTGCTGGGAACCGACGAAGCTCGATACGAAAGCCTCAGCTCGACAATCGATATCGGCGCCCGCCCGGCGATGGTGACCCTGGCGATGGTGCTTGCGGCGTTCGAATGGCGTATGGCCTACGGCAGCTGGCAGGCCGGCGGACGCCCCTATCTCAAGCCCTACTTCGAATACCTCGCCGGCTGCGGTTATCGGCTCTCGCCGATCGAACAAGTCATGGCCGGCCAGATCACGGCTGAGCAATTGAAGTTCTCGCAGGGCGACATCGCCAGGCTGAACCGCGTCCGGCAACTGCGGGATCTGCAATACCAGCTGCGGATGAACCGCTACTACGCCAAAACGCTGACCGAGGAGCAGTACCGGGCGGCTATCACCTCTGTCCACGCCGAACTTTCCGACCTTGGCGAGCTTCCCGGACCCATGTAGGCCGCTTCGCGCGACGGCGACGACGGGTGCGGGCGTCAACGCCCAGCGAGATCCACACCGTCACGTTCTACGTCACGGCGTTCTTCGGTGTCCGCGGCGGCTCGATCAGTTCCTGGCGCGAGTATTGGGATACCACCCATGTCGCTCAGCAGCTCGGCATTGATCCGGCGCTCATGTTTGCGCCGCTGAGCAGTTGAGCGACAGGGGATTTGGTGCGCGGAGCTAGCCGGATGCGCTGAGGATCTTGATCGCGAACACGAGCGAGTCGCCCGGCCGGATTCCAGCGCTGGGTTGGCCGTTGGGGTATCCATCCGCGGAAGTCATCGCGACGCCCACCGTCGATCCGACCTTTTGCCCCGCGATGGCCTTCTGGAATCCGGGCACGACGCCGTTGAGCGGGAAGTCAACCGGGGCGCCCCGTTCGTAGCTGTTGTCGAACACCGACCCATCACGTCCGTTGACGCCCATGTAGCAGACGGAAACCCTGGCCGCGGCGGGGACCACAGGTCCGTCTCCCGCGTGCAGCGTGTGGACCTGGGTCTGGGTCACGCTGAACGGTACCGTCACGTCCACGCGCGGTGCCGTCGTATCCGTGGATCCGGTAACCGCCACGCTGCCGGTGCTTCCCGCCAGCGTCCAGTCCGGCGTTCCACCATTCTGTGCGGGTGCTGTCGGGCACGAGCCGGCCGCGGTTGCCGTGCCGGATCCGACGAGGGTCACAACGGTTGCCGCGACGCAGGCCGCGACGGAGGAATACACCAGGGAGGACTTCACGGCCGTCACGCTACAGCCAGTTGACTTGTCCCTCGGCGGTAGCCCTGCGCCTACCCGTCAGGTGCAGAGGCTGGGGGCGTCGCACACGTTGCCGGGGCAATAGGTCGAGTGCGCAGCGTCGACCATGGTGCCGACGTCCAACAACGTCACGCCCCTCGCGTTCAAGTGGGCGTGAACGTCGTCGGCAATTTGTTGTGGCGTCCAACCCCAGGTGAGGTCGTAGCAGATGAGGTGCGCCTCCCCGATGAGCGCCTCTTCCGTCTGGGGCGGCCAGCTGAGCCCGACGGCGCGCAGTTGTGCGAGGTATGCGTCGTCTTGTGGGGTGGCAGCCGCAAGTGCGGCGCTGCTAACCAGGGCAGCTCCGGCCATCACGGGGATGGTGAGGGTGGCCAGCCAACGAGGTGAGGGCATTCGATTCCCTTCCATTCTTCTTGGCGGTAGCACGGCCGCAGACATGAACAATAGCGAAAATCCCGAAGGCGGGTCCGCGTTCTCAGTCACTGTCGCGCTTGCCGTCTTTAGCCGGTCAGCGCAGCCACACCGAGACCGGCGAAGAGCGCCGCGCCACCCCCGCATGCGATCGCGCCAGCCGGCGACAACGTCTGGCGCCGCAGGCCGTGGACGGCTGCGACGACGTCCAAGGTGTCGACTAAAAGGCCCAGTTGCAGAGCGCGCGTGCGCAGCCGAGGTGAGGCGGTGTCCATGATGGCAATGGCCAGCGTTAGTTCGCGAGAACCGAACAGTTGAGTGGTCAGCGGCTGTTGACGGTCAGAACCCAGGCCGATCAGAGCCGCTGTCTTTTTGGGAGCAAGCCATGCGCTCAGGCCTGTCGCAAACCGCAATGCGGCGAAAGTGGGCAGGAGTACGCGGTTTCGGGTCTCGTTCATACGCCCACCCTCTCAAAGGGAGGCTTCCCTGGCCATTGGACCTGGTGCGGTGTCCTGCTCCCGTTCAGCGCCGTAATGGCCGAGAAACAGGTAAGCAAATTTGCACAACTACTTTTGCGGTGTGTCTTATCCTGCTTGCGAACCGCACCCGGCAGATTGAGGGGAATGTTGTCTCTGACACGAAGCCGCGTTGTGGTGGTCGTGTTGGCAACTATCGGGCTCCTCGCGTTCGCGACGATGCTGTTCATCTCGACCGGCGACTCGGGGCGCGGGCTAGTCGCCCCGGCAGGCTCCGTCATTGCAGGCGTCTTTGCACTCGCATGTTCAGCCAGTGCCGCGCGCGGTTCTCGAAGCCGCCAACGCCTTGCGTGGACCGTTCTTTCTACCGGGTTGCTCGGCTGGACCGCCGGCCAAGCAGTGTGGTGCTACGTCGCGGTCGGTGGCAGTCTTCCGGTCGCGGGCCTCTCGGCGGCCAACTTCGGCTACCTCATCTTGCCGCTGTGCGCGCTGGCAACCGCGGTCGCAATTCCCAGCCGGGATGATGCGCGATTTGGGATCGGCCTCCTGCTTGACGGCATCCTCGTCACCGCGTCGCTATTGATCATTCTCGTCATCCTGGCAGTGGGTCGCGGGGCGCACTCACCACAGACGGTCAGCGTTCCCGAGATCCTGTTGGCCACCGCGGCCGGCGTGTATGTGGGCCTCGTCGCCACGACCTTCGTCGTGGTGAGGAAGGCCGAGGCGGACCGCAAGCTTTCACCCACGCTGATGATGCTGGGGTGGGGCATCATCGCAGCGACCGGGGTGATCCATGTCGCAAAGGATTACGCCGACCAGGCGCCGAATGACCTCGTCGTTCTTGGGTGGGCAGGCGGAATGTACTTCGTCGCGCTGTCCGGAATCACTTCTCAGCCCAGCCAGGAACCCGACCTCGGTTTTTCGCAACCCTCTTCGAGGGCGTCGTTGTGGCTGCCCTACCTGCCCGTATTGCTCGCCATTGTCGTTGGTGCCGTGCACTTTTGGCCTGCATACCGGAGCGAGGCGTTCATTTTCTTGGTTTGCGTGGTGCTTTTCGTTACCACCCTGGCCCGCCACATCTTGCTGCTCGACCGAAAGCAACGTCTGCTCGTCGCGGTGTCTGACGCCGCCCTACGCGACCCGCTAACGGGGTTGGCAAATCAGCAACTATTTGATGATCGCCTGGCGCACGCGCTGCGCTTACACGTTCAGCACAGCGTGCCGGTCAGCGTGCTCACGGTGGGCGTCGACGATTTCAAGCTGGTGAACGACACGCTGGGTTATGACGTGGGCGACGAACTCCTGCGCGCCGTTGGCCAGCGGATCCAAGCCAATACCAACGACATTCACACCGTTGCGCGGATGAGCGGGGACGAATTCGCGATTCTGGTCGAAGACCGTCCCGACGCGGCAGTGCAGGTTGCCAACGGGCTTGCACGATCTTTCCAGGAACCCATCGACATTGAGGATCACCGCCTGGACGTGCGCGTGAGTATCGGTGTGGCTTCGGCTAATTCAGGGCTCGTCGCCGCCCCAACGCCGGGTGATCTCCTCAGACAGGCCGATGCGGCACGATCCGTCGCCCGGCAGGCGAACTCGGCCAATGTTCGGACGTTCACACCCGAGATGGACGATCAACTTGGCGGGGCGCCGGCCTACGACAGTGCCATCGCGCGACTGCAGTTGCTGGGCGAACTGCGACGCGCCATTGAGAACGGCTCGCTGACCCTGCTCTACCAGCCGAAATTCGGCTTGATGACCGGCTCGGTGCGCGGAGTAGAGGCGCTCGTCCGGTGGCAGCACCCGCGCTTTGGCGTGCTGAAGCCCGCCCAGTTTTTGCCCCTGGTTCGCGAGCACGGGCTGATGCATGCGCTCACCGATCTGGTGTTGTCGCGCGCCGTCGCCGACGCTGCCGCTTGGCACGCGGAAGGTGCAGCGATCCCGGTCGCGATCAACCTGGCGGCGCCCTCGCTCGACAAGGATGCGCTGCCCGACCGCATCATGTCGGTGCTCCACACATACGCAATGTCTCCTGGTTCTCTCACGATTGAGATCACCGAGGATTTGGTGGTGGCCGACCTGGCCAAGGCCCGCACGGTGCTGGATCGTCTCCGGGAGAACGGCATCCGGGTGGCGATCGACGACTTCGGCAGCGGCTACGCCACTCTGACCTATCTGCGCGAGCTACCGGTCGATGAAGTCAAACTCGGCCGCGAGTTCATCGCGCCGATCCTGCACGACGACCGAGCCGCAATCATCACGCACTCGGTCATCGAGTTGGCATCTGCGTTCGGCATCGCGACCGTTGCCGAAGGCGTCGAGGACCTCGCCACGGCCCAACGACTCAAGGACTACGGTTGCGACGCCGTACAAGGGAACTTCTTCTGCCGCCCGCTGCCTGCTTCCGAGATTCCGCGAGTCTCTGGCATCTCCACATTCGCGGCGCAATAGTCGTCGTCTCCCAAACGACGGCTTAGTTCGCGACCGATCGCTCCAGAGTGGCCAGCGACGCGGCTAGGTAGTCTTCACCGAAAATCGGCATATCGCCGACTCGGTCGCGGAACTCCTGCGGTGTGCCGCTCCAGTCATAAGTGAGCGTCACGTCGGTGTGGTTCCCGTTAGGTGCGAGGTCATAGCGCCAGAACCAACCACCGGGATTGTGGTTGCCCGCCTCGTCGAGCACGCCCGGCATCCAACCGATGGCACGGTCCGTGTCGAAAACATTGACCAGGTTGTGGGTGACATAGTCGCCGCCGGCCCGGTCGAGGTACATGTTCATCGCGAACATCTGTCCCGCGCGGGTGATGGGCGCGGTGTCCACCGAGTCACGGACCCAGTCAGTGGGCTCGGTGTTTTGGTGCCGCGCCGGGTCGGCGAGGACCGCGAAGATCTCGGCCGGCGTCGCGGCGATGGTGCGGGTGACGACGTAACGTTCTGTGGTTGAGCTCATTCGATGTCCTCACTGGCGGGCCCGTAGGCGGCTGCGATACCGGGGGAGTCGAGCCAACCCGAGTACGTGGGGCGAGAGGGCCACCCTTCGGGCGAATCGAGCCATTCCTCCTGCCGGCCCCACGGCAGGATGTCGATCAGACCAAAGGAGTGACTGAGCTGCTCGGTGCCCCGCCCATTGGTATGCCAAGTCCTGTACACCGTGTCCCCGTGGCGCAGGAATACGTTGACGCCAAAACCGCCGCCGGGCGGAGCATCCATGTCGGTGGCGAAGGGGCTCTGCGACGACGAGTACCACTCCATCCGGTTGCCGACCTTTCGCTTGTAGGCGAGCGCTTCCTCGATCGGTCCGTTGGTGACGATGACGAACCGGGCGTCGTAGTTGTCGAGGAACTCCAGACGGGTGAACTGCGACGTGAAGCCCGTGCACCCGGGGCATTGCCACTCCGCGCCGTCTGACCACATGTGGTGGTACACGATGAGCTGGGAGCGGCCGGCGAACACGTCGGCCAGGCGGATCGGGCCATCAGCCCCGATCAGGGTGTAGTCGGGCACTTCGACCATCGGCAGCCGCCGGCGTTGGGCGGCGACCGCGTCCAATTCTCGAGTGGCGGCCTTCTCCCTTTTGCGCAATTCATCGAGCGCGGCGCGCCACGTTTGTTGATCGACGACCCGCGGCAGGGCCGTGGCTTTGGATGACATGGGATCCACCTTTGCTTCGATTTCTTCGTCCCGAAAGGTCTGACTGCCGAAGTGTCCGGAATTCATCGGAGCGTCGCTGCCGCGGTGATCTTGACCTAGCGACGCAGATCAGAGCGTGGCCTCTTCCTACATCAGCTATGGCAGGGCGCCACCAGGAACGGGCAGCGGAGCGCATACCCGGCCGGTAGCCTTACGCGGCATGAACGACTCCGTCGTCGTCAGGGTCAAGCCCGGCAGTCGCAAGGGGCCCCTCGTTGAGGTCGGTCCTGACGGTGAGCTGACCGTCTACGTTCGGGAACCTGCGGTTGACGGCAAGGCCAACGACGCCGTGACCCGGCTACTGGCAGCCCACCTGCGATTGCCAAGGAGTCGGGTCGAGTTGATATCCGGAACCACAGCACGGCTCAAACGTTTCCGCGTGAGCCGTTGAGTGTCGCACGGCGCGACGCAGGCCTGGGCCCCCGCCGGCGCCGTCGCCCGCCTCGTCACATATTGATGCCCAATTCCGTCTAGCGATTAGGAGCAGTAAGGAAGCATCGTCGGAAGGGCGCCATGATGAATCGCTTGAGTACGGGCGCGCAGATCTACCTGGTCGCGGTGACAGCGGCCGTGGGGGCAACCACCTCTGGGATCGGGATCTGGTGCCTAGTCGATCCGAATTCGTTCGCCGATGCCGTCGGATTCGATGCCCATCGGCACTTCCTGCATGACGTGGGCGCGTTCCAGTTGGGCCTTGGCGTCACCCTGCTCCTCGCGCTGATCTGGGCGGACGCGTTGGCCACGGCGCTCGCGGGATTCATTGCGGCGAACGCCGTGCACACGGTGAACCACGTCGTGGACCTCGACGTGGGTGGTTCGGCCGCGCAAGCGTGGGTTCTCGGAGTGGTGTCAGTTGCCCTGGCCCTGGCATTCGGGCTGCGGTTGCGCCAACTCGGCTACGTTCTGGGCTCCGTTGGCACGGCAGCCAACCCGACGTTGGTGCCCTTCGTGCGCCAGAAGACCATCGCGCTCACCACCTTTCGCAAGGATGGCACTCCGGGCTCGAGCCCGATCAGCATCGCGGTGGAAGGAGATCGCGCCTACTTTCGAAGTTTCGAACGGGCGGTCAAAGTGCGCCGGATTCGCCGTAACCCGAGCGTTGAATTCGGCCCGGCGACGGCATCGGGGAAACCGACGGGAACCGCGCTGCCTGGCCGCGTGCGTCTGCTAGAGGGGGCTGAATATCAGAAGGCGGCACGCCTGCTGCGGCAGAAATATCCTTTTCTGCATGGCGTGCTGGTGCCGTCCGCTCACCGGCTCATGCGGCGCAAGTTCGGCCGCACGATTCACGCGGAGTTGACTCTGTTGTCGGATCTAGGACCTAGCCGGTCGCAAGCTGATTTTCTCGCCTAAATACGTTTGGGCACAGCTCCTTTCGCACGTACATTAAGCTCCGCTCCAATCCCTTCCGCGGCATCTGTCGACCGGGGGAGCGCCCGCCCCGGCTGACGTCTATCCCGGGGTGGCCTATCGGACGTCGAGGGCGGCGTTGACATGGTCGCTCACGACGATCGCCCACCGCGGTACCGCATATGGTAGCGGCGATATAACTGCTAGCACCGCTATTGACACCGATGTGCATAGGGGTTAGCGTTGCTAGCAGTACGGCATGAGGGGAGTTACGACATGGTTTTGGACGTCATCGTCCGTGCCGCTGCACTCATCGCGGTCCTGGCTACCGCAGTGGTCTACGGGACCGACGTGTTCTGTGCGATCGTGCTGCGACCGGCCTTGGCGTTGGTCGACGACGATGCCGTGGTCGTGGTCATGGGACGCGTGCACCAATACGCAGACCGGCGCATGCCTGTGCCGGGGGTGCTCGGGGTTGTTGCCGCTGCGGCGAGTGCGATGCTCGCCACGGTGGCAGCGCATTGGGCACAGGCGATCGCGGCGGGCGTCGCGCTGGTCCTGCTGTTGGTCTGGCTTGCGCTGTACACGAAGGTGAGCGCACCAATCAATCGGCAACTGACAGCGGCTGCGCACCTTAGCCGGCGATTACCAGAAGCGCGTGCGCTGCAAGAGAAGTGGGACTCGATCATCGGCGCCCGCGCGACCCTCCAGGGTATGGCAGTGGCCGCGCTATGCGTGGAGCTGATGATCTGACGTGCCACCGAGCCAGCCGACTTCAACCGAAGGGGGACAGGTTCGATGTTCCAGCTCAGGATCTACACGCTGCGATCACCTCAGGCATGACCAGCCCGGAATTCGCCGACGACATGACCGGATTCGACGTTGGCGACATCGTCGACGTTCAGACGACACCGCTTGACCCGACGCCGTTTTCACCGATTGACAAACGACCCAAGGAGCGCGCGACATGACCGTGACCACGACCATCGGCTACACGCTCGCCGGACTCCTAGCCGCGGGCATCATCTTCATCGGCGCACGTTTCCTCGTCGCGCCGCGCGTCGCCGCCGCCGGCTACGGCGTGCTCCCCGATCTGGACCGACCGGGGGTGGGCGCGTACCTGAGCGTCAAGGGCGTGCGCGACACCGCCAGTGGGCTCTTCGTCATCATCCTGATGATCGCGGGCGCGACCCACCTGGTCGGCTGGGTGATGTTGGCCGCCAGCATCATTCCGATTGGCGACGCGACCATCGTGCTCCGCAACGGCGGCTCGAAGTCGGTAGCGTGGGGAGTCCACGGCGCCACCGCCGCCGTCATGCTCATCACCAGTGCGTTCCTGCTCGTGCCCTAAGGGAGGAGGAACGCGACCGCGTCATCCACCCTGATCATCGAACCTATTGCACTGCAAGAGCTTTAACCCGCAGCGACCCCGAGGGGTGGACCCACAGTGGCCGCGGGAACGCAGCCGGTAGTTGTTGCGGCGGTAAATGCGAGGATCGTCGCAACGACGACCTTCGTGACTAGACGTGACATGGCAACTCCGTTCATCCGGCCCCTCGTCAGAACTTTAGATGGAACGGCCAATTATTTCAACCACTATTGAAATACTGCGGGTCCGCAGGCATAGTTCCTGTGCGGACAGTTTTATCGGCCGCGCAGCAGGAGCGCTCAGACGAGCGTTAGGCGCATTAGTGTGTGCGCTGATGCCGTCAGCAACGGCGGCCCTGTCCTTCCTGCCTGCGCGCCTGAAAGAACCGAGCCATGAACGAGAAGGGGAGTCACTTGACGTCTAAGGTTCCGCCGGTCAAGGTCGCGCGAGCCGTTGAACGGACCCGCCACCACTTGTCGCGCCTGCGCCAGCGCTCCGCGCCGCCTGCCGCAGTGATGATGGAATTGATTCTGAACGCATGGGTGGCCCAGACGATCACGTCCGCGGCGGATCTTGGGGTAGCGGATGCCCTGGCGGATGGCCCACTGTCGGGCGAGCAACTGGCTGACCGGGTCGGTGCCGACGCCGACGCCCTGAGGCGACTGATGCGAGCGTTGATCGGCATAGGGATTTTCCGACTGGGCAGCGACGGGCGTTACGCACTCACGCCACTAGCGGACACGCTGCGCACCGACGCGCCGGTCTCAATGGCCGGAATGGCGCGGTGGGTCGGCTCACCTCAGCATCGCGAGCACTGGAGCCACCTGACCGACGCGATTCGCACCGGGAACCCGGTGCTCCCAAAGCTTCGCGGCAAACCGGCCTTCGAATACCTGGCCGACGAAGCGGAGTTGGGTGGGATCTTCAACTCTGCCATGACCAATGTGTCCGAGTTTTCTACCGTGCCCTTGACCGCCGCCTACGACTTCGGTGCGTTCGGCACGATTGTCGATGTGGGCGGCGGACACGGTCGGCTGCTGGCGGCGATCCTCGAGACGGCTCCGAATTCGCGCGGCGTGCTGTTCGATCTTCCGGAGGTCGTAGCCGGGGCCCCTGAGTTGTTTCGCAAGTACGGTGTCGATGACCGCGCCCGGATCGAAGAGGGCTCGTTCTTCGATTCCGTGCCGCAGGGGGGCGACGCATATGTGCTCAAAAACGTCATCCACGACTGGCCCGAGGAAGACGCGGTCCGCATCCTGAAAAACGTCCGCGCCGCGACCCGCACCGGCGCGCGCCTGTTGCTCTGCGAGTTCGTCATTCCCGACCACGACCGGGACTTCCACGGCAAATGGGTGGACATCGAGATGCTGGTCGTCGCCGGCGCACGCGAACGCACCGCAGAAGAGTACGGCCGGCTGTTCGACCGAGCCGGTTTCCGGCTGAATCGCGTCGTCGACACCGTGTCGCCGCTCAGCATCATCGAGGCAACCGCCGTATAGCCAAGGCGACTCCGGCGCCTTGGCAGGATTGCAACGGCAGATCCGGTGATTTTGCGAGACGCACCTTCCCAGCGCGCATTGACGGTTTCAGTGCGCGGCCTAGTCGTCTCGCCGCGTGCGCGGACGTGCAGGCGCCCGCGAGGTACGCCGCGTACCGCTCGGCGTTCGTGATGGGGAAGACTGCGTACTCGGTATTCCGCGCGAATAGCACTGGGGCGTAGAACTTTTCAGCGAGAGTCTTTCCCGCAGCGGGGAGATCGCGGGAATCTGGAGCTGACCTCACTGTGTGCGGCATCGCCCAAGACCTTCCGATCAATCATGCTCGGCAAACGTGTACGGCTCCAAGACGTGGTCGGGGATGGACGCTTCATAAACTGACAGGCCTCCAGACGATTCCGCATCCGCTTTGCTGAAAAGGCGCTGACGTTTCTCCGGCATGAGCGATAACGGTCCCGGTACCGCCCTGTTCTGCCAAGATTTACACGTCATACCGGCGGGCTGGAGGGGGCGCGTTGCGGTTTCTGAGCCGCCGCATGGGTTATTGGCTGTCTGCAGTCGTCGTTGCTGCGGCAGAATTCAACGCGCTCGGGTTGTGGGGGGTGGCGACGGCACAGCGGGCGCAGTTCGTTCTCGAAGCAGTGTTGTGCGTCGTGGCGCTGCTCGCCGGGCTGCTTGTCGTTCGGCGGGTGGCCGGCCTGGCGCGGTGGTGGCGAGTGACCCTTCTGGCGGCCATCGCCACCTTTCTGACAGCTGAGGCCCTCTCTCAGCGACCCCGGGCGGCCAATAGCGACGCGACCGCGCCAACGTCAGCGGTCATCGGCTATTTCGTTGCCGGACTGCTGTTCGGTGCGGCGATACTTCTGCTGGTCCGGTCCGGCCACCGAGCTCTGACGCGAACGTGGATGGGGGGACGGCAGAGCTTAATTACCACCGGCCTTGATGGATTGTTGGCGACACTCGCGTTCTTCCACCTGGTCTATGTCGCCCGGCTGGGGGCCATGCACGGAGCCGCGCTGCCGAGGTCGACCAACACCGCAGTCGTAACCGGCATCGAGGCAGTCGAACTCGTCGTGGTGGTGAGTGCCCTTCTGCTGGCGATGTGGTATCCGCCGTATCGACCGGGCCGGACGAATTACATGCTGCTTGCCGCCGCTGTGATCACCCTGACGTCTTCAGACCGGCTGCTCGCCTACCTTCGCAGCGTCGGGGTGACCCAGCTGGACTTGTGGATCGGCACCGGATTCGTCATGGCTCCGCTGCTGATCGCATGGAGTCTGGTGGATTTTCCAGCACGCGCCCGCCCCGAGCACGACGAAGAAATGCCGACCAATTGGGCGCAGCTCACCCTGCCGTACGTGGGATTCATGGGCAGTACCGCGCTCGTCACCTTCCACGAGCTCATCGGACGCCGGGTCGACCCCATCTTCATCGGCACCTACGTTGCGATGGCCGTGCTCGTTTCGACCCGGTACCTGGTGGCGATGCGCGTGCAGAGGACGCTCACCGAGCAGCTCATCGACGCCAAACGCCGCCTCGCGCATCAGGCTCATCACGACCCGTTGACCCACCTACCCAATCGATTGTTCTTGGCGCAGCGGCTGGACGATGCGATACGCGACGGACCGTTCGTGCTGATCTTCGTCGACATCGACGATTTCAAAGAGGTCAACGACCGATTCGGGCACGCCGCCGGTGACGAACTGTTATGCGCGATCAGCGCGCGGCTCAGGAGTTGCCTTGGCGCCGACGACACACTGGCTCGTGTCGGCGGAGACGAGTTCGCCATCCTCATCACGGGTGTCGTGGAGACACCCGAACTGGTCGCCGACCAACTGCGGGTGGCGCTTCGCAGCCCGTTCTCGCTACATGGCACGTCGGTCCGAGTGCGCGCCAGCATGGGCCTGGTCAGTCCCGGATGTGACGGCCTGCCTCGGACCTCCGATGATCTACTCAGGCAGGCCGACATCTCGATGTACACCGGAAAGCGGCTGGGCAAGGACACCGCGGTGGTCTACCGGCCGGCATTCACTGTGGCCGAGGATTTTCCGACCGCGCTTCGGCAGGCGAAAGGTGGTACTCCACAGGGCTTTCGGCTGAAATACCAACCCATCGTCGGCCTGCCACAGGGCAACCCGGTCGCCGTCGAGGCGCTTGCCCGCTGGACCACACCGAGCGGCATACAGATTCCGCCCCAGACCTTCGTTTCCCTGGCCGAAGCTAACGGCATGGGGGCAGAACTCGATGCCCTGGTACTCGATCGGGCCTGCGCGGACATCCAATCGTCCGGCCTTGGCCTGGACGTTCATATCAATATCGGCGCCGCGCGTTTGGGCAGCGTCGATTTCGAACGGGTCATCAGCAGCACGCTTGCCCGGCACGGGTTGCCGCCGCA
The DNA here is from genome assembly GCF_001667155.1 of Mycobacterium sp. 852002-53434_SCH5985345. Classification (NCBI taxonomy): domain Bacteria; kingdom Bacillati; phylum Actinomycetota; class Actinomycetes; order Mycobacteriales; family Mycobacteriaceae; genus Mycobacterium; species Mycobacterium sp. 852002-53434_SCH5985345. Next base: position 36,275 of record NZ_LZIE01000028.1, read on the forward strand.
ACGAGTCGTCCTAGAGATCACCGAGACGGTTCCCATTGTGGATCTCGCCGACGCAGCGGCGGCCATCAGACGACTGAATGCCCTGGGCATCAGAGTGGCCTTGGATGACTTCGGCGCCGGATACAACTCGCTGACCTATTGGCACGAGTTGCCGGTGCAGATTGTGAAACTCGACCGCGGGCTGGCGATGGGCGTCGAGCCAGGACGTAACCTCACGCTGTATCGCTCGGTCATCGGGCTCTGCGAAGCCTTGGGCCTCAACGTCATTGCTGAAGGAATCGAAACCGCCGAACAGGCTGAGACGGTCTTCATGGCCGGATGTGGTCTGGCGCAAGGCCATCTGTTCGGTCGGGCTACCGACCTCGCTGACGTGGTCGCGTCCTAGCCGATTCGGTTGGCGCGCGTCGGCCCGAGCTCGCATCCCGCTCGACTGCGGACAGTCGGGGGCCAGCGGTCGCCGCCGCGATCGTTTATCGGCAATCGGAAGCGAAGCCCTGGCGGCTACTTCCCGTCGACTCCCGGCCGGCGATTGAGTCCACCTGTTCCAGCACTGTCGTTTCAGGACGCGATGAACGCGAGCAGGTCCGGGTTGAGGACATCGGCGTGGGTGGTCAGCATGCCGTGCGGGTAGCCGGCGTAGGTCTTCAACGCAGCGTTTTGAAGGAGGTCGACCGCTCGGGGCACCGCGCTGGCGAACGGAACGATCTGATCGTCATCGCCGTGCATCACCAGGACGGGAACGGTGATCTTCCGCAGATCCTCGGTGTAGTCCTGCAGCCATGACGCCACTGTCTCGTAGTGAGCCTGGGCGCTGCCGGACATGCCCTGACGCCACCAGTTCGCGATGACCGCCTCGGATGCCGCCGCACCCGGGCGGTTGAACCCGTAGAACGGCCCCTCTGGCACCGCACGGAAGAACTCCGACCGATTCCCCAAGACACCCGCGCGCACCGCGTCGAACCACTCTTGGGGTTGACCGCCCGGATTGTTGTCGGTCTGCATCATGCTCGGCGTCGGGGAGGACACCAGTACCGCCTTGGCGACGCGCTCCTGGTGGCGCGCCACGTAGCAGGCCACTTCAGCACCGCCGGTGGAATGCCCGATATGGACCGCTTCGCGCAGATCGAGCTGCTCGGTCAGCGCCGCGAGATCGGCCACCCAGTGCTGGATGTCATTGCCGGTCCCGACCTGCTCGGATCGACCGTGCCCGCGCCGGTCGTGGGCAATCACCCGATAGCCGTGCTGCAGGAAGAACATCATCTGCGCGTCCCAGTCGTCGGCCGTCAGCGGCCAGCCATGACTGAACACGATCGGCTGGCCAGAGCCCCAGTCCTTGAAGAAGATCTCGACACCGTCCGAGGTAGTAATGGTGGGCACAGACGTTCCTCCCGGCGGTCGCCCTCGCGGGCGCTCCCGCGATCGAGTGATTCACACTGTAAGCCACCAGGTAGAAGTTCGCGTCAACCATCGACTGCATGTTCGCCCGAGAACTGGAAATCCCTGGGCTACAGCGGAAGACGGACATCGGTGTCAGGTCCACACCTGGCCACTACTTGGTGGACGAACCACGAGGCCACCGACGACAAGCAACTCACAAACAGATCGTGACGGAAGGATTGGGGCACACCGAGTCAGCACACCAGGCAAGGGCGGCCCTCCCAGTACCTGTATCACTAGGGTCTCCCAGGCGTCCAAGTCGCCTGTCACCCTTGTTCAGTCGGCTCCCAGCCAGACCGATAAGAAAGCAATGAATCTGGGTTTGCATCACTGGAACTTTTCAGGGCCTCCCGATGTAGGCCACCGCCCTCGCGGCGACGGTCCGAACCCACGAGTTGCGCGGTTTGCACGCTGCAGATCGACAGGAGCGCGCAGTGCGGCCGCCCCGAGAGCCCGTACCAGGTGTCCGCAGTTTTGCCTCCACTGGTTCTACTCGGCTGCACCGAATGCGCGTGTTGGCGCATTCCGCCACAACAGAAGGGACACAGACCAATGGAAGACAACCAATTAAGGACTCATATCGAGCTTTTCGATCTGAGCGGGAAGTACGCCCTTGTAACCGGCGGCACCAGAGGCATTGGGATGATGATCGCGCGCGGCCTTCTGCAGGCGGGCGCCCGCGTCGTCATCAGCTCACGCAACGCAGATGCGTGCGCGGAGGCACAGCATCGGCTGTCCGAATTCGGTGACATCCAAGCAATCCCCGCCGACCTGTCCAGGCACGACGAATGTCAGCGCCTAGCGGATCTGGTCACGACCGACTCACACTTGGACATCCTCGTCAACAACGCGGGAGCGATGTGGCGCGAGCCGCTAGAAACGTTCCCGGACGAGGCCTGGGACTCAGTGATCGACCTCAACCTCAAGTCACCGTTCTGGCTGGTGCAGGCGCTGCTCCCCGCACTGCGCGAGGCGGGCACTGCCGATGATCCCGCGCGGATCATCAACGTCGGCAGTATCGCCGCCATCCACGTCGCCCAGTCGCCCAACTATTCGTACGCCAGTAGCAAGGCGGCACTGCATCAACTCACCAGAGTGCTTGCCAGAGAGTTGGGCCCACAGCACATCACGGTGAACGCGGTCGCACCGGGAGTGTTCCCTTCGCAGATGATGGCGTCCACGCTCGATGCCATCGGTGACACGATCGCGGCGGCGGCGCCTCTGCGCCGGCTCGGCCACGACGATGACATGGCGGGTGTCGCCGTGTTTCTCGCCAGCCGGGCTGGGTCCTACCTCACGGGAACCATCATTCCGGTCGACGGCGGCATCGCGACGACCGCAACGGGTACGCCCTAGGCGGTCTCCAAGTCGGGTCTTACGCGGTCGTAGGGGTACCAGCAGTGCCTCCCATAGACTGCGGGACGGACCTACGGTGAAGGGATGGCCACGACGGACCTTCGCACCGATATCCGGGAGTTTCTCAGCTCTCGTCGCGCCCGCATCACGCCCGAACAGGCGGGCCTGCCCGCATACGGCGGCAATCGTCGGGTCAAAGGTCTACGTCGCGAAGAGGTAGCGCTACTGGCGGGGGTATCGGTCGACTACTACGTGCGCATGGAGCGCGGCGGCCTCGCCAGTGCCTCCGATGGTGTGCTCGACGCGTTGGCCTCGGCCTTGCAACTCGACGAGGCCGAGCGCGACCACCTGTTCCACCTCGCGCGCCATTTCGCGGCGACCGGCGGCCCGCGCCGGCGCAGGCCCGCCGTGAGGGTCCGCTCGTCACTGCAGCAGGTGCTCGACGCGATCTCCGATGCGCCGGCCTCGATCGGTAACGGACGTTATGACGTGGTGGCCATGAACCAGCTCGGGCGCGCGCTGTATTCACCGGTGCTGGCCGACCCGCACCGACCCGCGAACACGGCGCGGTTCGTGTATCTGGCTCCCGAAGCGGCCAGAGATTTCTTCGTCGACTACGACACAATTGCCGGTGACGTGGCCGCGAAGCTACGCATGCAAGCCGGCCGCAATCCGCACGACGAGCAGCTGATCGCCCTCGTCGGCGAATTATCAACGCGCAGTGACCTATTCCGGCAGCGGTGGGCTTCTCAGGACGTGCGGCTGCACCGGTCCGGGCGCAAGCGGTTGCGCCATCCGATCGTGGGCCAGCTCGACTTGGACGTCGAGTCCCTCGAACTGCCCGCCGACCCCGGCCTGCACCTCAACGTCTACACCGCGCCCGCGGGCACGCCGACCGCTGATAATCTGGCGCTCTTGGCGTCGTGGGCGGCCACCCAACAGACGCTGGCCACCGAGCTAGGAGCACCCAATCACTAGTCGAACTTTGGCGTACTAGTCGCACACTTCCCGCCGACCACCTCGGGGTGATCGAACATGGCGACGAGTACGCATACGGTCGCGACATTCACGGAGCTCCCCACACCCGAGCCACTTCTAGCCGCAACAGTGGGTCATACATCGGGACGAAAGCGCCTATGCCGCATGGGTGGGGCAGGCGCGTGCCAGGGCGGCCATCTCGTCGCCGAACTCCTGGTTAACCCGGGCCACCGCTTTCGCCGACGGCGGCAGTTCCGTTTTCAGCGGGTCTTGTCTGCCTAGGTCGTCGTTCATCTGGTTGGCGTCATTCATGAATTCTCGGGCTAGCGCCGCAGCTCGTTGCGCGTGGGCCGACAGGCCAGGCGCGGTCACCTGGTTGGCTCGCCGCGCAAGGCCATCGAGCCATGCCTGATAGTCGGCGTCAGTGGGCACGGAGTTTTCTTCGTAGGAGCCCGGTGGCGCGAACCGCGTCTTGGCTTTCAACGAGGCCTGCATGTCGCGGTTGAAATCGATGAATTGCCGCACACTCCAACACGGTTGCGCCCGCTCATCGATGCGCAACGCGACGAACAGACCCGCGGCGGCCACGACCACGCACCATGCCGTCAGCAACCGCCGGGCGGTCCTGCGTGTGCGGAGACTGTTCGCGGCCACAAGACCAACCTAATTGCTGATGGGGCCGCGCGAAACCACGTCATCGGGCATCAGCTGCCCGCGCTCTCAACTGTCTCGGGGACCAAGCCGGCGCCGCCCCGTCACGCGTGGGGGCAGAAGATGCCCAGGATCTGTTGGCAGTTGTCCTTGTTGATGAGCGCCGGCGGGGGCGGGGGCGGCGGTGCCGGTGGGTTGTCGCCGTCCCAAATGTTCTGGGCGACATTGCCCTGCCCGAAGTAGACGTAATAGTAGGTGTGGCAGATGTTGTTGTCCCAAATGACGGGATTGGTGACGTGGTTACCGGTCGGCGGCAAAGGTTCCCCCGGGCACCAGCGGTGCGGGCCGCCATCGGCGTTGGCGGTGCCCGCGGCGAGCCCGAGACCTGCGGCACCCAGTCCGCCGGCCACCAGGGCGGTTGTCGCCAACCGCGCGATCCGTCGCATCATGATTGTCCTGTTCCGTCGGGTGGCCCCCGGAGTGGGGCGCTCTCGAGCTGAAGCAAATAGCGCGCCCGCCGCTACCGATCCCAAACTTGTCCAGCGGTCGCCGTGGCCGCTGCGCGGTTTGGGCAAGTCCCATGCATGCTGAGCGATTGCGGGGGGTGACACCGCATGGCCGCTTGCCGTGTAACGCCCCGACGTCAGGCGGGTGTCAGACTGGCTTCGCCAGGTGAGCGCGAAAGTGGCCGACGGGCGGGCCGAACTGTTCTTCGACCACCACCTCCGACGAAGTTGAGTACGAACTGCCGTCCCGCCGCCGCGGCGGGATGGGGGCTGTCAGGCGAGCATGGTTGCCGCGCAGCGCGACTCCGTGCTGTGACCGTTAAGGATCGTTACCGCAATCGTGATTTTCGCGCTCGTATCATTGAATTCACGAGAATTCGAAAGTTTCGACCTCAACAACGCCGATCGGCGTCCGCGAGCCTGGGGGGCTGATATGACCATCGCAATCGCCGAGCGCGAGCCAGTCGAGAAAGACGCGTCCCACGCGCACGCCGATGCCGCTTTGGCGGTCGCAAGGGTCAACGCGATGCCCTGGCGAGGGGACATCGTTCTCGCCGAATGGAAGCCGCGCTGGCGACCCACGGAAGAAGAGATCGTGCGCGCGGCGATCGCGGTGATTTTGGCCGCCCTTGTTGTGATGATCGGCGTCGCCGCGGGCGCGATCTTGACAATGGGCTAGCAGCGGATAGGGCAGGTGGCCCTGAGCCCCACGAGAGAATGCGATCAGGGACCACAAGTTGTCGGCACGACCGAGTAGCTTGAAAGTGCTGCAGCACAACGTGTACGGACGCCCAGGAAGCACTACGGATAACCCGCAAGTTTTGATCATGCATGTTGCTTCACCGCGGCGTCACCGGGGGAGCCGAGCCGAGATCACCAACTCGGGCTTGCGAGAGTTGACCGAGGTGGTCTGCTCTTCGAACTCGGCAACCAAGCCGGTAGCGGCAACGATCTGTAGATGGAGCCCCATTCGCTACCCCCGGGCCAGAGTCGCCCCGCGTGGTGCATCGAGCACGTCGCGGGGAGGCTACATCAGACCTGGATCTGTCCGCCGTCCACAGTGAGCTCCGCACCGGTGAGGAAGCTGCTCTGATCCGAGGCCAAGAACAGCACCGCCGCTGCGATCTCCTCGGGGCGTCCCAGCCGCTTCATTGGCAGCTGAGCGGCCATGCCATCGAGCAGGTTCTGCTGCTGGTCAGCCGGCGCCAGGCCGGTGAGTCCGGGTGTTTCGACAGGGCCGGGCACGACGGTGTTGACCCGGATCTTGCGGTCGGCCAGTTCCGCCGCCCACGTGCGGCCGAGGGACCGGATGGCCGCTTTGGATGCCGCATAGAGACCGAACGCGGGTTCGCCCTTGGAGGCCGCGGTAGATCCGGCGAGGACGATCGATGCGCCCTCGTTGAGCAAAGGCAGTGTCTTCTGCACGGTGAACACCGTGCCGGCGACGTTGCGGTCGAAGTTGTTCCGGTAGTGCTCGGGGGTCACATCGGCCAAGGCGGCGAAATCGCCGCCACCGGCATTGGCGAAGACAACGTCAAGGCCCTTGCCGTGGGCTGAGATTTCGGCGGCCAGGCTGTCGAGTTCGTCTGGCTTACTGACATCGCTCTGCACCGCATGGGCGCCGATCGAGGCGGCTGCCCCGTCGAGGCGGGCGCGGTCGCGACCGGTGATGAAAACATAAGCGCCTTCGTCAGCGAGGCGCTTGGCCGTAGCCAGACCGATGCCCGAGGATCCGCCAGTGACCAGTGCTGTCTTGCCGTCGAGCTGTCCCATGGTCGGGCCCCGTTCTTGTCGTGTTGTTGATCCGCTACCCGACTACAACCTACGGGATACATCACCTATTCCGGCGAGTTCAATACCGTCCACAGTCGATTGATCCGTTCGCCGGATATTTCGGCCACGTCGAAGCCCGATGCCACGGTGTTACCGTCAGCGGTGTGTAGCTCCCACGCCAAAAAACCGAGTCCACGGGTCTGGCGGACCGTACCGGCCTTGACGAAATGCAGGCCCCGCAGCTTTTCCTGCAGCCCGGCCGCTTTGGCATTGAGGTCGTCGCGGCCGGTTACTACACCTTCATCGTCGATCCATTGCACGTTGTCCGCGTAGGTTGTCGCGATCGCCTCTGTGCGCCGCCGCGGGTCGCGCTCATTGAACACGGCCAGGAGGTTGGCTTCCATCAGCCGGGTGATGACATCGCTCACGTGACACTCCAGAGTTTAGTGATGTATCACCTAAAATAGCACTACCTTGTTGCCGGTGGCAGCGAGCTATTGTGATCGAGGTTGACGTGAATGTGCTCCAACGCGGCGGTCAGCGGTGCCAGCAGGTTCTCAGGCAGGGGATCAAAGAACAGGCTGCGTACCAGGTTGACATGACCGGGAGCGGCATCGACGAGGGCGTGCCACCCATTCTGGGTAAGTACGACATGGCTGGTGCGGCCGTCCTCGGCGCTGGGCCGCCGTTCGGTGAGGCCGCGTTCCTCCATGCGCCGCAATTGATGTGACAACCTGCTGCGTTCCCATCCGATCCGCGCTGCGAGATCGCTGACGCGCATGGCCTCCTCGCGGTCACCGCTGAGTGCGACGAGAACGTCGTAGTCGGCCAGCGACAACCCGGATTCGGCCTGCAGCTGGCGGTTCATCTCGTAGTTCATCCGTAGCTGCACGCGCATGTAGGCCACCCAGGCGCGCTGTTGCCTCGGGGTTAGCCACTGCCGCTTTGGTGATATGCCACGCACTTTTCTTGGAGTCACGTTGATCAGTATGACGGCGCAACGGGCTCAGCGCGGGTGATCGGCGAAGCTGTCCCAGGTGCATCCGCCCACCATTGGTCCGCAATAACTGCGGAGTCCGAGGCCTTGACGGCCGGTGTATCCGTTATGCTGCCGGTTGTTCCGGAATGTCGGTGCGCAGTTCAATTGCGAATAACTTTTGCAAAGGCAGCTCTCAAGTATTGCCCAGTTCAACGTCCGCCAGCGGAGCTGCGATTGCGGCCATACTCCTGATCGTTAGCGCACCGACTACGGCCTGCAGCCACCGGCCGTCATTTCATGCTGACGAAACGGTCAACTCAACAACCACATCCACCGATGCCGCGGCGGCAAAAAGCGACTCATTGACGTTGGCCGACAGAGTTTTCCCGCTGCACGAGGTCCAATGCCGCCGCATGGGCGGCGCGGTGCTGGTCACGGCCAAAACGCAGTCCGGCGACAGTGTCATCGTCGACGCAGCGGGCGGCAAACTCGAAACCCTGGACTTCAGCGCCGATGGTATCGCCTACTTCTGGGAACCGACGTCGACCGGAGGAGTGCCGGCCCCGGCGCTGACGCAGGACCGTGACCATTACGCGGTCACTGGCAAGATCAAACAGCTTCACGACTACACCAAGATCAGTGATTTCACGTTTAGGGCAACCTGCCCGCATTGAACATTCCGCCATGCGCATTACCGGCCCCATCCGGCTGTGACGGGCCGATGACCGCACCGGGATCGACTGTGCGCCAAGGCCGGCCGCCGTCCAGCAGATCTGGCGAACCGCTAACCATGTGGCACCACCATGATGTCGCGGGCACAATGTCGGATTCAGGGAGTGATCGAGAAGCGCGTCAGTTGTCCGGTCTCATTCGGCTTGGCGGTGGGGGAGCGCCCGGACACGGGTTGTACTGTGTCCAGGCGACTTTCGGAGGTTCACCATGACACTACCCAACGACGACGCCTGGGGTCCGGCCACCAGAGTGGGAACCACGGCCACGATGGCGGCGGCGGCGAGAGCCGTCGCCACCAGGGATGGGATCATCGACGATCCTTTCGCCGAGCCGCTGGTGCGCGCCGTCGGTGTGAGCTTTCTGACCCGCTGGGCTACCGGCGAGCTCGTCGCCTCGGACCTCGACGCCGAGGGCAGCTCGTGGGGCCTGGCGCAGATGCCCGCATCGATTGCGGCCCGCACGCGGTACTTCGACGAGTTGTGTGCCAATGCCGCAGGAGCGGGCATCCGCCAAGCCGTAATACTCGCCTCGGGCCTCGACGCGCGCGCCTACCGACTGGACTGGCCCCCGGGGATCACGGTGTTCGAGATCGATCAACCGGCCGTCATCGAGTTCAAAACCACTACGCTGGCCAAGCTCGGTGCCGAACCAAAAGTTGACTTACGCACGGTCGCCATTGACCTGCGCGACGACTGGTCGACGGCACTGACGACGGCGGGTTTGGACACCCGGAAGCCCACGGTGTGGATCGCCGAAGGCCTATTCGGTTATCTGACGCCCAAGGCCCAGGATCTGCTGCTCGATACGGTCACTGCGCTGAGTGCTCCAGGCAGCCGACTCGGGAGTGAGGCTGTGCCGAATACCGCCGATATGGAACCCAACGCAGCGCGCGAACGCATGCGCGAGGCGACGGCCAAGTGGCGCGACCACGGCTTCGAACTCGACTTCGACGTGATCGAGTTCGAAGGCGAGCGCCACGCCGTCGGGCCGTACCTGGATGCGCGCGGCTGGACGTCGGTCGCAACGCCGATGGCCGAGTTGCTCGCTCGCCACGGGTTCGGGGCCATCGCGCAGGCCGACGATGATCGACAGACGATGAACGGCGTCACCTACTACACGTCAACGCTGAACACAGACCGTTAGCCGTCACCGGGGGTTCCGTCACGCTTGCACGCTCGGAAAGGTCGCGGCAACTGTTGCTAGCTCTTCCAGACGACCTTGTCCGTGCCTCCGGCGTCCCGGTAGACGACGCTGTCGGGGTTTGTACCGTTGCGAACGTCGAAGTAGATACGCCCCGTAACAGGGCTGCCGAGGGGGAGCGGCCCCTCAGGAAGGCCATCGGTCTGGTTGCCCTTCATCACCGCGTACGTAGAGCTGTTGACGGCCCGAGCGTTGAAGTCGGCAATGTTCGGAGTGGCGTTACCACTCACACCCTTGGCGGTGACATCGGAGTACCAGATGCCGTCGTTGTGGCCGCTGGGCAGCAGGTCGATCACGGTGTAGTCGATGGTGCCGCCCATACTGGAAAGCTCTGCCATCTGGCCGAATTGCAGCACTTGGGGATCGGCCAATGCCGGTGTCGCCGCGAACAGTCCGGCCGCGGCCAAAACAGCTGTTGCCGCTGCCGTTTTCGATGCAATGTGTGAGAACGCCACGTCGGGCTCCCTTCGTGAGGTGCCGGCTCTCGAAGAGCGGCACTGATTCACGAGGTCTATCCAAAGCTCGGAATTTCAAACCTGATGTTTGCTAGCACGCTCCCAGGAGCCCATGGTGGATTTCATCGAGCACCGGTGATCCTTATTGAGGTGCTCCGACTCGCCGTCGATGGCCGCGTTGTAAGTTCGTCCGGAGCTACGAAGATCGCGACCGCCTGCGCCCCTCATTTGGTTCGGTTTTAGTCCCGGGCGGGCGAGGAGGTCTACCGCATTTGACCCACACCACAGGAAGACGGGGAAGGAAGCGCATGAGAACGATCGCATACCGCCACGCGGCAGTCGTCGGCCTGGCCGCCGTCGCGCTGATCACTGTGGGCTGCAGCCATGGCAAGGGCGTCGGAGCGTCGGCACCGCCTCGGGTCGGGGTGAACGCCGCCACCGCGACGTCTAAAGCCCCAGCGCCACCCACCGAGGTGAAGCTCATCGGGGAGCGCGACGTCGAGGTGACTCTGACCGGCCCGATCGCTGCCAAGTACTCGTCGGCAACCCTGAGTCAGAGGCAGGCTCTCGGCAAGCCATTGACGGGTGACCGCAATGCGGGCACCCGGGAGAGCGGGGTGGTGTTCCAGCAGTTCCAGGGCGGCGTGATCACCGCCAAGAACGCCGGGGCCGGCACGCCCGCATACATCACGCTGGGCAAGATCCGGGAGGCGTGGAATGTCCCACGCGACCCGGACGGCGCGCCTGCGGTCACCGGCACTAACGGTTCGGCAGGTCCGCTGGGCTTAGCCACCAGCGACGCGAACGCCGCCGGCGATCTGCTCGTGGAGACGTTCGAGCACGGCAAGATCGAGTACAACACGAAGACCGGCCAGGTCGCGGTGACGGTCAACGACAAGGTCGTGCCAACCGGGCTGTAGCCGAATCGCGGGCAGCGACCTTGCCACTACCGCACATCGCCACCTGGATGGCTCGCATGGAGGTTCCACTGGCCGCAATCGGGGGCCAGGACATCGTTGACGTCGACTTCGAGTCCGCCGACCTTCGGCCCGGGATTGGACGCGGTGCTCACGACTCGCTGGTAGAGGACAGCGGCGGGGTGGACCTGATTGCCGGACCAGGCTCGAGTTTGCCAGATCCAGCGGCGGCCAGGTGTGCTCGAAGACCCGACAACGCCATCGGCCGCGGCCCACTGGCACGTCCTGACGCCTCCGTAGATCCCCGTGCGTTGAACCCCTAGAACCGAGTTGATTCCGCGAAACCATTGCAGCGCAGTGCGACTCCAGGTGTCGCGATTGATGTCCTCGTCGATGGTGAAGAAAATTGGTGCACCCTGGCTGCCGCCTGCGGCGGTGTGTAGCTGCCAGGCGGTGCGCGCGTCCGCGATGCCGCCGGCGTAGCCCCGCGTGAAGTCCGACGGTGTCGACCCACCTGGTTTGCCGTATTGGTAGTTACTGACGATCACCAGGCCTGCGGCTTTCAATGAGTCGGCATAGGGCCGAGTGATCGGCTTGGCGCCAAACGATGTGCCAGGACGCGACTCCGATACGTAGTTGACCACCCCGCTATAGCCGGCAGCTCGAATCTCCTGCGCAGGAATCTGGCGCGCGGCGAAGTCGATCAGTTGGGGAGGAGCGGCGGCGGCCGCCGTAGGCATGCGGCAGGCGACTGTCGCGGCACCCAAACCGGCCAACGCTGTTGCGTAGCGCAGCGCGTCGCGCCGAGAAACCGTTCGCAGTCGCACATCGCGGGCCGGCGGGGGCAAACTGTGCATCGCGCGATGTTAACGATGTGACTGTTGTCACCGATAGACCTGCGCTAGCCGAAACGCGGTTGCATTCCCAAACGGATACCGAACGGTGACCGTTCGGCTATGACTTCGGGTGCAAAACGAAGATCGCGCGATCCATCTGACGAAAACAGCGAGATTTACTGATAGCCCTCCATATTCGGTCCCGCCGCATTTCTCCTCAAGCAGTTGCGCGCGAGCGGGGGAGCGGCTTGGGCTTCCCCGCTGCCGGGGCACCAGATCGATATCCCGCTGTTAACCGACTTATCCCACAATCGCCCGCGCTGCGCGCTCTGCGATGAGCATGACCGGCGCGTTGGTGTTGCCGGAAATGATGGTGGGCATACTCGACGCATCGACCACCCGAAGTCCGCCGACGCGGTACACGCGGCAGTCGGTGTCGAGCACCGTGGCGGCCGAACGCGGCCGCCCGCGGGCGTCAAAGGCTCCCATCGCGCAGGTACCCACCGGATGGAAGATAGTCGTGCCGAGTTCACCGGCCGCCCTCTGCAGCTCTTCATCGCTCACCAGTTGCGGGCCGGGTAACAACTCCTGCGGGCGGTAGCGGGCCAGAGCCGGCGCCGCCATGATCTGCCGGGTCATCCGGAGGCCCCGCACGGCGACTTGGCGATCGGCGTCAGTCGACAGGTAATTGCAGAAGATCTTCGGGTAGGTCAGGGGATCTGCACTGGCCATGCGCACATGGCCTCGCGAGCTGGGTCGGAGATTGCAGACCGAAGGAGTAATCGCTCCGAAGGGGTGCAGGGGTTCGCCGAACTTCGGCAACGACAAGGGCTGCACGTGCCACTCCAGATCGGCGGCTTCCAGCGCGGGGTCGCTCTTGGCAAAAGCCCCGAGTGTGGAAGGGGGCATCGTCATGGGCCCCGATCGCAGTAGTAGGTACTGAAGTCCTATGCCTGCACGGCTAATCCAGTTCCGGTACAGCGTGTTGACGGTCGGGGCGCCCCGGATCCGGTAGATCGTTCGAATCTGCAGGTGGTCTTGCAGGTTTTCGCCTACTCCTGGCAGATCGACGGCCACCGGTACTTGATGTTGGGCAAGCAGGCCGGCCGGACCCAGACCCGAGACCTGCATTAGATGCGGCGAGCCAATAGCCCCAGCGCTGAGGATCACCTCGTGGCGGGCTCGGACGTCGATGATTTGGCCGCCTCTGAGAAGCCGCAGGCCGGTGACGCGGTGCTGGGCCGTCGTCCAGGCCCCGCGACGCTGATCGTCCGGGACCTGGTCGTCCATCAGGAGCCGCAAGGCCTGGGTCTGCGTGTAGACGGTGAGGTTCGGCCGGTGGGCGATGGGATGCAGGAAGGCATCGGCCATCGACCAGCGACGGCCACGCCGTTGGTTGACGTGAAAGTACGCAGAGCCGGCGTTGACGCCCCGGTTGAATTCATCGATCGGGAGGATGCCCATCTCGGCAGCTGCGGCCTGCCAGGCGTCCAGGATTTTCCAGCGCACGCGTGGCCGCTCGACAGGGATCTCGCCACCGGCGCCGTGGCAGTCGTCGGCTCCGCCGAAGTAGTCCTCCAATTTTTTGTAGATCGCCAGCGTCTCGCCTGGCCTGTCCGGGCCACCCCAACGCCATCGCTCGTCTCCGGTGGCCTGCGCCCACAGGTTGTAGTCGCTAGCCTGGCCGCGCATGTGGATCATGGCGTTGATCGACGAGCAGCCGCCGATCACTCGGCCGCGCGCGTAGTGAATGCTGCGGCCGGCCAGGCCGGGGTCGGGCTCAGTCGTGAAGCACCAGTCGGTGCGGGGGTTGGCGATTGTGTACAGATAACCGACCGGCACCTTGATCCAGAACCAGTCGTCGGTGCCGCCGGCCTCGATCAGGAGGACACGGCGATCAGGGTTGGCGCTGAGCCGATTGGCGAGCAGGCAGCCTGCGCTGCCTGCTCCCACGATGATGAAGTCGAATTCGGCGATCGGGCTCATTCCGGTATCGGTCCTCCATAGCGTCGGATGCGAGTCCTAGTGTGCGCGATGACCACCACATCTCGTCGAGGAATGATTGGCCTTGAGAGCTACGCGTTGACTTCGGTGTCTGACAATTGTTGTGGCACAAGTCAAAACGGAATCTTTTACGGGCAAACTCCACCCGCGAGAGGTGGGGCCAGGTCGCTTACTGGTAACCCGCCATATTCGATTCCGCCGTATTACTCCTAGTGCGAAACGCTCGCTTGCGCGAATGAGCAGGGAGCTGTGCCGGTAAGGAGCCCGCGATGCCCCGCTACGACCTGACCGGAATCACGTAGTCGCACACCCGTCGTCCCGATCCGCCGGCGCGGCGGGCTCTCAGCGTGAGTCGTTCCCCTCGACTTGGCACACAAACACCGACATACCGTTGTCGCGGCGGTGCCTGACGCTGGTGTGATGAACAAGAACGAGAACCTAATGGAGACGAACACGGCTGCAGCGGATGCGGCGCTCGCGGTGTGGTTGGAGATGTGGAACACCGACGGTGAGATCGCGCGTCGGATCTGTAGTGAGGATTTCCGGATTCATTTCCTGAACTCCGAGACGGATGGGTCGAACCCGGGCGACGACGTGCTGGGCGCGGAGAGTTTCGTTCGGTTCCTGGAGGTGTATCGCGAGCGGCATCCGGATGTGGTGTTCATCGAGTTCGCGCGGGCCGTGGACGGCGCGCACGGGCGGATGCTGTGGAACGTACAGGACGGGCAGGTTGCTGCGGGCGGGGTCGATGTCTTCGACTTCACCGAGGATGGGTTGATCCGCGAGGTGTGGTCGGTGGGCGGGACGCGCTCGTTCACCTGAGACCGGGGGAGACTGACATTCGTGAGGAGAGCCGAGCGGTTGTACGCGCTGGTCGATCTGCTGCGGGGATCGCGCCGACCGTTGTCGGCCGCTCGGCTCTCGGAGGAGTTCGAGGTGTCGAAACGCACGATCGAGCGGGACATCCAATCGCTTCAGCTCGCGGGGGTCCCGATCTACGCCGACCACGGGGTGTTGGGCGGGTATTCGATCCTGCGGGATCACTCCTTGCCGCCGCTGAATCTCACGGTGCCGGAGTCGCTGGCGGTGCTCGCGGGGCTTGGGCTCTTGGAGACATCGCCTTACGGTGCGGCGGCGCGTCGCGCGCGGGCGAAGGTCCTCGCGATCAGCCGCGAGGATCAGCTCGCGCCAGTCGATGAGGCGTTGGCGTCGATGTTCGTCATCGACGCCCAGCCGCCGTCCGAAGCGGCGATCTCGCTGATTCCCGAGGCGATCGCCGCGCGCCGAGTCGTGCGGTTGGACTACACCTCCGAGGACGGCGAGACCCACACCACCCGTGACGTGGAGGCGATGGGTCTGCTGCGCGGAGGTGATTCGTGGATGTTCGTGGGATGGTGTCGGCTGCGCGAAGGCATCCGCGGATTTCACCTCGACCGCATCCGGCACCTGGAAATCACCGGAGAGATGTTTCCCGAACGCGATCCTGCGGTGCTGAATGCGGATCTGTCGCGGTGGCGCACTCGGCGACTCGGAGGACGCCCCGAGCCGACAACCGCGGGTCCATCGTGAAGCACCCAAGTTGACATAATGTCGCTTATCGGCACAACGGCGACCAGGCCATCGCATGGAGGGCACTCGACAACGCTCGGACGAGGCCACCGAGACAAGCTGCCGTGCTCGCGCCCCCGTCACCACCAGTGCGGCACTGCCCGCGAAGATCATGAACTCGGGGCCACGCACCCGAATCGGGCGGCTAGCGGCCCGCGACGCCCCCCGATCCGTTCGTCCGCGTGCATGACCTCAATTCGTCACTGTGACGAATTACTCACCGCCCCAGCGGTATTGGTGATATGGATGATCAGTCACCATCGCGCCGCGCAAGCTCGACTCCCGATCATCACGACGGGGCCACGCCGTAGAAATGAACGGCAACTACGCGCCTCGGTCGCCGGGCGGCCAGGCACCCCACGACAACCCTGGTGCACCTTCCGCGCCCTGGCCCCCGGTTGATGACGCGACCAATTGCCGGGCCAGACCGACGCCCCAAGCAAAGCACCATCCAGCTTTGGCCGCATGGTGGGACCCACTCCCACTTCCGCCACGCCGGCGTGCAAAGCCACAATTCGTCACTGTGACGAATTGTGTTCCACCCCAACGGTATTGGCGACACGAATGCATCATGTCGCCATCGAGCCGCGCGCCCCCGCGACCGCCGGCCGCACTACGCGTTGCTTGGCCTCCCCATTCGGGAGCAACCCGTATCCGTAGCGCGAATCTAGGGGCACGGTTAAACCGCTACGATAGAACCGTAGATACAGGAATATCACAGCTATATATCCTTATATGCGTAGTCGGGCGATCTTAGGATCAACCCCGTGATCCGCCCACCAAGAGGGTCCGCGCTCATTTCTAACCATGACGTGGCTCGGCTGCGACGGCCCGAACAGACCAACCTGCGATGACGGGGCCGATCTGGATGGCTTTCCCGCCGGAGGTCCATTCGATGTTGTTGTCCAGCGGGCCGGGTCCCGGACCGCTGCTGGTCTCGGCGAGCGCATGGCACTCACTGAGCACCGAGTACGCCGCGGTCGCCGGCGAACTCAGTTCACTCCTTGGCGAGGTTGAGGCCAGCGCGTGGGAAGGACCAAGCGCCGCGAACTATGTGGCCGCCCACGCGCCGTACCTCGGCTGGCTGATTCAGTCCAGCGCATTCAGCGCCGGGATGGGCGCGCGGCAAGAGGGCGCCGCGACGGCATACACGACGGCGTTGGCCGCGATGCCGACGCTGGGCGAGCTGGCGGCGAACCACGCCACGCACTCGGTATTGGTGGCGACGAACTTCTTTGGAATCAACGCAATTCCGATAGCGCTGAACGAGGCGGATTACTCGCGAATGTGGGTACAGGCCGCCACAACGATGAGCACCTACCAGGCCGTCTCGATCTCCGCGGTCGCCGGGGCCCCACCCAATACGGGGGCGCCGCGAATCATGGCGGCGGACATGGGCACGGGGAGCATGGATGCCGGTTCTGGAATGAGCGGCGGCTCGGGGATGGGCGGCGGAAATCCCTACATCATGGGAACCTCACTCCCCCAAAATCCCCAGGAGTGGCTGCAAGCGCTCTTTCCCTTCAACCCCTTTTCGCCGCAGGGCTGGTCGATGCACCCGAGTCTGTCGATGTTCCTCTCGCGCGTGGAGACCCTGATCCCGATGTATGCCCACGATCCCGCGCAGCTGTTCGAGACGATCGTGATGCTCGCTCTGCAATTCGTCATTCACCGAACGCTCGTATTCATCAACCTTCTCCTGTTCAACCCGGTGGGGTTGCTCAGCTTCTTCCTGAGCAATCCGGTCTACACCCTCGGACTGGTTACGCCGATGTTGGCGGTTCCCGCCGGAGCCGCAGGCGGCTTGGCGGGGCTGGCGGGACTGCCAGGAGCGGCTCCTGCCCCTGGCGCCGTTCCGATCCCATTGCCCGCGACGGCAATTCCGCTCACCCAAACGCCGCCGCTACCCGCGCTCGCCGCCGCACCGACCATCAACGCCACGCCGTTTCACGCGTCGGCGGTGTCGGCGCCTGCGCCAGTCGCTGCGGCCGCGCCGGGCGCGCCGCCCGGTCCGCCGCCAACGCCGGTGGGACCGGAAAGTGCCGTGGCCGCACAGAATTTCGTGTCCCCGTATCTGGTGGGTGGTCTCGGCGCCGGGTCGGAGTCCAAGGTTGCCGGCCAATCTCGCAAGCGGACCGCAGCTGCGGCCGCGGCCGCGGCGACCGCGGCGGGGGCGGCGGCACAAGAGCAACAAGCCAGGGGCCGTCGGCGACGGGCACCCCGCCGCACACACAGGGGTTACCGCTACGAATTCCTCGACCTAGAACCCGAATTCAGCGCCTCAAGCGATCCGCCAGCGATGGCCTCCGGCCAGGGCGCGGGACCGCTCGGCTTCGTCAATCCCGCAGCGCCGCGCGCCGCGGGATTGACCAGGCTGGCCGGCGACGGCTTCGGCGGCGAATCAACCGTCCCGATGCTTCCCGGTGGCTGGGAGGCCGACCCGGCCTGAACGTGACCTCGTGACGCTTTGCAATCAGTCGCCGGGCGCCGACCAGTGCACCACCTTCATGGCTGTCATCTCGTCGAGCAGTTCGGGCCCGAAGCCGAAGCCCGTGCCGCTGGCACGGCGGGGCTCGGCGGTTCCGCCGGGCGCACCGCCGAAGACGGAGTTGATCTTCACCGTGCCGACAGGAAGGCTGCGCCACGCCTCCTGGGCATGCGCCATGCTCCCGGTGAGTACCGTGGCCGCCAGGCCGTAGCGATCGTCGGCGGCTTCGGTCAGCGCCGCTGCGAAGTCCGGCACCACCCGCACCGGCGCGACCGGACCGAACGTTTCCTCGCGCATGATCAGCATCTCGGGAGAGCAGTCACTCAACACCGTGGGTGGATAGAACGAGCCCGTCCCGGGCTGCGGCTCGCCGCCGACCAGGACGTGGGCCCCGGCCCGGGTCGCGTCTTCGACGTGCGCGTGCACATGTTCACGATGACGCTCGTCGACCAGCGGTCCGATGCGGTCGGCCCACGAGATCGCCTCGTCGATCAGTGCATTGAGGAAAGCGTCGGCGATCGATTGCACGACATAGACCCGCTCTACCGAGACGCAGCTCTGTCCGGCGTTGGCGAAGGCGCCCAGTGCGGTCTGGCCGGCCGCCCAGGCCGGGTCCACGTCGGCGTCGACGATCAACGCGTCGTTTCCGCCATTCTCCAGCAGTGCCTTGGCACCGCGTTCGGCACACGCGCGCGCGATCTCTCGGCCGGTTGCGCTGCTGCCCACGTGCGCGACGACGTCGACCAGCTCCGCAGCCGCCAAGCGCTCCCCGACGGTCTCGTCGCCGTCCACGATCTCGAGCACGCCATCGGGCAGGCGGGCGGCCAGCAATTCGGCGAACCGTCGGCCGGTCTGTGGGCAGCGCTCGCTGGCCTTGTGTACCACGGTGTTTCCCGTCACGAGGGCCGCGCCCAGCAGCCCGGCAGCGACGGCGATGGGATCGTTCCACCGCATGATCACCGCGACCACGCCGCGCGGTTGGGGAACCATCAGGTCGGTCGCGGACCATCCGCCCTGCAGAGCGTGGCCGCGGTGGAGCGGCCCCAATTGAGCGTACTGCAGCAGCGTGTCGATTCCGGCATCCACGCCGCTGCGCGCGTCGCCGCGCAACTTGCCGGTTTCCCGCTCGTTCAATTCGGCGAGTTCGTCCGCGGCAGTGCGGACGTCGCCCGCGGCCGCCGCTATCGCGGCCGCCCTTTCGCCCGGCGGGGTGCGCGCCCACCCGTGGGCCGCAGCCGCGGCGCGTGCGACGGCGTCGTCGCAGTCGGCCGGCTCGGTGATCGGCACCTGCGTGACGGTGTCGCCGGTCCGGGGATCCAGAACACTGATGATTTTGGTAAGGGTCGAGGCCACGCCAGCGAATACCCTGTCCCCGGCCCGACCAATCGGGAGCCCCCGAGCGTCGCCAGCTGACAGAACTGAAGATGCCCCGTGGACACAACGGCGTTCCTGTATGTTCGGCGTGTCGGCGGCGTGAGAGAGCAGAGGCATCGATGGCAAGCGGACCCGCCGACAATGACTTCGCTTCACGACACGTGGTGAATCCCGGCCTGCGCAAGGTGGCCCGATTTCTGCCTCGCGGATACGCCCTGCACCGCGGTCTCAAGGTCCAGCGGACGATCATGAACCTCTTCAGCAGCACGGGGCGGCTGCGGGACGTACCGGTCGCCACGGTCGACGAGCACGTCACCGTTCGCCTGCATCGTCCGACCAACTTTCCCCACCGCGGACCGGCACTGCTTTGGGTGCACGGCGGCGGCACCATCATGGGTCACGCCGCCCAGGACGACAAATACCTTCGCAAGCTGTCCCACCGCACGGGTGTCGCGATCGCGGCCGTGGAACACCGCTTGGCGCCCGAGCACCCTTATCCGACCCCGATTGAAGACTGTTACGCGGCACTGCTGTGGCTCGCGCGCCAACCGTGGGTGGACCCGGAGCGAATCGCCGTCGGCGGGGCCAGCGCCGGTGGACACTTCGCAGCGGCGCTGGCGCAGTGGGCTCACGACCGCACCGACGTCAAACTGGCTTTTCAGATGTTGGTGTATCCGATGCTGGACGATCGGACCGGCACCGAACGGGACGGCCAGCGGCGCATTATGTGGACGGCGAGCGACAACCAGTTGGCGTGGCGCTGGTACCTCAACGGTGCCGACCCCAAAGAAGCGGCCCCCGCCCGTCGGGACGATTTGTCCGGCCTGCCGCCGGCCTGGATCGGGGTCGGGACGTTGGACCTCTTCTATGAGGAGTGCCTGCAATACGCCCGGCGCCTGCGCGAGGCGGGTGTTCCCGTGCACGAGGAGATCGCCCTTGGAGCCTTTCACGCATTCGACCAGATCGCGGACAAGGCGCCGGTGTCGGTGAACTTCTTCGCCAGTCAATGCGATCACCTTCGGGACGCCCTCGTCACGCCCCGCGCCTAGAGGCGGCTGGCGACAACTCCCCTGCATCGATCGATCCCCTTGTGCGGCAGCGTGTTTTAGCAGACTGATGACGGGCACACGATTGGCTGGCCCGTTAGGCGAGCCCAAGCCGGGAACGACGCCGGCCACTCGCCGGAGGTCCGCGCGACCCGAATCCGCCGCCTTTTGACTGCAAATTGTGCAGAACGTGCAACTATAGGTGCTATGTCCAACCCGGTGGGTCTGCGGGAGCGTCGTCGGCGCCAGACGAGCGCTGACATTCGCGACGCCGCGGTGCGCCTCGCACTGGAACGCGGATTCGACAAGGTGACCATCGATGAGATCTGCGCCGATGCGGGGGTGTCGACGCGCACCTTCTTCAACTACTTCCCGAACAAAGAGTCCGCGATCGCGTACGGCCCTTCGGACATACCTCCGGAGCTGGTAGCCGATTTCGTCGCGGCCGGGCCCGCCCCCTATTCGGTGGTGTTGGAAGAGTTGATCACGCTGGCGGCGCACCATCTCCGCGACGTGCCCCCGAAACGCGAACAAGCGGCCGGCATGCTGGAACTCGCCAAAACTTCCCCGGCGGTACTGGCGGCATTCCTCGCCGACTTGGAGCGGTTCCAGAATCACCTGACCGATGTTGTAGCGCGCCGCCAAGGCATGCGAGCCGACGACGAGATAGTCGCGTTGATCGCCGCGCTGGCGTTGACGGCCGTGCGTTCGGGAATCGAGCGCTGGTCAAGCGGGGAAGCCGGCGCCGCGGACGACACGCCGATGCCCTATGTCGAGCGGGCCGCTGCGCTGGTCAACAGCATCTTTACAAAGTGATTTGAAACACCGCGCGCAATTATTGCATGGCGTGCAAGGTATGCACATTATGTACTATGCTCATCAGGCGGTATCCGAAGACGCTTCATGAAGTAGGTGTCGGTACCGGGGGCGGCCGCTGGTGCGCTTGGGCTACCGTCCCAACTTCGGGCGATCGAGCGCGCACGCATCATAGTGATCAGCGAGAACCATTGCGGTGCAACGTAAGTCGTGGCGCTTCCCCGCCCATGCGTTGGTGTACAGGTCACACTGACGCTGACCGAGGACGGCGGCCTGATGGGGAAGGAACCACCTGAGGTGAAGGTTGTGCGCAACGCGTGGTTGCCGATGCTGATCGTCGCGGTCCTGGTGGTCGGCGGCTTCGCCGTGGCCCGGGTCAAGTCATTCTTCGGAGCCCACGACACGGGCGTCATGACGAGCCCGCGGCTGGATGACTCCAAGCCGTTCAAGCCAAAGGTCGTCAAGTACGAGGTCTTCGGCTCGGCCCGCACCGCCAACGTGAATTACTTGGACCTGTCCTCTGACCCGAAGCGGGTCGACAATGCGACCTTGCCCTGGACGCTAGTGCTCAGCACGACCGCCCCCTCCGTCTTCCCGAACCTCTCGGCGCAAAGCGACGGTGATTCCCTCGGTTGTCGCATCACCATCGACGACGAAGTCAAGGCCGAGAACCTGACCGACCGCGTGCACGCCCTGACCTTCTGCTTGGTGAAATCCGCATGAGCGCACACGTCGACGACGCCCGCACCGACACCATCCCCGTCGCCCAAGAACCGGTGCGGGACAAGATTCCGCGGATCATCCGAACCTTCGCCGTGCCCATCATCCTCGGCTGGATCGCGCTCATCGCGGTGCTCAACGTCGTCGTCCCCCAGTTGGACGAGGTCGGGAAGATGCGCTCGGTGGAGATGACTCCCGACGATGCGCAGTCGGTCGTCGCGACCAAGCGGATGGGCGCGATCTTCAACGAGTACAAGTCCAACAGCTCGGTCATGATCGTGCTCGAGGGCCAAAATCCCCTCGGCGCCGACGCCCACGCCTACTACGACCAGATGGTCAAGAAGCTCGACGCCGACACCAAACACGTTGAGCACGTTCAGGATATGTGGAGCGATCCACTGACCGGGGCGGGCGCGCAGAGCAACGACGGCAAGGCCGCCTACGTCCAGGTGTATCTGGCCGGTAACCAGGGCGAAGCCCTGGCCAACGAATCCGTCGAGTCGGTGCAAAACATCGTCAAGAGCTTGACCCCGCCAAAAGGGGTAAAGGCCTACGTCACCGGGCCCGCCGCTCTATCGGCGGATCAGCACACCGCCGGCGACCGCAGCCTGCAGCTCATCACCGCGGCCACCTTCACGGTCATCATCGGGATGCTGCTGTTGGTCTATCGCTCGGTCGTCACCGTGCTACTCACGTTGTTGATGGTGGTCTTCGAACTCTCGGCCGCCCGTGGGATGGTCGCTTTCCTGGGCTATTACAAGATCATTGGGCTTTCGACGTTCGCCACCAACCTGTTGGTCACGTTGGCGATCGCGGCCGCCACCGACTATGCGATCTTCTTGATCGGCCGATATCAGGAAGCCCGCGCCGTGGGTGAATCACGCGAAGACGCGTATTACACCATGTACAAGGGCACCGCACATGTGGTGCTCGGGTCAGGCCTGACCATCGCCGGCGCCACCTTCTGCCTGCACTTCACCAACCTGCCCTACTTCCAGACGCTGGGCATCCCGTTGGCCATCGGCATGGTGGTGGTCGTGGCGGCCGCGTTGACGCTCGGTCCCGCGGTGATTTCGGTGGCGACGCGTTTCCGCAAGACGCTCGAACCCAAGCGCACCCAACGGATTCGCGGGTGGCGCAAGGTCGGCGCGCTCGTGGTCCGCTGGCCCGCCCCGATCCTGGTTTTGACGATCGGCATCGCCCTCGTCGGATTGCTGACCCTGCCCGGCTACCGCACCAATTACAACGACCGCAACTATCTGCCCGCCGACCTCCCCGCCAACGAGGGTTACGCGGCCGCGGACCGGCACTTCTCCCAGGCGCGGATGAATCCCGAAGTGCTGATGATCGAAGCCGACCATGACCTGCGCAACTCCGCGGACTTCCTGGTCATCGACAAGATTGCCAAGACGGTCTTCCGGGTGCCGGGAATCGGTCGCGTGCAAGCAATCACCCGGCCCCAGGGCACGCCGATCGAGCACACCTCGATCCCGTTCCAGATCAGCATGCAGGGCGTCACCCAGCAGATGAACCAGAAGTATCAGGAAGACCAGATGGCCGACATGCTGCATCAGGCCGACATGATGCAGACGACCATCGACAGCATGGAAAAGATGTCGAGCATCACTGCGCAGATGGCCAACGACATGCACCAGATGGTCAAGAAGATGCACGACATGACCATCGACATCAACGAATTACGCCAGCACATGGCCGATTTCGAGGACTTCTTCCGCCCCATCCGCAGCTACCTCTACTGGGAACGGCACTGCTACGACATCCCGGTGTGCTGGTCGTTGCGGTCCGTCTTCGACGGCCTCGACGGCATCGACATCATGACCGACGACATCGAGAGCCTGCTGCCGATCATGGATCATCTCGACACACTGATGCCCCAGATGGTGGCGCTGATGCCGTCGATGATCGAGAACATGAAGGCCATGAAAACGACGATGCTGACCATGTATGCGACGCAGAAGGGTCTGCAGGATCAGCAGAACGAGGCGCAGAAGAACTCCAATGCAATGGGCAAGGCGTTCGATGCGTCGAAGAACGACGACTCGTTCTACTTGCCGCCGGAGACCTTCAACAACGCCGAGTTCAAGAAGGGGATGAAGAACTTCATCTCCCCCGACGGCCATGCCGTGCGTTTCATCATCAGCCATGACGGCGATCCGATGTCGGCCGAAGGCATTTCGCACATCGGCGCCATCAAGAAGGCCGCCTACGAATCGCTCAAGGGCACGCCGCTGGAGGGTTCCAAAATCTATCTGGCGGGCACCGCGTCGATCTACAAAGACCTCAGCGACGGCAACACCTATGACCTGTTGATCGCCGGGATCTCTTCGCTGTGCTTGATTTTCATCATCATGCTGCTCATCACGCGGGGCGTGGTGGCATCAGCGGTCATCGTGGGAACCGTCTTGCTCTCGCTGGGCGCGTCGTTCGGCCTGTCGGTGTTGATCTGGCAGCATCTCATCGGCATCGAGCTGCACTGGATGGTGCTCGCGATGTCGGTCATCATCCTGCTCGCCGTGGGCGCCGACTACAACCTGCTTCTGGTAGCGCGGTTCAAGGAGGAGATCCACGCCGGCCTGAACACCGGGATCATCCGGTCGATGGGGGGCACCGGCTCGGTCGTCACGTCGGCGGGCCTGGTGTTCGCCTTCACGATGATGACAATGGCGGTCAGCGAGCTGACGGTCATCGGCCAGGTCGGTACCACCATCGGATTGGGTCTGCTGTTCGACACCCTGATCGTCCGGTCGTTGATGACGCCATCGATCGCCGCGCTGCTGGGCAAGTGGTTCTGGTGGCCCCAACGTGTGCGGCAACGCCCGGTTCCGTCGCCCTGGCCCAAGCCGAGTGACGAGAAGGCGCCCGAGGAGACCGAATCACTCGCTCCGGCTAGGTAACCCAGTCCGGCTGCCCGGCGGTGTCGACCGCGGAGAAGTCCTTGTGGCCCAGGCCGGCGGTGGTGCCGCCGTCGACGACGAACTCCGAGCCGGTCGAATAGCTCGACTCGTCGCTGGCCAGGTAGACGACGAGGTTGGAGACTTCCTTGGGCTCGGCGATGCGTCCCAGCGCGGTCTGGAAGATGTCCTCGGGAACCCACTCTGTCATCGGGGTTTTGATGAGCCCAGGGTGGATCGAGTTCACCCGGATCCCGCTGGGCCCGAGCTCTAGTGCCGCCGACTTGGTCAGGCCCCGGACGGCGAATTTGGTGGCGGTGTACCCGTGGCAGGCGATGGTGCCGGCGATTCCCTCGATGGAGGAGATGTTGATGATCGATCCCCTCCCGGCTTCCTTCATCGGCTTCACCACGGCGCGGATACCCAGGAACACGCCCGTCAGGTTGATGTCGAGGATCCGCTGCCATTCCGAGAGCGCGTAGTCCTCGAAGGTGCCGATGTTGATGATGCCGGCGTTGTTCACGAGGATGTCGATGCCGCCGAATTCACTGAGGACGGTGGCCACCGCGGCGTCCCAATCCTCGGGCTTCGTCACGTCCAGGTGCAGGTAGCGGGCGGCGTCTCCGACCTCGGCAGCGACGGCCTTGCCCTCGTCATCGAGGATGTCCCCGAACACCACCTTGGCCCCCTCGGCCACCAGCGTCCGCACGTGCGAGGCGCCCATCCCCCGCGCGCCCCCGCTGATAAGCGCGACCTTCCCGGCCAACCGTTCTGCCACCGCAATTCTCCTGTCGTGTGAGTCTTTAGCACCATACAGATGTGGGCAGATGTATGACCAGGGTTGAGTCAGCCGACGATGTCGAAGATCGCAGCGGCGGAGGTGACGGCCTTGTCCGCGTTGCCCTCGTCGTGCAGCAGCATGCGCACGCCGACGCGTCCCGGCCCACCCGGGTGCGCGGTGCCCTCGACGCGGAACGGACCCACCTTGCCGCGCGACATGAACATGACGTGCCAGCTGGCCACTTGGAGCTTCCGGGTCCCGGCGACGTCGGCGGCCAGATCGATCGCCGCTGTTTCGAGCACGACGTGTTGCGGTCCGATGTGCAGCGCGGCGTCCGGAGAAGCGAGTTCGGTACTGAGCTCGGGCAGCACCCAGTGGCCGTCGCCACGCCTGCTGGCGCCGAAGGCCTGCCACAGCGGCGGCAGGTCCGGCGAGTCCTCGACCACCAGCTCCGTGCCCGAAACATCCATCCGGTCCAGACCTTCCGGCGGGATGCCGATGATCGCCCCCTGCCCCTCGTTGAAGGCGATCACCCGATCCGGGTTGTCGGCGTCGACGATCTTGCACCGCCCGTAGCCCATGGTGCGGCCCTGGTGCACGACGCCGGAGTCGACGATCTCGACCCGGCTGACGTCATAGCCCGGGTCGACGATCTGCACCGACGCGATGACCGGATTGGGCACCGCGACCATGTCGGTCTGGCAGCCCTCCGGGGAGGAAATGGCCAATGGCGCCACCATGATGCCCCCGGCCTCGTTGCGCATGTCGCGGCGGATGGTGACGGTGTCGTCGATCTCCCCGAGGTCCATCGAGGAGTGTTTGCGGCCGATGTAGCGGTAACTGAGCAGACCGGTCCAGCGCCGGTACAGTTCGTCCCGGTAGGCCTCGGAGTCTCCCGCTAGCTCTCGGATGTCGCGAAGTCGGTCGCTCAATTCCCCGCTCCCTCAGGCTTTTCCGTGTCGCACCTGGTTGAACGGCACGCCGCGGTCGGCGGCGTACTCGCGGGGGAAGCTCAGCACCCGCTCGCCGATCACGTTGCGCGCCATCTCCGTGGTCCCGCCGCCGATGCTGGCGATCTGACGGCCCAGGTAGCGGGTGCCGATGTCGAGCAACCCCGCCTCGTCGTCGACCACGGCCGCCGGCCCGGCGACGGCCAACGCGGTGTCGTTTTCGACGTCGTGCACCTCGGCCATGGACAACCGGATGATCGATCCCGCGGCGGGCGGCAGGGATCCCTTGGCCACCGCGTGGAAGACGTGCTCGCTGAGTTGTCCGTGCACGGCCCGATGGACCAGGGCCCTACCCACCAGCTCGCGGACTCGTTCGCCGCCGGCCCGGTTCGTCTTTTCGACCAGGGACAGCAGGTCAACCGAAATGTCTTGAGCCTCAGCGATTCCCGGTCCGCTGGTGTACTCCGACCCGTCACCCATGGTTCGACGCTCGTGGTAGAGCTGGCGCGACGCGACGTCCCATCCCTTCCCCGGCTCCCCCACCACGGCGTCGTCACCGAGGTCGACGTCGTCGAAGAACTCCTCGCAGAATTCGACCGAGCCGTTCACCTGCTTGATGCGGTTGATAGTGACACCGGGATGCCGGAGCGGTACCAGGAACATCGTCAGTCCTTCGTGCTTCGGCACGCTCCAGTCGGTCCGGGCCAGGCACAAACCGTAGTCGGCGGCGAACGCCCACGTGCTCCACGTCTTGGCGCCGTTGAGGATCCACCGCCCGCCCCGGCGTTCGGCGCGGGTGAGGACGCCCGCAAGGTCCGATCCCCCGCTGGGTTCCGACAGCAGCTGCACCAGCACTTCGTCGCCGCGCAGCGCGGCCGCGATGTGTGTGCGCTTCTGCTCCTCGCTGCCCATGTCGAGGATCGTCGCGCAGCAGATGGCGAAGGACGGAACGTTGAGCATGAGCGGCGTCTCGTAGGCCAGGGCCTCCGCGTCGAACGCCTTCTTGTACTCGTAGCCCAGGCCGAGGCCGCCGTACTCGCGCGGGAAGCAGATGCCGGCGAATCCGCCGTCGTACAGCTTCTTCTGCAGTTCGCGGGCGCGCTGCCAAGAGGACAGCTCGTCGCGCTGCAGGACCATCGCGTCGCCGGAATCCAGCCGCGGGAGGGTGTCGGCCAGCCACACCCTGGCCCGGCTCCGGAAGTCTTCGACCGACTCGGGCGTCACCGGATGGCCTCCCATTCGAGCGTCGACTTTGTGCTGGGCGACTGTACAGCACCGCTCCCGCGGCTGTACAGGTTGGCGCCCTACGCCCGGTTCAGCTCCACCGCGGAGCGGATCAGCGCCTTCAATGCCTCTTCGTCGACCTTGTCGCCCTCGTGGAAGTCGATCGCGCGCCTGGTGTTGCCATCGAGACTGGAGTTGAACAGACCCGACGGATCCTTCAGCGAGGCGCCCTTGGCGAAGGTCATCTTCACGACGTTCTTGTAGGTCTCGCCCGTACAGATCATTCCGTCGTGATACCAGACCGGAACACCGCGCCACTTCCAGTCCTCGACCACATTCGGGTCGGCGTCCTTGATGAGTTCCCTGATGCGGGCCAGCATCTCGCCGCGCCAATCCCCTAACTCCTTGATCCTGGCGTCGATCAGCTCAGCGGGAGATTTGTCCTGGGAGTTGCCCATCCTGGCTCACCTTTCCGATGTTGTCTCTCGACCGCCCCGTGTCCGACGCCGGGGTCGAAGACCCGTAGTCTGCAGTACTCAGCATGACCGATACACATCCCTTCGACGACGCCATCCGGCTGGAGACCGTCGACGCCCACACCAGGCGCGGCCGGACCCATCCGGAATGGGCCAACATGGTGGGACCCTTCGGTGGAATCACGGCCGCGGTCATGCTGCGCGCCGTCGAATCGCACCCCGACCGGATCGGCGAGCCGCTGGCGTTGACGGTCAACTACGCCGCGCCCATCGCCGACGGCGACTTCGACATCTCGCTGCGGGCGGCACGCACCAACCGCACCAACCAGCACTGGATCGTCGAACTCAGTCAGGACGGAGACGTCAAGACCACGGCGACGGCGCTGTTCGCCGTCCGCCGCGACGGTTGGGCCGATACCGAAAGCCGCCCACCAAACGCGCCGACCCCCGAGCAGCTGCCCGCTACCGATCCGGGCCTCGTTCGCTGGACCAGCCTCTACGACATGCGCTTCGCCGAAGGCCCCATGCCGGGCAAAGACGGGCAGCCGAGCCCCTCGTCGACGACCACCTTGTGGGTGCGCGACGCCGCGCGACGCCCGGTCGACTACACCGTGCTGGCCGCGCTGTCGGACACCTTCTACCCGCGGGTGTTCCTGCGACGCGGCGGCTTCGTCCCCTCGGGAACCATCTCGTTGACGGCGTACTTCCACGCCGATCAGGACGAACTCGACGGGGTGGGCAACGACTTCGTCCTGTGCACCGCGCACGCCAATCGCTTCACCCGCGGCTACTTCGACCAGAGCGCACAGGTGTGGACGCGAGATGGCGCCCTGCTGGTCACCACCCATCAGGTCGTCTACTTCAAAGGCTGAGAGGTTTACACTTCGCCAGTGAAACGTCACGCCGGGACGCTGAGGGACAGGATCAAGCCGCAATGACAGAGCGCGCGGAGGGCGTGGTGGCCGACGCCGACACCGCCATGCTGCTGGCCGTCGAATCCATCAAGCAGCTCAAGGCCCGCTATTGCCGGAACCTCGACAGCAAGGACTGGGCGGCTTGGCGCACCGTCTTCACCGATGACTTCGTCAGTGACACGGCGGAGGCCGGCGGCAAGGTGATCGAGGGCGCGGACGATTTCGTGGCGTTCACGCGCAAGGCGCTTGGGCGGCCGACCCAGGCTACCGCGCACCAGGTGCATGCTCCCGAAATCGCGCTCACCTCGGCGACGACCGCGCGCGGGGTGTGGGCCCTGCAAGACGTCGTCCGGTTCGGACCCGGGGTCACATTGGTGGGCTACGGGCATTACCACGAGACCTACGAAAAGATCGGCGGACAATGGTTCATCAAGAGCTCCAAGCTAACTCGGCTGCGAGAGGATATCGTCACTCCCGTGTTTTCTCTTTATGTCTCCGACCGAATCCGCCGGGCGGTCGGCCGGGTCGCCAACCGACTGATCGGACAGTGGTAAGGCCATGACTGCCTCCACCGTTCTGGTCACCGGAGCCTTCGGACAGGTCGGCAAGCGTTGCACGCAGATCCTGCTCGACCGGGGACGCACCGTCGTCGCGATGGACCTGCGCAACGACAACACCGTCGCCGTCGAAAAAGAACTGGTCGTCGGCCGCCACCCCGGGACGCTGATTCCGGCCTATACCGACCTTCTGGACGCCGAGGCGGTGCGTGATCTCGTCGCGAGCCATCGGCCCGAAGCCGTCGTTCACCTCGCCGCGATCGTGTCCCCGCTCTCCTATCGCAGACCGGCGCTGGCCCGCAAGGTGAACGTGGGCGGTACCGAGAACCTGTTGGCGGCGTGCTCCGCACTCCCCCGCCCGCCCCTGTTCCTGATGGCGTCCAGCGCCGCGGTGTATGGATCGCGCAACCCCTACCGCCAGCCGGAGCGGATCACCCCGGACACCCCGGTGAACCCGATCGATCAATACGGTCAGGACAAAGTGCTCGCCGAGGCGGCAATCCGCGCCAGCGGCCTGCCGTACGCGCTCTTCCGGTTGGGCGGGGTCATCTCGCCGGACACGCACACGACGGTCAACGGCGACTCCCTGCTCCTGATGCGGTCGATGCCGGGCGACAACCGCATGCACGCAGTGGACGCCCGCGACGTCGCGCTTGCTTTCGCCAACGGTGTCGATCGGGAAGCCACCATCGCGGGCAAGGTGATACTGATCGGCGGCAACGAGTCGTACGTGCTCACGCAACGCGAGCTCGAGGACGGCCTGATGGAAGCCGTCGGGCTGGGTGGCCTCGGCCCGTCGGCCAGCCTGCCCGGCGATCCCGCCGACGACCGCGGCTGGAGCTTCACCGGCTGGTACGACACCACCGAAGCGCAGGCGCTGCTCGACTTTCAGGAACACGACTGGTCCGAGACCCTGGGGTGGATCGCCGGGACGCAGGGCCGCACCCGAACCATGGTGCGACTGCTGAGCCCGATCTTGCGCCCGGTCTTGCGTACAGTCCTGATGGTGCAGCGCCGGCTCGAGGGACGCGGCCCCTACGCCGACCCGTGGGCGCTGATCGAAAAGCATTACGGCGCTGCGGCTCTGGCCAGCGCGGACTAGCTATTCCGTTACGATCGAAAGCCCTTGCGCCGCAGCATGACTTCCACCTCGGCGCCCATCAGCGGTCGATCCATCCCATCTGCGCTTCGGCGTGATGACCACCCCGGGGTGGGGTGAGTCGGTCGAGCCGGGACAGCTGGTCGGGCGTCAGTTCGACGGCGTCGGCACCGACGTTTTCCTCGAGTCGCGTGACGCGCTTCGTTCCCGGAATCGGCACGATGTCGGAGCCTTTCGCCAACAACCAGGCCAGCGCGACCTGAGCGGGAGTGGCACCGACGTCGGCGCTGATGCTCCGCAGTTCATCCGCGCTTCTCAAGTTGTGCTGGAAGTTCTCGTCGAAGAAGCGCGGGTTGGTCTTGCGGTAGTCGCTGTCGGGCAACCCCTCGGTGGAGCGAATGGCACCGGTGAGGAAGCCGCGGCCCAACGGTGAGTAGGCGACGAACCCGATCCCCAGTTCGCGCAGCAGCGGCAATATCGCCTCTTCTTGGTCGCGCGTCCAAAGCGAATATTCGGATTGCACGGCGGCGATGGGATGCACGGCGTGGGCGCGCCGGATCGTGTTCACACCCACCTCCGAGAGGCCCACGTGCCGGACCTTCCCCGCAGCGACAAGCTCCGCCAGGGCACCGACCGTGTCTTCGATCGGGGTCTCGCGGTCGAGGCGGTGCTGATAGTAGAGGTCGATGTGATCGGTGCCCAGCCTTCGCAGCGAACCGTCCACCGCGATGCGGATGTTGGCCGGGCTACTGTCCGGGCCGCTGCGTCCCGTGTGGGAAATGAGGCCGAACTTGGTGGCCAGCACCACCTGATCACGCCGGCCCTGCAGGGCACGCGCGAGCAGTTCTTCGTTGACGTAGGGGCCGTACACCTCGGCGGTGTCGATCAGCGTGACGCCCAGGTCGATGGCGCGATGAACGGTGCGGATCGACTCGGCGTCGTCGCTGCCGGCGCCCGCGTAGGCCACGGACATGCCCATCGCGCCCAGGCCCAGGCGGCCGACCTCCAGGTTGGCGAGCCGAGCTTGCTTCATGGAGTCATTGTGCGCGCAGCGACTTCACGCCACGGGGCGGGTACCGTTGCGCGAGTGCACCGCATCGATCTTGCCGCGATCCGATGGACGACGTAGAAACCGCGAAACCGGCCCGCAATCTGGCGGTGGACTTCTACCGCGCGTCGGGTGTGGTTCTCATCGTGCTGGGCCACTGGCTTGCCGGTTCGGTGACCTACCACGACGGGCAATTCGGTCGCGAGAACCCGCTGCTCGACATGCCGTGGACGCAGTGGCTGACTTGGATCTTCCAGGCGGTCCCGGTGTTCTTCTTCGTCGCCGGTTACGCAGGCGCGGTGTCATGGTCGCACCGCCGCGAGGCCGACAGCTTCTCGCGCCAGGACTGGATTCGGCATCGACTGGCGCGGGTGTTGGGACCCACGACCGTGTATGTCGCGCTGGTTTCGCTGGTCGTGGTGGCTCTGCAGGTTCGGCGTGTGGCGGGCACGGTGATGGAATACGCGGGTTGGGCCGTCGCCATGCACTTGTGGTTTCTCGCCGTTTACGTCCTGGTGGTGTCACTGACACCGATTGCCGTTGCCGCACATAGGCGTTGGGGGCTCAAGGCACCGGCGGCGCTGGCCGCGGGCGTCGTGCTGGTCGATGCCGTCTCACTGGCGGGCCACGTCCCCTATGTCGGCTCGCTGAACTACCTGCTGTGCTGGGGCCTGCTCTACCAGCTTGGGATCGCTTGGCACGGTGGGCTGTTGGCCGGCCGCAGACCGGTACTGCTAGCCGTCGGTTCGGCCGTCGTTCTGGCGCTGCTGATCCGGGTGGGACCGTATCCGGTCAGCATGATCGGCGTTCCGGGCGAGGCAATCGAGAACACGTCACCCCCGACGGTGGCGATGATGGCGTTCGCCTGCACGCAAGCGGGGCTGGCCATGGCGCTCGCGGCAATTATCGACCGGGTCCTGCATCACCGCCCGGTTCGGCGCGTGCTGTCCACCGCCAATGCGAACGTGATGGCCCTCTACCTGTGGCACATGATTCCGGTCGTCGTCGTCGCGATCGTCGCTTATCCGGCCGGCTTGATCCCGCAACCGCATGAGGGTTCGGTGGCGTGGTGGCTGGTCCGGCTGGAGTGGATCACGATCCTGAGCGTCGTGACAGCGATCGAGCTGCTGTTGCTTTGGTGGCAGCGGCGGTTCTTCGCGGTTCCGCTGCCCACTTTCGGTCTCCCGCTCGGCGATCGTTGGGCCGAGGCGATCATGCTGACCGGCGCCCTCCTGGCCGCCGTTGGATTGCACCTGTTGGCGCAGGGCGGCTTCGCACCGGACGGGCATTTCTCGTGGCCGACCGCTGCCATCTTCGCCGCCGGGGTGGTGCTGGTGGCGGTGCGCCCCAGAACCCCGTCCCGCGTTTCCGGCCGGAGCTCGCAGGGACGCCCGAGCGCTTAGCGGTGGGCCGGCAGCACGATCTCTTCGGGTAATCGACTTACGACCTCTGGACAGGGGCCGTAGTGCCCTGGTCGGGGTGGTTATTCGGGGAGAAACGTTTCCCGCAAGGCTCGGATTACGTGAGCAGTTGAGCCTAGGCTAGTAGGAGACACCCTCGCTAAGGGAGTACACAAATGTCACACGCCACGCTCCACACCAGCCAGGTCCCTCAGCAGCGCGCACAGGATGCCGAGCTATTGAGGGATTCCGGAGTGCACAAGCTGGTCGTCGCGGACCGCGACGGCAATTGCTTGGCATTCCTATTGGCCTGGGACAGCTTCGACTACGACGCTGAGACGGACACCTACGTATGTGTCGTCGACAGCGACGGCAGAGAGCTGATGACTGTGTACACCGCGGGTGAGATCAAACCGACAGCCAAGGCCAACACGTATGTCGTAACCGCGCCGGAGAGATTTGGTGGTCCCAGGGCGCTGTAGACGCCGGCGAGGGAACGGCCTGCTCGTAGCAAAGCTATGACACGCCGTCCTTCATAGCGTGTTGAAGGATTCATCGAGCTGACCGCCCGGGGCGCCATTCGTCATGGCGGGTTCGGGCTCTGCCCAAGAATGTCCGGGGCCGGTGGCGGAGCCTCAGGGGATCTTGACATCGCGGCGCTTATGATAGACCGTTCGTACGGTTAGTTTGAGCCGAAGGATGGACGATGCCTCGACCTGGTAGGCGTGGCGAGATCTTCGACGCGTTTGTCCGCTATGTCGCCGAACGCGGCTACGACAGAACGAATATGGGCGACATCGCCGACGAGCTTGGCATGTCGAAGGGCACCATCGTTCATCACTTCGGAACCAAAGCGCAGATGTTGCGGGAGCTCGAAGAAACCCACCTCGCCCGCCAACTCGATGCGCTACAGATGGCCTGGGCCCGACTTGCCGCACCGCACGAACGCGTCGCCGCAATCATTTACACCTCCGCACTGCTCCAAGTCGTCGCCCGCGACGCGACGGTGGCAAGCCAGCGTGAGGTGGTTCAGCTGTCCGATGACCCGGCGATGCAGCAGGTCCGCAAGTTGCGCCATCAGCTGCAATCCCTTGCGATTGACGAAATCCGCAGCGGCATAGACAGCGGCGTGTTCCGAAGTGTCGACGTCGAACTCGCGGCACTGCAGCTGTGGGGATCGCTGCAGTGGATGTGGGTGTGGTTCGATCCCGCCGCTTCCCGGACACCCGAACAAGTCGGGGCGGCATTCGTCGATGTGTTCCTCGGCGGACTATTACTCGACCGCCTGGGACTCAGCAAGTGGGCGAACCCGTCCGCGGACATCGTCTCGGTGGTGCGCGAATGCCTAGCCGCCGTCACGGGTCCGGCAGCCTGACGCGTAGCGCCGGATAGCCCTGCGCCGGGCGGACATTGGTGCAGCACTTGCCATTTTGATGCGCCCGGCCATCTGGGCGCCGGCGATGCCGAGACGCACAAACGCCATCACTGTACGAGCGGTCGGTTTCCTACGCCCGGGGCTTTTCTTGCCCGCGGCGGCAGGAACGCGCGGCGGTCAGGCGAAAACGGTCAAAACCCCTGGTAATGACCAAGATAATTTGAGTGGTCTGCGATCCCGTGACAATTGCCCTCCCCGTGCAGCTCACCCAGGCGCCTCAGGTTATTGACTGACCGTACGGTCTAATGCCATAGTGATGCGTGGCGCAAACTAGGGCGGCATGGAGCCGAAGGGTGGGGTGTGAGAGTGCCGATTCCTCGTCTATCCCGTTTCATTCGAAACGCCGCGCACTCAAAGGCCTTTCGCTGAACAGCCGCTCTACGAACCGGCGTGCTGATCGCGATCACGGACAGCGCCGCGGTCCCCGGCTAACGACTGGGCGCCGGCCAGTCGAAGAAGCATCGGAGGTGTCGCGGCTCGTCGCATGGCCACGTCAGGGGCGGCGCGGATGACCACCTCGCACTCGGTTGCCAGCAAAGTAGGCAGCAGGATTCGCCCGGGCACCGAAGTGGCGGGCGGGTTCTTCCGCATGTGCGTGTTGACCGGAAAAGCCCTGCGGCAGCCGTTCGAGTGGCGCGAGTTCATCTGGAATGGCTGGTTTCTCATGCGGGTATCCCTGCTGCCCACCATCGCGGTGTCCATCCCGGAAACCGTGCTCCTCATCTTCACACTCAACCTCCTGCTGGCCGAGATCGGCGCCGCCGACGTCTCCGGTGCCGGTGCCGCGATCGGCGCGGTCACCCAGCTCGGCCCGATCGTGACGGTGCTGGTCGTCGCCGGCGCGGGCGGCACCGCCATCTGCGCCGACCTCGGCGCGCGCACCATCCGCGAGGAGATCGATGCGCTCGAGGTGCTCGGCATCGACCCGATCCACCGGCTGGTGGTCCCCCGGGTCGTCGCTTCCACAATCGTCGCGGTGCTGCTCAACGGCCTCGTGGTCGCCGTTGGTCTGGGGGGCGGCTATCTCTTCAGCGTCTACCTGCAGAACGTCTCGAGCGGTGCCTACCTCTCCACGTTGACGGCGCTTACCGGTCTGCCCGAGGTGGTGATCGCGTTTGTCAAGGCGGCGACGTTCGGGCTGATCGCCGGCCTGGTCGGCTGTTATCGGGGGCTGATCGTGCGCGGTGGGTCCAAAGGTTTGGGGACTGCCGTCAACGAGACGGTGGTGCTGTGCTTCATCGCGCTTTTCGCGGTCAACGCAGCGCTGACCACCATCGGCGTCCGGTTCGGGACAGGCCGCTGAGATGTCCACAATTGCAGCTCTACGCGTCCGCTTCCCGCGCACATCGGCGTTGGTCATTCGGTACGGGGACGTCCCGTCTCGGCCACTGGTCGAGATCGGGCAGATGGTCTGGTTCGCACTGACCGCCGTCGGGCAGATCCCCTTCGCGATGCACCGCTACCGCAGAGAGTTGCTGCGAATGGTTGCCCAGATGGGGATGGGCACCGGCGCGATGGCCGTGGTCGGTGGCACCGCGGCCATCGTCGGCTTCATCACCCTGTCCGCGGGCTCGCTGGTCGCCATCCAGGGCTACGCGACGCTGGGTAACATCGGTGTCGAGGCGTTCACCGGATTCTTGGCCGCGCTGGTCAATGTGCGGTTTGTCGCACCGGTAGCCGCCGGTCAGGCACTGGCCGCCACCGTCGGCGCCGGCGCCACCGCCGAACTGGGCGCTATGCGCATCAGTGAGGAGATCGACGCGCTCGAAGTGATGAGCATCCGGTCGGTCGCCTACCTGGCCTCCACCCGGGTGGTGGCCGGCCTGATCGTCATCATCCCGCTCTACGGGTTGGCGATGACCATGGCTTTCCTGTCCCAGCAGGTCACCACGGTTCTGCTCTACGGGCAGTCGATCGGCACGTACAACCACTACTTCCACACATTCCTGCGCCTCAACGACGTTGGCTGGTCGTTTGCGGAGGTGATCCTGGTTGCGGTGGTCGTGATGACGACCCACTGCTACTACGGCTACACCGCCACCGGCGGGCCGGTCGGCGTCGGTGAAGCGGTCGGTCGGTCGATGCGGCTGTCGTTGATCACGATCGTTGTGGTCGTCGTGCTCACCGCGATGGCGGTCTACGGCAAAACCCCGAACTTCAACCTCACCGTGTAGCCGCCAATGACAGCCCCGGTGAAGGAGAACCCGCAACGCATTCCGCCGTACAGGACGGCCGCGTTGGTGTTCCTGATGGTCTTCGCGGTGGTACTGGGTGTCGTCTGGTTGCAGTTTCGGGGCCGGCTCACGCCGACTACACGCTTGACGATGTTGGCTCCACGGGCCGGTTTGGTCATGGATCCGGGGTCGAAGGTCACCTACAACGGCGTGGAAATCGGCCGGGTGGCCAGCATTTCGGAGATCGAGCGTGACGGCACACAGGCGGCCAAGTTCGACTTGAACGTGAATCCGAAGTACATCGAGCTGATCCCGGCCAACGTGGACGCCAATATCAAGGCGACCACGGTGTTCGGCAACAAGTACGTGTCGTTGACATCGCCGAAAAACCCTACACCGCAACGCATCACACCGCAGCACGTGATTGATGCGAGGTCGGTGACAACGGAGTTCAATACCCTCTTCGAGACCCTCACCTCCATCACGGAGAAGCTGGATCCGGTCAAGGTCAACCTGACGCTGGCCGCAGCCGCGCAGGCGTTGACGGGCTTGGGCGACAAGTTCGGGCAATCGATCGTCAACGCCAACGCCATCCTCGACGACATCAATCCGCAGATGCCGCAGATCCGGCATGACATACAAGGGCTGGCGGCCCTGGGCGACGTCTACGCCAAGGCCGCACCCGACCTGTTCGACTCACTCAACAACGCGGTGATCACGGCACGCACGCTGCACCGGCACGAAGCCGATCTGGATGCCGCGTTGTTGGCCGCGGCCGGGTTGGGCAACACCGGCGAAGACATCTTCGCCCGCGGCGGGCCCTACTTTCAGCGCGGAGCCGCCGATCTGGTGCCCACCGCCCAGCTGCTCGACACCTACAGCCCCGAGATCTTCTGCACGATCCGCAATTACTACGACGAAGAACCGGCGGCCTATGCGACGACCGGCGGCGGCAACGGCTACGCGCTGAGAACCATGACCGAGCTGACGTCAGGCTTGGGAGGCATTCTCACGCTCCCGGGATTGGCCGGCACGGCGGCCACCATGGGGCTCCTCGGTCTGGCCGGGCTGGTCGGCGGGGCGCCGAATCCCTTTGTGTATCCGGACAATCTGCCGCGGGTGAACGCACGCGGCGGCCCCGGGGGTGCGCCGGGTTGCTGGCAGGCCGTCACCCATGACCTGTGGCCGGCGCCAAGTCTGGTGGTGGACACCGGCGCCAGCCTCGCGCCCTACAACCACTTAGACACCGGCTCACCGTATGCAATCGAGTACGTGTGGGGCCGTCAAGTCGGGGACAACACGATCAACCCATGAAAATCACCGGCTCCGCTATCAAGCTCGGCATCGTCTCGCTGGTGCTGCTGCTGATCACCGTGTCGATCGTCGTGGTGTTCGCTCAGGTGCGCTTCAACAGCACCAACCACTATCACGCGGAATTCGGGAACGCCACCGGGCTGAAAAACGGCCAGTTCGTCCGCGCCGCTGGAGTGGAGATCGGCAAGGTCAAGGCGGTGCGGCTGATCGAGGGCGGCCAGCGGGTAATGGTGGACTTCGATGTGGACCGCTCGATACCGCTCTACCAGTCGACGACCGCGCAGATCCGTTATCTCAATCTGTTCGCCGACCGCTACTTAGAGCTCAAGCGCGGCGAGGGCGAGGGCGTTGACCGGGTCCTGCCGCCGGGCGGATTCATCCCGCTGTCACGAACCTCGCCGGCGCTGGATCTCGACGCCCTGATCGGTGGTTTCAAGCCATTGTTCCGGGCGCTCGATCCCGACAAGGTCAACACCATCGCGTCGGCCATCATCACCGTGTTTCAGGGCCAGGGCGGCACCATCAACGACATCCTCGACCAGACCGCGCAGGCGACCGCGCATATCGCCGAACGCGACCACGCGATCGGTGAGGTGATCAAGAACTTGAATACCGTGCTGGACACCACCGTTCGGCATCGCAAGGAATTCGACCAGACCGTCGACAACTTCGAGAGATTGATCACCGGGCTGCAACACCACGCCGACCCGCTGGCCGCCGGCACCGCGAACATCAGCAACGCCGCCGGAACGGTGGCCGACCTACTCGCGGACAACCGCGCTCTGCTGCACAAGGCGATCAACTATCTGCAGGCTCTACAGCAGCCGCTCGTCGACCAACGCGATCAGCTCGGCGATCTGATCCACAAGACACCGACCGCGCTCAACCTGATCGGACGCAGCATCGGGCTCTACGGAGACTGGGTGAACTTCTACGTCTGCGACCTCACGATCAAGTGGAACGGACTGCAGGCCGGCGGTCCAGTACGCACGGTTCGGATCTGGCAGCAGCCCACCGGTAGGTGCACGCCGCAATGAGAACGCTGACGGAATTCAACCGCAACCGGGTCGGGCTGATGGGCATCACCGTGCTCGTGCTCGTGGTCGCCGTCGGCCAAAGCTTGACCAGTATCCCGATGATCTTCGCCAGCCCGAGTTACTACGGGCAGTTCACCGACACCGGTCAGCTCAACAAGGGCGATAAGGTGCGCATCTCCGGCGTGAATGTCGGCAAGGTGGAGGCGTTCGCTATCGACGGCGACCACGTCGTGATCAAGTTCAACATCGGTCCCAACACCATCGGCAACGAGAGCCGGCTCGCGATCAAGACCGACACCATCCTGGGTAAGAAGGTGCTCGAGATCGAGCCACGGGGAACCCAGAAGTTGCGGCCCGGGGCCGTGTTGCCACTGGGCCAAAGCACCACGCCCTATCAGCTCTACGAAGCGAACTTCGACATCACCAAGGCCGCCACCGGCTGGAACATCGACACCGTCAAGCAGTCACTGAATGTCCTGTCGCAGACCATCAATCAGACCTACCCGCATTTGAGTGCCACGCTCGACGGGTTGACCAAATTCTCCGACACCATCGGTAAGCGCGACGAAGAGGTCAAGCACTTACTCGCTCAGGCCCACCAAGTGGCCAGTGTGCTCGGTGACCGCAGCGAACAAATCAACCGGTTGCTGGTCAACGCGAAGACGCTGCTGGCGGCGTTCAACGAACGCGCCCGCGCCATCGGCCTCCTGCTGCAGAACATTTCCGCCTTCTCGGCCGAGGTGCAGGGGTTCATCAACGACAACCCCAACCTCAATCCCGTGCTGGAGCAGTTGCGTGCCATCAGCGATGTGCTGGTGGAACGCAAAGACGACCTGGCTCAAACCCTCACGTATGTAAGCCAATTCGCCGCATCGCTAGGGGAATCGGTGGCGTCGGGACCGTACTTCAAGATCGTCCTGTCCAACCTGCTGCCGTATTGGATCTTGCAGCCGTTCGTCGACGCCGCCTTCAAGAAGCGCGGCATCGACCCGGAGAACTTCTGGCGCAGCGCCGGGCTTCCGGAGTTCCGCTGGCCCGACCCCAACGGCACCCGGTTCCCCAACGGCGCACCGCCGCCCGCACCTCCGGTGCTGGAGGGCACACCAGAGCACCCGGGACCGGCCGTCCCGCCCGGAACGGCGTGTTCATACACCCCACCGCCCGACGCGCTGCCGAGGCCGTGGAACCCGTTGCCGTGCACGGGTGTAGACGTCGGACCGTTCGGTGGCAGTTTCCCGGCGCCGATCGATGTAGCCGCGTCGCCGCCGAACCCGAACGGACTGCCACCGTCACCGGGAATCCCGATCGCCGCGCGCCCCGGCGAGGCGCCGCCAGATGTCCCGGGCACACCGGTACCGCTGCCCGTCCAGGCGCCGCCGGGCGCGCGCACCGAGAACCTGCAGCCCGCCGGCCCCACCCCCCCACCGTCGACGCTCGCACCCGGGCTGCCGCCGGGGCCGCCCGCGCCGTCGGGACCCGGGCCGCAGCTGCCCGCCCCGTTCATCAACCCGGGCGGCACGGGAGGCAGCGGCATCACGGGAGGTAGCCAGAATTGAGCAACGTCTTTAACTTCCGCAAACCGCGGCCCCGGACGGTAATCGGCGTGCTGGTGGTACTGCTGGTCCTGGTCGCCGGGTCCCTCGGCTGGCGGCTCTACCAGAAGTTGACTTCCAACACCGTAATCGCTTATTTCCCAACGGCGAACGCGCTTTATTCCGGCGACAAAGTCCAAATCATGGGCGTTCGTGTCGGTTCCGTCGACAAGATCGAACCGGCCGGCGACAAGATGAAGGTGACGTTTCACTACGACAACAAGTACAAGGTGCCCGCCAACGCGTCCGCCGTCATCGTGAACCCGACGCTGGTGGCGTCACGAAGCATTCAATTGGAGCCGCCCTACAAAGGTGGTCCCGTCATGGGCGATAACGCCGTGATCCCCATCGAGCGCACGCAGGTCCCCACGGAGTGGGACCAACTGCGCGAAGGCGTCGCCAACGTCATCGCCAAACTTGGCCCGACACCCGAGCAACCCAAAGGTCCGTTCGGTGATGCCATCGAGTCATTCGCAGACGGGCTGGCCGGCAAGGGCAAGCAGATCAACACCACGCTGAACAGCCTGTCGCGGGCGTTGACCGCGCTGAACGAGGGCCGTGGCGACTTCTTCGCGGTGGTGAAGAGCCTGGCCCAGTTCGTCAACGCACTGCACAAAGACGACCAGCAGTTCGTCGCGCTGAACAAGAACCTGGCCCAGTTCACCGGCGAGTTGACCGGATCCGACCACGATCTCGCCAATGCGCTGCAGCAGTTCGACAGCCTGCTCTCCACCCTGCGCCCGTTCTTGACCAAGAACCGCGAGGTGCTCGTCCATGACCTCGACAACCTCGCCACCCTGACCACCACGTTGGTCCAGCCCGACCCACTCAACGGTTTGGAGACCGCCCTGCACGTCCTGCCGACGTTGGAGACGAACCTCAGCCAGATCTACCACCCGTCGCACGGGGCCGTCATGTCGATCCCAGCGATCCCTAACTTCGCCAACCCAATGCAGTTCTTCTGCAGCATGATTCAGGCCGGTAGCCGGCTGGGCTATCAAGAGTCCGCCGAGCTGTGTGCGCAATACCTGGCGC
The DNA here is from genome assembly GCF_001667155.1 of Mycobacterium sp. 852002-53434_SCH5985345. Lineage (NCBI taxonomy): Bacteria > Bacillati > Actinomycetota > Actinomycetes > Mycobacteriales > Mycobacteriaceae > Mycobacterium > Mycobacterium sp. 852002-53434_SCH5985345. The sequence continues at coordinate 78,099 of NZ_LZIE01000028.1, forward strand.
CAGTCCTCGATGCGATCAAGTTCAACTACCTGCCGTTCGGGCTGAACCTGTTCAGCACCGCCGAGGCGCTACCCAAGGAGGTCGCCTACTCCGAGCCGAGGCTGCACCCGCCGAACGGATACAAGGACACCACGGTGCCCGGAATCTGGGTGCCCGACACCCCGTTCTCGCACCGCAACACCCAGCCCGGCTGGGTTGTCGCGCCGGGCATGCAGGGCACACAGGTGGGGCCGATCACGGGCGGCCTGTTGACCCCCGAATCACTGGCCGAATTGATGGGCGGCCCTGACACCGGACCCCCGCCCCCGGGGCTGCAGACCCCGCCCGGGCCGCCGAACGCCTACGACGAGTACCCGGTGGTGCCACCGATCGGCCTGCGGGCCCCGCAGGTGCCGATCCCGGCACCGCCGCCCGGACCGGGTGTGATTCCGGGTCCGGTCGCGCCGACGCCGGCGCCCGTGGCCGCAGCGACGGGAGCGGGATCATGAACGCATTGCGCGCCTTGGCTATTCGAGCCCGATACCGGGCGCGGCAGGGATTCGCACTACTGGCTGCTGTCGTGATGCTGACGTCGTGCGCGAAGTGGCATGGAATCGCGAACGTACCGATGCCGGGCGGCCCGGGCTCTGGGCCCGGCAACTACACCGTCTACGTGCAGATGCCCGACACGCTGGCCCTCAACGACAACAGCCGGGTGCGGGTGGCCGATGTCTTTGTCGGCACGGTGCGCGCGATCGAACTGAAGAACTGGGTCGCGACGCTGACGCTACGTCTGGGCAAGAACGTCAAGTTGCCCAGGAACGCGACCGCCAAGATCGGGCAGACCAGCCTGCTGGGTTCGCAGCATGTGGAGCTCGCCGCACCACCCAACCCGTCCCCGGAGCTACTGAGGGACGGCGACACCATCCCGCTCAAGAATGCGTCCACTTACCCCACGACCGAGCAGACGCTCGCGAGTCTCGCCATCGTGCTGCGCGGCGGAGGCATCCCGAACCTCGAAGTGCTGCAGAACGAGGTCTACAACATCGTCAACGGTCGCGCCGAGCAGATCCGTGCCTTTCTCGGCAAGCTGGACACCTTCACCGCCCGGCTCGACGAGCAACGCGCTGACATCACCCGAGCCATCGATTCCACCAACCGGCTGCTGGCGTACGTCGGTCCCCGCTCGGACGTCCTGGATCGGGTCCTCACCGAATTCCCGCCACTGCTCAAACATTTCGCCGACAAACAGAAACTTCTGATCGACGCGGTCGACGCTACCGGGCGGCTCAGCGGAGTTGCCGACCAATACCTGTCGGCCGCGCGGGGCGACCTCCACCAGGACCTGTTGTCGCTGCAGTGCCCGTTGCGGGAACTCGGGCGTGGGTCTCCCTACCTGATTCGCGCACTCAAGCTGATACTCGTGCGGCCGTTCGACATCGACGCCGTGCCCAAGGCGTTCCGCGGCGACTACTTCAACCTGTCGCTGACGCTCGACCTGACGATGAGCGCTGTCGACAACGCGGTCCTCACCGGGACCGGGTTCTCCGGAGCGCTGCGTGCGCTCGAGCAATCGTGGGGCCGCGACCCCGAGACGATGATCCCGGACGTCCGATACACGCCGAACCCCAACGACGCCCCGGGCGGCCCGCTGGTCGAAAGGGCGGATAGGCAATGCTGACCCGCTTCATCAAGCGCCAGCTGGTCATGTTCGGCGTCCTGACTGCAATCACCGCGGTTGCGCTGGGCTGGTATTACTTGCAGATTCCCGCTGCGGCCGGGATCGGGCAGTACATGCTGAAGGCGGACCTGCCCGCGTCGGGCGGCCTGTACAAGACGTCGAACGTGACGTATCGCGGTGAAACCATCGGCACGGTCACCGCTGTCGACCCGACCGCTACGGGCGCGCGGGTGACGATGAGCATCGGCGATCGCTACAGGATCCCGGTTGACGCGTCGGCGAACGTGCATTCGGTGTCGGCGGTCGGTGAGCAGTATCTCGACCTGGTGTCGGTGGGCAACCCGCGCCAATACTTTTCGCCCGGTCAGACCATCACCAAGGGCACCATCCCCACCGACATCGGGCCGGCGATCGATGCCGCCAACCGGGGGCTGGCCGCGCTGCCCAAGGACAAGATCGCCTCGCTGCTCGACGAAACAGCCCAAGCGGTAGGCGGATTGGGCCCCGCGCTGCAACGACTGGTCGACGCGACGCAGGCGATCGCCGGTGACTTCAAGACCAACATCTCCGACATCAACGACATCGTCCAAAACTCCGGGCCCATCATCGACAGCCAGGTCGACTCCGGCGACTCGATCGAACGCTGGTCGCACAACCTGAACATCCTGGCCGCGCAGAGCGCGGAAAACGACCAGCACCTGCAAAGCATCCTGACCCAAGCGGCGCCGACCGCCGATCAGGTCAACGAGGTGTTCAGCGATGTCCGAGAGTCGCTCCCGCAGACACTGGCGAATCTCGAAATCGTGCTCGACATGCTCAAGCGCTACCACAAAGGCGTCGAGCAACTGCTGGTGGCCTATCCGCAGGGCGCTTCGGAGGGCCAGACGGTCACGAGTGCCTTCCCAGGCTACGCATCGCTGGGCACCTCGCTGACGATCAACCAGCCCCCGCCGTGCCTGACCGGGTTTCTCCCGGCATCCCAGTGGCGGTCTCCCGCGGATACCAGCCTGGCGCCGATGCCCTCCGGAACCTATTGCAAGATCCCGCAGGACACCCCTGCCAACGCGGTGCGCGGCGCACGCAACCTTCCGTGTGTCGATGTCCCCGGTAAACGGGCTGCGACGCCGCGGGAGTGCCGCGACCCCAAACCCTATGTTCCGTTGGGAACCAACCCGTGGTACGGCGACCCCAACCAGCTCGTCACCTGCCCGGCGCCGGCGGCGCGATGTGACCAGCCGGTGAAACCTGGGCTGGTGATACCCGCGCCGTCGATCAACAACGGCCTGAACCCGGCGCCCTCCGACAGGGTGGCAGGGACGCCACCCCCGACCAGCGATCCACTGCAGCGGCCGGGATCGGGAACCGTGGAATGCAATGGGCAGCAGCCGAATCCCTGCGTCTACACCCCCGGCGGTCCTCCCCCGGCCGTATACCTCCCCCAGAGCGGCGAACTGGTGGGGCCCGACGGTGTGAAGTACGCGGTCGAAAACTCGAGCAAAACGGGAGACGACGGCTGGAAGGACATGCTGGCGCCGCCGGCCAGCCGATGAAGGGATTGGATTGAAATGCGGGAAGCGATTGGCCTGGGCCAACTTCGGAGTGACGCATGCACGTATCTCGAACGGGTCGCCGCCGGGGAGACCATCGATGTCGTCCGTCGCGGCAGGCTCGTCGCGCGGATGGTGCCCGTCGGTGACTGGAGGGTGGCTCCCATCCCGGCGCGCTCTGCGAAACTCGCGGCGCGGGATGCCGGTGGGTGGGTCGGTCTGGATGAACTGCGAACCCGTGCCGGGCGCTGCTTCGACCGGGTCGCGGCCGGGGAGACGATCAGCGTTGTTCGCGGCGGCAGATTGTTGGCACAGATCGTCTCCGCCGGTGACGCGGAGAGGACCCCGAGCCCGGTCGACGCCTGCGGCGGGGTCGAGCTCGACGAATTGCGAAAGCGTGCGGGGCGCTACTTCGACGAGGTTGCGGCGGGCCAGACGATCGACGTCATCCGGGGCGGCAAGCTGGTTGCCCGCATCGTGTCGGTCGCCTAGGGGCAACAGCCGCTGGTTTTCCAGCGATGTACGGAAGGTTTGTGCGCGCTGCGGTGTTACGGCTCATGTGACCGCAACCGGCTTCCACGAGGGCGAGACCGCAACGCAGCGCCGGGCGGGCGTCGAAGCCGAGGCCGGGCGGCTCGAGGCCATGCTCGACTCATCGGGCCTGTCCCCGGGCGCCGCAAAATTTCTCGCATCACAACGGTTCGCCGCGATGACAGCGCGCGACCACGCGGGGGTCCTCTGGATCTCGCCGTTGGCCGCACCGCCGGGTTTCCTCCGCGGCCACCATGACATCTTGCGGGTGTCGGCGTTCCCCCGCGGCGGCGATCCCCTGCAGGCGATTCCTACTGGCCAACAGGTGGGACTGATCGCCATCGACTTCGCCACCCGCCGCAGGCTGCGGGTCAACGGCGAACTGATCAGTGCTGAGGACCCCGGTGGTATGACCATCCGCGTCGATCAGTCATACGGCAACTGCCCCAAGTACATTCATCGCCACACCATCGATGTGGCCACGCTCGCTACGCATCCTCGAATACCCGCGAGACGCGCGGCCGTTCTGGACGCATCCGACCAAGCGTTGATTGCACGGGCCGACACGTTCTTTCTGGGCACCAGCCATGCCACCCGTGGTCGAGATGCGTCACATCGCGGAGGACCGCCGGGGTTCGTCCGGGTCGACTCCCCGAGCCGACTGTGGTGGCCGGATTTTCCGGGAAACAACATGTTCAACAGTTTTGGCAACCTGGCCGTCGACGACGAGGCCGCTTTGCTGTTCCTCGATTTCACAACCGGCGCCACCCTGCACATAACCGGCACCGCACACGTGGTGTGGACCAAGCCGGGCGAGGCCGGCGATGACGGCGGAGTGGGTCGAAACGTCGCATTCGCCGTCAACGCCGTCGCCCGCTAGCCTTCGAAAAGTCCCCCGTCCGGTAAGGGGAGTTGGCAGATGGCGTGCGCTTCGTCGGCGCTGAGCCCGAACAACCGCAGAACGTGCTCGGTGACGACGTCGGCGGCGCGCGCGTCGTCGCGATCGGGATGGTCACGCAACAAATTTCCGAGGCCCAGCAGCGCACCCCCGGCCATGGCGAGGGCTAACTCGGGGTCCTCGACGTCGAACCGCCCGGCCGCCACGCCGGCTTTGATGTCGCGGAGTGCGCGCGGCGCCAGACCCCGTTCCGACGACAGCAATTCCAGCCCGTTGGCCAACAGAATCCGGCTCTCCTGCGGGTGCCGACGAAACAGCCGGCCAGTCAGCCGGAAACTGGTGGCGAAAGTTTGGGCCGGGTCCTCGATGGCCTCGGTGAGCCGGTCGAGCATCGAGCCGTAGGCGTCGAGTACGTCGGCGACCGCGGCCTCGAACAACTGCTCCTTGCTGTCGAAGTGGTTGTAGAAGGATCCCATCCCGACATCGGCGGCCTGGGTGATTTCCAGGACCGGGACATTGACCTTGCCCTCGGCGATCAGCCGCTGCGCGGCTTTGACCAGCGCAGCCCGGGTACGCCGCTTGCGCCGCTCCAGCCTGGTCGGTTCTGCCATCGTGCTCATTCACAGCAGTATGCATCAGTTATGAGGATTCCGTCAGATCCTTGACTGAACGTTCTCTCGTATGTGACGATTTCGTCAGTTAGTTGGGAGTAGTCATGGATTTGACCGAGAGCGCCCGCCTGAAGGCGCACAGCGAGCAGACCGCGCGGCCCGGCGAGCATCCGGGGCGGTCGCGTAACCCGGTGATCAAAGTCGCCGACATCGCGTGGTTGGAGTTCGAGCGCCCGGACCTGACCCGGGCCGAGGCGTTCGCGCGGGCGTTCGGCTTCCACACGGCGCAACACGGCCCGGACGAACTGCAGTTCCGCGGAACGTGGGCGGGAGCGCCGTGCCTCATCTTGCGGCGCGGCCGGCGCAGCCGCTTCGCCGGCGCGGCGTTCCGGGCGCCCGACGAGGCCGACGTGCTCCGGTTGGCGGACTCCGTAGGCGCATCCGTGCGACCGCTGCCGGAAACCATCGGCGGGGTGTCGGTCGAGTTGATCGACCCCAGTGGCATGCCGGTCCGCGTCGTCGCCGGATTGCATGAACTCCCGGAACTGCCGGGCCAACGACCACCCGCCTTCAATTTCGGAAACGAGATGCGGCGCGTGAACACCGGCCAGCGTCCGCCCCGAGAGCCCGCGCGGGTGCAGCGCCTGGGCCACCTGGTGGTGCAGTCGACCAAGTACGTCGAGACGCTGAACTGGTATCTGGACAACCTGGGCATGATCGTCAGCGATTTCCTGTACTTCCCCGGCCAGCGCGACCGGGGCCCAACCATGAGTTTCATCCGGTGCGACCGTGGCTCGACGCCGGCCGACCATCACACCTTGGCGATGGCCCTCGGTCCGGCCAACCGCTACGTCCATTCGGCGTATCAGGTCAGCGATCTCGACGCGCTGGCCGCCGGCGGCGAATACCTTGGTGCGCGCGGCTATTCCCGGTCCTGGGGAATCGGCAGGCACATTCAGGGCAGCCAGATCTTCGACTACTGGCGCGATCCCGATGGCTATCTGTTCGAGCACTTCACCGATGGCGACTTGTTCGACAACACGCTGGACCCGGGTTGGGCGCCCTTCACCGCATCCGGGCTGGCTCAGTGGGGACCACCGGCTAGCAGGGATTTCCTCGGAACCGACGCGAAATCGGCTCGGCGCGAATTGGTTTCGATGGCCACCGCGCTCCGCGCGGACAACGAATTCGATGTCAAACGTCTGGTCGGCCTACTGAAAGTTCCCACCTCATGACCCTTTCCGTGCTGCACACCGCCTCTGAAACCCCCTGGTGGCTCAAGACCGCCAACGGCGCAGTCAGGATCGACACCACGGCCACCAGCACCGCAGCGCTGCTGGCCGACCGGGCCGCCATCGAGAAGGCGGCCAACGGTACCGAGACCGTTGCCGTCGACACCCTCAACTTGATCTCACCGGTGACCCGGCCGTGCCGAGTCATCGCCCAGATGACCAATTACGAATCGCACGTCAGGGACGCGGGCATGGATCCGGCGTCAGTCCCGCTCACGTTCTTCCGCAAGGCATCGGCGTCCATCAACGGGCCTTTCGATGACATCGTCAAACCGCGGCACGTCAGGCTGCTCGACTACGAGGTGGAGATCGGCCTGGTCATCGGTCGTGCGATTGCCATCGGCACCACCATCTCCGAAGACAACCTGGACGATTTCGTCGCCGGGTTGGTCGTCACGAACGACGTCTCCGCGCGGGATATTCAACTCCCGCAAACCCAGTTCTACGAGGCAAAGTCGTATCCGACGTTCACGCCGGTCGGCCCGGAGCTGGTGCTACTCACCGCCAATGAGCTCAAGCGCTTCGGCGATCTGCGCCTGCGCCTGCGTGTCAATGGCCAGGAACGTCAAAACGCGCTCGTCGAGGGCGACATGCTGTACCGGCCACTGGAGGCGCTGCAGTCGCTCACCCAGTTCCAGGAACTCGCCCCGGGCGACCTGGTGCTCACCGGCACCCCGGCCGGCACCGCGCTGAGCGCGCCGCCGAAGCCCGTGCAGCTCATCGGAAACCTGTTGCCGCCCGCCATGAAATGGAAGATGTTCTTCTCGCGCCAGGCCGCCAACCAGAATTACCTGCATGACGGCGACGTCGTCGAGGCGTCGGTGGCCACCGACGACGGGGCCATCGATCTCGGAACGCAGCGCACCGCAATCCGATTCGCGTGAGCACCCCGTCCACTTGCCGGGTCCCCGTCGTCATCGTCGGCGCCGGACCGACCGGCGTCACCGCCGCCACGTTGTTGGCGCAGTACGGTGTTGACTGCCTGGTGCTCGACCGTTGGCCCGGCGTGTACACCCAGCCGCGCGCCGTGCACCTGGACGATGAGATCTATCGCATCATCGCCCGCCTCGGGATCGCCGACGAGTTCGCCGCGATCTCTCGGCCGACGCTGGGCCTGCGGCTGGTAGACAACCGGTTTCGCACGCTGGCCGAGTTCAACCGCGATCCCGCGCGGGATGTGCACGGCTATCCGCCGGCCAACATGTTCGACCAGCCGGAATTGGAGGCCCTGCTGCGGGCCAATCTCGAACGCCACCCCAACGCCCGGCTACGCGGGAACGCCGAAGTCACCGACATCGTGACGGACGGAACACACGTCCGGGTCACCTTCACCGACCGCTCCGACGGCCACGTTCATCAGGTCGACGCCGACTACCTGCTCGGCTGCGACGGCGCCAACAGCGTGGTGCGCGCCCGGATCGGCTCGGCCATGCGGGACCTGAACTTTCAGCAGCGCTGGCTGGTTGTGGACATCGCAAGCGATGCGGATCTGCGCCAGTGGGACGGGGTCCACCAGGTGTGCGACCCGGATCGCGCGGGGACATACATGCGCATCGGGCCGGCCCGATACCGGTGGGAGTTCCAATTGCTGGCCGGCGAAACCGCGAATGACTTCGACAGCCTGGACCGATTGCGGCCGTTGATCGAGCCGTGGACGAGCACCGTATCCATCGGCGAGCTGACGCTGTTGCGGGTCGCCGAGTACACCTTCCGCGCGCAGATCGCCGACCGCTGGCGTCGAGGTAATGTCTTCATCCTCGGCGACGCTGCCCACCTCACTCCCCCATTCATCGGCCAAGGTATGGGAGCGGGACTGCGAGACGCGGCCAACCTCGCGTGGAAGATCGCCGGAGTCCACCACGGCACCCTGGCGCCGGGTGTTCTGGAAACCTATGAGCGGGAACGTAAACCGCATACCCGATCCATGATTCGCCTGGCGCTCAGCGTCGGTTGGGCCATGACCGGCGGCGGCCGCCTGGGCAATGCGGTCCGCCGGGCGGTGTTGCCACGGCTGCGGCTCATCCCCGGCCTGCGAGATAAGGTCGTCGACTCGAGAACCCCTGCGCTGCACCGTTCCGCGTTGGTACGCCGATTCGTGCGACCGCACCGGCTCGCCGGCACGCTCTGCCCGAACCCGGTGCTACGCGACGGTCAACGGTTGGACGACGTACTCGGCGGCGGTTTCGCGTTGATCAGCACCGCCCGCCCCGGTGCGGCCGACGAGGCGGCGCTGCGGCAGCGCCACGTGACCGTGCTGGTCGCCGAGGCCGGCAGCCCGCTGGCGGCATGGCTAGAACGAGGCCGTGCCGCCGCCGCACTGGTGCGACCCGACCGCACCGTGGCGCACGCCGACCGCGACCTTGTCGCCCTTTGTGCCTGGACGGCAACCGTCCTTCGCCCCGCCGCACTTCAGGCGGATGCCCCGGGCCGAGCGACGATCACCGGCGTCCGAACCGAATGCAGGACCGCGTTGCTGACGGATCCCAACAGCACACCGGTCAGGCCACCGCGCCCGTGACTGCCCACGACGAGGAGCTGGGCCGTTTCCGACTTTTCGGCGAGCTGCCTGGCCGGCCCGTCACGTACGACCAGTCGCTGCACCGTCACATCCGGATAGCGTTCCTGCCAACCCGCCAGGTTCTCGGCCAGGCTCCGGTGGGCCTCCGCTTCCAGGGAAGACCAATCCGCTTCCGGGAGTTCGCTTACCGTGATGTCACTCCATGCGTGTAGGGCCGTCAGGCCGACACCACGACGGGAGGCTTCGTCGAAGGCGATTTCGATCGCGAGCTCGGAGGCCGGCGACCCGTCGACCCCCACGACGACGGGAGCGTTGTGCACGTCAGGCATGTCGTCGCCGTGGATGACCGCGACCGGGCAATGGGCGTGCCGCACCACGGTCGCACTGACCGAACCGAGCACGCCCCGGGCCAGCAGCCCTCGTCCCGCCGTGCCCACCACGATCAGCTCTGCCTCGCCGGACATGTTGATCAGGGCCAGTGCCGGGCTGGAGTACACGAGTTCCCGGTGGATGGCGACCTTTCGGTCCGCCGGGAGCACCTCCTCGGCGAGCTTGATCGCGTGCATGATCGCCTTCTTGCCCTCGTCTTCCAGCCGCACCGCTAGAGACTCGGGGTATGGGACCGGCGGCCAGGTGGCGGTCGGGGTCGTCACCGCGTGGACGACGGTCAGCGGAATCTTACGCATCGCCGCTTCGTGGGCGGCCCAGATCGCCGCCGCATTCGATGCCTTCGAGCCGTCCACCGCGACGACGATGCCGCGCTGTTGATCAGGTCCGGACATTTCGCTCTCCCTCCATCACCGGCGACGCTATAAACCCAGGCGGCAGTCGGTCGTGAGGCTTAAGTCCCTAACCAACGGGACGGAGGGCTTTCGCGGGACTTGTTAAGCCCGCCGTAACCGCGCGGTCACTCACCGGCTAGGCGCGGTGTCGTTGTAGCTGCGCGATGACCCAGAAAGGTAATGCCACCAACAGCGTGCCGCCGATCAGATTGCCCACGGTGGTGATGCCGAGGTTGGTGAGCAGGCCGTGTTGGCCGAACCCCCAACCGATCCCGCCGCGCGGTGCCGCCGGGTGAAACAGGTTGAGCAACAGGGGAAGACCGAGGAAGCCTACGTTGGCGATCACGTGCTGGGTGCCGCCGATGACGAATGCGAACGGTCCGTAGAATGCGAAGGTCATGCGGGCGACGTCGCTGCGAGCCTTGAAGAACATGCACATCGACGTCTGCAGGAACCAGGTGCACACGACGGCGAGCAGCAGTGCGGTCCAGAACGGCTGGCCGGCCTTCTGCGCGCCGACGGCAGCCGCCCGTTCGGCGAAGGCGCCCAGGTATGGGCCTCCCGCGGCCCCGCACACCGTGACGAATACCAGCGCGCCCAGGACGTTGCCGATGAGGCCGACGGTAACCAGAAAGGCGTAGCCCCCGACGCTCATGGTGCGGTTGAGGACGGCCAGAAATCCCGCGGCCATGTCGGCGGTGATCAGCGACATGCCGGACACCAGGATGAGGACGAACGACATGCCGAACGCCAGGCCCATCAACAGGCTGGCGACGCCCGGGGTCTTGACCCCGGTGCTTACCATCAATGCCAGCAGCGCTCCGAAGGCGACCATCACCCCGCCGACCAACGAGCGCATCAGAAACGCCCACGGGTGTGCCGCCTTTTCCACGGCCATGGCGGCCACTCGGTCCACCATGGCGCCGACGCTGAGCGGCTCGAACGGATCGTCGGGGACGACGTTCGGCGTCCCGCGAGAAGTCAAGCCGGGCAGGGCGTTCGGCGGGGACGCTTCGTCCTCCAATCGCGGCGCTTGCGCTTCGAGAGTCATGGGTGTTCGCCTTTCCGTAAAGCGTTGATCGCGTTGATGACCCCGGTGATGTGCTCCGCGCTGAGCTTCTCCCCCTCGAAGACGTGGTTGAGTAGAATCCTCAGATCCAGCATCTGTTGCAGGTAAACCAGGCACGGGGGGCACTCGTCGAGGTGCTTGGCCACTATCGGTCCCCACTGTTGCGGGTCGCAGTCGACGAGTTCGTCGACGAGGCGGACGAAGTCGACGCAGTCGATCGCGGGGACTGCGTTGTCGTGGATGGTCATCGGCGATACCGCTTTTCCAGTTCGTGGCGAAGATTTCCGCGGGCGCGGTAGAGCAGCGCGCGCTGCCCCTCGGCGGTCAGTTCGAGAAGGCCGGCCGCCTCTTCGGCAGTCGTGCCGACGATGTCCCGCAGGATGACCAGCTGCCGTTGCCGCTCGGGTAGCGCGTCCAGCGCCACACGGACGTACCCGATGAGCTCGTTCTCGACGGTGTGGTCCTCGGGCAGGAAGCGCCGCGACGGCGGGATACTCCAGTGCCCCGCATCGGGATGGCCGGGGGGATGCATGCGGCCGACCAGGGGGTCGACGTCATCCGCGGACAGCACCTCGTGGTCGCGGATGCGGGATTCGCGGCGCCGATGCCGCGACGCGGTGTTCTTCACGATCCCGAACAGCCAGGTTCCGACCGAGGAACGCCCCTCGAATGAATCCGCGGACTGCAGGACCTGCACCCAGGCCTCCTGCACGGCCTCTTCGGCCACCGTCGCCGAATCCACCATGGTGCGGGCGAAATTGACCATCGGCCGATGAAAGTCGCGGACCAGATCCGCCAGCGGAATCCCGCCGACCACGGGTTCCGATTTGGTGCCCCCCGGCGGCACCGCCACCGGGGTCACCATCGTCTCGCACTCAAGCGCATGCGGCCAGTTCCCAGCGGAGCTGCCCTTCGGAAGGGGATTGGACCGGGATGAACGCCGCTTCCCGGTAGCGACGGCTGGCCGATGTCCTGCTCGCATAACCCTTGCCACCGGCGGTGCGGATCTCGAGATCCGCACTGGCGCTGGACAGTTCGGCCGCGTCGAGCCGCAGCGACAACAGCTCCTTCTTGGTGGGCGACTCGTCACCGCCCACCGCTGCGGCAAGGTCCGCCAGCGTGGCTTCCGCATCGGCGAGCCTTTCCGCCACGTGCTCGACCTGGGCGCTGAAAACCGAGTTCACCCCGCCGAGACCGATTTTGGCCTGGTTTACCGCAGTCCGGGTCAGGCCCAGACACATCGCCGACTGCAAGACGAGGAATGTCGGGCGGACCGCTTGCAGGAAGTCCTCGAAGTCACGGGACAACACCTGCTCCGTGGGTACGTAGGCGCCCGTCAGGTTCAGGTATGACGAGGCGGTGCTACCCATCGCCAGCAGGTCGAAGTGATCGCCCACCACCACACCCGGCGTGTTCAGCGGCAAGGCCACGATCAGCCTCTCCCCGGCGTCGGTACGCACCGCGGTCACCATGGTCGAGTCGGGGTAGAGGTTGCTGGCCCACCTGATCGGCCCGGTCACCACGTAGCCCCCCTTGACCGGCGTGGCGGTCAGCTCCAGGCTTCCGCAGCCCGCCGCCTCCTTGAATGCCGACGCCATGCCGGTCACCCCCAGCGTGGTCCCGGCAAGGAGCGGCCGGGCCGCCACCGTACTGTAAGGCGTTGCCGCCGTGAGCAAGTACTCCACCGCCATGCGATGGGCCCACAACGAGAACCCGGTGCTCATGCATTCTCCGGAGATCAACCGGATCACTTCGGCCATGTCGGGGAGCCTGCCGTGGGCGTTGGCCGGTGCACCCAGCCGGAGCAGGCCGGCGGTACCCAGTGCGGGGAAACTGCGACGGGATTGCTGCTCGCCGCGGTCCAGCGCCCCGGCATGGGCCCGGATGTCTTCCAATAGTTCGATATTCAACTCACTGGCAGCCGGATTCATCGTCGCCGTCATCTCGATACCTCCTGGGCGGGGTGTTTCCACGCGTAATCGAGGAACTTGCCGTCAAAAGTGACGACCACTCTGTCGCCTTCGGGGTGCGGGCGCCGGTGCACGCTCATCTGAAAGTTGATCGCGCTCATGATGCCGTCACCGAATTCTTCATGGATGAGTTCCTTGATCGCCGGGCCGTAGACGGCCAGCGCCTCATGGAACCGGTAGATCGTCGGGTCTGCCGCCATGGTCACATCCGAAGCCCGGTACGGCATCATTTGCAGGACCGTTACCGCCTCGTCGTCGAGGTCGAGAAGCGACGCGACCGCTGCCGCGTCGCCGGCCGAGAGCGGATGCTGCCCGAGTAGCGCAGCGACGGTCCACACCGGGTCCTTGCCGATCGATTCGGCGATCTTCGTCCAGCTCGATCCCCGCTTGACGCGGGCCAGCCTGATCAGCTCGGCAAGCTCAGTCTTGGTCAATGTTGTTGCCACGGAATGCTTCCCGACTCAATTCCTATTCGGTGGTCAGAGTCGAGTCGACGCTCACCGGGTTGGCGAACGTGTTCACCACGGGTGACCAGGCGATCGCGTTGTCGTGGATCTCCTTGAGCGTCGCGTCGTCAGCGTCTCCGGCCAGCGTCACCTTGCACCGCACCGCACTGAAGCCCAGCCGCTTTCCCTCGGGCGTGTCACCCACCCCCCACACCGCGGAGATGTCGATGTCGCCCTCCATCTCGACCTCGATCTTGGTCAGGGTCACCCCGCGATGCGTCGCGTTGGCCAGCAGGCCCACCGACACGCACGATCCCAGCGCCGCCAGCGCGGTCTCGGAGGGGTTGGGCGCCGAGTCGTCGCCGAGCAGCGCGGGCGGCTCGCCCACCAGCATCGGCGCCAGGTCGCGTACGTAGGTCATGTTGCGGAACCCCTTCTCGCACACCGTCTTGGCTTTCAGGGTCTTCCTGCCGGTCTCCGGGTTGGCCCTGGCGTTACACGACAGCTTGTCGAGGCCTGCGGCGTCGATGACGAGCGCGTCGGTCATATGACTTCCTCCGTTTCGCTGATTTTGCGGCTTCACGGAGTTAGTGCTCTGCGACGGCCGATGTGTGACGGCGGGCGAGATTGATTTACGTGGGCGACACCAAACATCACACAGCCGAAACGCGGCGCCGTCCAACGTCGGACGACTCTTTCGGAGATTTGCTTAGCTGAAAAGGCTTTGCCCGATGTAGTGGCCTTCGGCGGGCGCCGGCGGCACCGCGAAGATTGCTGAGCCGATGTGGCGGATGTATTCGTTGAGCAGGTCGTGGGCGCCCAACCGGTTCTGCAGGCGAATAAAATCTTGCGGATCTTTTTGATACGAGATGAACAGCAGGCCGGCGTTGAGTTGGCCGTTGGCGTCGAGACCGTCGGTGTAATTGTAGGATCGGCGCCGGATCATGATGCCGTCGTTGTTCTCCCGGGCCGCCAGGCCGACGTGAGACATCGGGTCGATCAGCGGGTTGCCGTCGGCGCCTTTGGCGGTGAAGTCGGGGGTGTCGAATTCGCCCTTGCCGCTCAGCGGCGCGCCCTCTTCTTTGGTGCGGCCGAAGATCCGCTGCTGATTGCCGATGCGGTCGACGTCCCACGTCTCGAGCAGCATCCGGACCTTTCGCACGACTTGATACGTCCCGCCGTTCATCCACGGCTGGTCGCTGTCCTCGACCCAGACGAACCGCTCGTACTCCGCATCCGTGGCGATGTTGCGGGTTCCGTCTTTGAAGCCCAGGAGGTTTCGCGGCGTGTGCTGGCCCGGGCCGGCCGATGCTCGTCCGAATCCCAGCACCGCCCAGGACGGCGAGACGATGTTGCGGCCCAGGCGGGCCAGGTTTCGCACGGCGTGGTAGCAGACCTGGGGGTCGTCGGCGCACGCTTGGACCGACAGATCGCCGCCGCGCAGGCGCGGGTCCAGGTTGTCCCCGTTGAGCGTCGGCAGATCGATGAACAGGGCGGGCCGCCGTGCGGCCAGCCCGAAGCGATCGCCGAACAGCGACGGTCCCAACCCGATGGTCACGGTAAGACTGGCCGGACTAAGCCCATAGGCCTCCCCGGTATCAACGGGCGGCTGCACCTCGACCTGTGGCTGCACGGTGCCGACGGGCTTTCCCTGCTGCAGGATCGCGGCCGCCGCCGACCAGCGCGCCAGCAGGGTCTGCAGCTCGGTGCGGCCAGCGCCGGCGGCCAGCGAGAAGGACATGAACATGGCGTAACGCTGTGGCGGCGTGGCGATTCCACCCTGATGCACCTGGCCGTAGAAAGGATAACTACGCCGCAGGTCGACGTTGTCGTGGTCATCGCCTTTGCGTTCGGCTGCCAGCGCGTAACCGGCGAAGCCCCCACCGGCGGCGCCGACCGCGGTGCCGGTGAGTCCGGCCAGCACGGCCCCGCCAAGCATCCGCCGGCGCGAAACCGCTGCGGCTTCGTCGGTTTCGGTCGTGTCGTCGGTCACGAGGTCAGCCCGCCGAGACGACTTTTTGGGCGACCGTCGACAGGCTCTGGTGCAGCGGCTGGATGACCGCGGTGAGCTTCGGCGCATCGCTGGCCTTCAGCGCAGAGGTGTAAGGCCGGAAGCCGCCGAGCGAGGACGGGTCACGGTATCCGTCCAAAGTGGCCAGCACCGTGTGGAATTGCTGATCGATCTGGTTGACCAAATTGGCGTCGATCTTCTCCAGGCCCGGCCGCAGCGAAGCGTACGCCTGCTGAGCGCCCTCCACGTTGCCCGAGAAGTCGACCAGATCGATGTGGCTGAAGGCCTCCTCCTCACCGGTGATCTTGGTGTTCTGGATCTCTTCGATCAGGTCGCTGGCACCGTTGGCCAAGTCCTCGGGCTTGTACTGCAGGTTGGCGACGATGCCGTTCAATTTGCCGACGTTTCCGACCAATTCGCTGCTGAATGCCTTGGTGGCGGGGGTGATCGCGCCACCCTGCCACAAGTCGCGCTCGATGGCGTGGAAGCCCTTCCACCCGACCTTGGCGTCGACCGGCGTGGATTCACGCATGTCGATCAGATAGTCCAGGCTGCCGGCATTGTCGCCGACCGCGAAGCCCGGCAACACGAAGCCCTCCACGGTGGACTCCGAGCGCTCCCAGAACAGCCGGGCTTTGGCGTAAGCGTTCTTCGCGGCGTCGACGTTGCCCGACTGCACGGCGGCGTCGAGTGCCTTCACGGCATCGTTGAGCTGACTGATCTGGCCGACGATGTAGCCCGCGTAGTCCTTGGTGCCCTGGCTGAGGATGCCGGCCAAGGTGCCCGTCGGCGTCGCCGGTGCTTTGCCCGTGACGGTGAGGGTTTGGTATTCGGTGCTCGCGCCCGGACAGTAGAGCTGATACGCGCCGCCGTCCAACGTGACCGTGAACGAGACCGGATCCAGGCCGGGCGCGAGATTTTCCTTCTCGCCGACGATCCGCTGGTCCCTGAGCAATTCAACTTCGCTGATCCCGGGCGCATTCGTGTTGGCCACCGTGAAGGTCACCGGCCCCGCGGGCACGCTGGTGTTGTCAAGGGCGCAGCCGTCTTTGCCCGCGTTATTGGCCATGGTGACCTTCACCGCGTTCGGGGCGGTGGGCTTTCCCGCTTCGGCGTGGCCCGAGTTGCCATTCGAGTGACCACATGCGGTCGCTGAGAACACCGCAACCGCGGCCAAAGCCGTTGCGAATGGCCAGATCTCAAAGGGCCGGTGCCTTCGGGCGGTTCGATTCGGTGTCAACCGTCTTCCTTTCCTGTTCGGTCGGCGTGCCGCGCCGCGCGGCGGCCACAGCGCCAAGGACGCAGGCCAGAGCGAAGCCACCGAGTGTCAGTGGAAGCCATACCTTCCACAGTTGCGCTTCCGCACGGTTGAGATAACTTGCCGCGATCTGCGCGGCGGCCGACCGGTCTTCGGCAGCGGACGTGGACCAGTCCGTCGCAAGCCCGCCAAGACTGACGGTCTTGGCCCCGGTCAGACCACCGCCGGTCAAAACCGCCGTGCGGTTGCTCGTTGCCTGTGCATTTAGCACGGAATCACCTTGCGCAAGCACGGTATACGCGGTGGTAGTTGACCATTGACCCTGAAACGGCCCCGGAGTGCGCCCAGCCGCGAGACCGACCGGGAGCCGGCCCCCGGTCATGCTCAGCAACTGATCCAGCGTGACTTCCGACGCGCCGTCGGCCCCGGCAGCCTCGGAAGCTTGCCATACCTGTACCGGCAAGCCGTCCACGATTTTGTTCTCCGCCGGGACGAGCACGATGTTGCGGACGGTTGAGTTGCCCTGCGCGCCGACGGCCAGCTCGCGTCCGTGCGGCCCGTTCACCATCGACACCGTGGCGGTGTGGCCGGAGCGGTCGGTGACGGTGCGGGTCCGCGCTCCGCCGGAAGGACCACCGCCCGGCACCAGCGCCACCAGTCCGGCGGCGGTGAGGAGCAGCAGCGTCGAGGCGGCCGCCAACAGGCGCCCCCTGGCCCGCGGGGCGGCGGCAAGGTGAGCGGGCCACAAGAAGATGGCGAGCACGGGTACGGCGTAGAGCAACCAGCCCACCACCTCGATGATTCGGGGGTCGGCGGGTATCCCGAACATCCCGGCGGTCACGGCGCCGAGGATCGAGTTGCTGGGCAGCCAGGCAGACAGGTCGAGCACCCGCCGCTGGCCGATATTCACCCAGCCGGCCTCGTGCGCGGTGCGCAGCGCCCCCAGCACCAGCCCGGCGGCGATCAACACCAAGAACACGCCGGTGACCCGGAAAAACCGGGCGATATTGAGTTTCAATCCGCCGAAGTACAGCGCGACACCCATCGCGACCGCCGCCGCGATCCCCAGCGCACCACCCAGCACGGCGAACCACCGGTTGCCGTGCGACGTCTGGGCGGCCGCCAACAAGAACACCGATGTCTCGAAGCCCTCCTTGAGGACGGCGAGGAAGGCCATCGCGGCCAAGGCGAGCGCACCGCCGCGGTTGATCGCCTGCCGGGCATCGCGCTCGAGCTCGCCCTTGACCTGCGCGGCGTTGCCGTTCATCCAGATGATCATCGACGTCACAAACACCACGGCGATGACATTGATGACGGTTTCCATCATCTCCTGCTGCGCCTGCGGCAGGCTCGTCGCGAACAGGTTCAGGCCCACGCCGACCGCGACGCTGATCAGCACCGCCGAGGCGACGCCGGCAAACATCGGCCGTATCGGCTGGCCGTTTCGTTTCAGGAAGGCGCCGACGATGCTCACGATGAGCGCCGCCTCGAGGCCTTCGCGGAGGCCGATGAGAAAGGTGCCGATTAGTACGCCGAATACGCCCTGCATGCGCCCGATTTCTGTCCCGGGGGTCGGGACCCCGGCTTAGCCTAGCCTAAGACCGCCGCGTCACGATGCCGGCTGCGTCACGAAGTCGATGAGTTCTTCGACCCGGCTGATCAGCGCCGGCTCAAGGTCGTTCCAGTCACGCACCCGGGACCGAATATGCCGCCATGCCCTGGCGATGTCCGCCTGGTCGGCGTGGGGCAGGCCGAGCGCCCGGCATGCACCGTGCTTCCACTCGATGTGCCGTGGCACATCCGGCCACCCCGCCAGACCGAGCCGCTGGGGTTTCACCGCCTGCCAGATGTCGACGTAGGGATGGCCGACCACCAGCGTGTCGCTGCCGCCCGGCCCTCGCCGCACCGCGTCGGCGATCCTCGCCTCCTTCGAACCCGTGACCAGGTGATCGACGAGCACACCAAGCCGGCGCCCCGGACCGGGTGCGAACTCCGCCACGATCTCCACCAGGTCGTCCACGCCGCCGAGGTGCTCGACGACGACACCCTCGATCCGCAGGTCCTCGCCCCACACCTGCGCGATGAGTTCGGCGTCGTGCCGCCCCTCGACGTAGATCCGGCTGGCGCGGGCGACCCGGGCACGGGCTCCCGGCACGGCGACCGAGCCGGATGCCGTCCTCGCGGCGGCGGCAGGCGCCACACGACGCGGCGCGGTAAGGATCACCGGACGGCCCTCGAGCAAATAGCCAGGGCCCAAAGGGAAGCCGCGCACGTGCCCCCGCCGGTCTTCCAGATCGACCCGCCCGTACTCGACTCTTACCACCGCACCGACGTACCCGGTTTGCACGTCCTCGACCACGAGGCCCAGTTCGGCTGGGTGCTCGGTCGAGCGGGGCTTGCGCCGGCCTGCGGCAAGGACGTCGGTTCCGTAGCGATCAACCACGCGGCAATCCTAGAAAGCCTTGCGGCCAAACGTCGTTATGGCGCGCCCGCCGGAGGAGGATCGTGGCCAAGATCGCGCCGCCGCCCGCGCAACACCGGCGAGTAAAAAATGCGTTTTAACTGTGTGGCGTTACTCAGCTGATGACGTTGCCGATGGTACGTTGCTAGTTGTAGGATCTGCCGCTCTTTACATCGCGGCGGTGAGCGAGGTGGGAAAATGGACCTGGCCCTTTGGGTGTCGAGCATCGTGGCTTTCGTGCGGGCCGGCTATCCCACCGGCATGCCGACAACCGGATATGCGCCCCTGGCGGCCTTGGCCCGCCGGCGACTTTGCGACGACGAGATCACCGCCATTGCAAGCAAACTCATGAGGCGCCAATTCTGGCCGATCAGCCCCGTTGATATCGGTGTGGAAATCACCCGTGTCACCAATCAATTGCCGTTGCCGGCCGACGTCCAGCGGGTCGGACATCGCCTCGACGAGATCCGCTGCGCGCGCGGATAAGCCCCGACGCGGGACCTGACTCCTACTTAGCGCCTTTCGCCGGTCCGCCACACGCCGCCAGATAGTCCGGGTAGCTCCAGGTCCCCAGGAACTGTTGGCCCGCCTGCAATCCTCGTTGATACAGGCCGTCGCGTTGCTCGGCGGTGATGTTGAAGTCGATCGGGCTGACCTCTTCGGCCGGGACGAAAATGGTGCGCCGGACGGTGCAGGGGTCGTCGATGTAGGCGTTGTCCTGATTGCTCACCAGTGTCTCTATTGCCGCGATTCCCAACGAAACTGGTCCGTGCACCGGATGGGTGGGCGGGATGCCGGGACGCGCGGACAGCCGGATCCCGAACGTCGGCCATCGCGGCTCATCATCGGGCCGGTCGAACAGCTCCACCGGAAAATCGGAGAGCAAGCCGCCGTCGACCCAGGTGGCGTTGCTGACCCGAACGGGTTCGAACACATAGGGGATCGCCGACGAGGCGTGCACGGCGCGGGCGACCGGAAAATCGTCGGGGTCGAAGCCATAGGAAGCGAGGTCCCACGGGATGCGCACCAGCCGGCGCCGGGACAGGTCACTGGCCGTCACCACCAGCGACCACGCGAACTGGTCCGGCTCCTCGCCGGTGCGCAAGTCACCGAACGTCCGCACACCCAGGTCGGCGAGCAGACCGGCGAGCAGGCGCTCCAAGTAGGCCCCACGGTAGACACCGTCCGACACCAACAGCGACAATCCCCCGCCGATCAGCGGCACGTGTCCGATCAGACTGCGATCCAGGAACTTCCGGTAGTCGATGGACCGCATGACTTCCGCGAGCCGGCTGAGCGGTTCGCCCCCGACCTGCAGCGCCGCGACCAGCGACGCGACGATCGCACCCGCGCTGCTACCCGCGACGCGGGGAAACCGGTAACCGGCCCCGGACAGCGCATCGACCGCGCCGACCAGCCCGATCCCCCGGACACCGCCGCCCTCACACACCAGATCGGCACGAAACGTACTCACCGCCGGCGCCATAGGCCCACCCCCCTCAACAGATTCGTTGGCCGTCGACACCGAAGAAGTGCAGGTGCCCCGGTTCCGGGTGCAGGCGCACCCGGCTGCCCTTTTCCGGAGGCCGGCGCCCATCGGCACGCGCAACGACGGGCTGATCAATGACCTTGCCGGAGCCGGTGATTCGGCCGTAGACGTAGGCGTCCGCCCCAAGCTCCTCGACCACATCGACCTCCATCTCGACACCGAGGCCGCCCAGTTCGAAGTGCTCGGGGCGGACCCCCACGACGACTTCGCTCGCTGCATCGGTGAGCTCACGCGGTAGTGGGATGTGCCAATCCCCTAGCGAAACAGCGTAATCGACGATAGGCAGGGTGAACAGGTTCATTGCCGGCGACCCGATGAAACCCGCGACGAAGACGTTGACCGGGTTGCGGTACAGCTCGCGTGGCGCGGCGAACTGCTGCAGCACACCGTCGCACAGGACGGCGACGCGGTCACCCATGGTCATCGCCTCGACCTGGTCGTGGGTGACGTAGACGGTGGTGGTGCCGAGTCGCCGTTGCAGTGCCGCGATCTGGTTGCGGGTTTGCACCCGCAGTTTGGCATCGAGATTCGACAGCGGCTCGTCCATCAGGAAGACCTGCGGCCGGCGGACGATCGCGCGTCCCATCGCCACCCGCTGGCGTTGCCCACCGGAGAGGTCCTTGGGTTTGCGGTCCAGATAGGGCTGCAGGTCAAGCAATTTCGCGGCGTCCAGGACCCGATCGCGAATTTCGGGCTTCGGTGTCTTGGCGATCTTCAGGGCGAAGCCCATGTTTTGCGCGACCGTCATGTGCGGGTAGAGAGCATAGTTCTGGAAGACCATCGCGACGTCGCGGTCCTTGGGATCGACGGTGGTGACGTCGCGGTCGCCGATCCGGATGCGACCGGAGTCCAGCGATTCCAGCCCCGCCACCATCCGCAGCGAGGTGGTCTTGCCGCATCCGGAGGGACCGACCAGGACGACGAACTCGCCGTCGCCGACGTCCAGGTCGAGGCTGTCCAAGGCCGGCCGGTCGGCTCCGGCGTAACACCGCGTCGCTTGCTCGAAAGTCACTGAGGCCATGGGCTACCCGTTCAGCCCCGAGACGGCGATTCCCCTGACGAAGGACCGCTGGGCGATGGCATAGATGATGACCAACGGCAGCATGATGAGCATCGAAGCCGCCATGATGATCGGCCAGCGCGCCACATACTCGCCCCGCAGTCGCACCAGGCCGAGCGTCAGCGTGGCCAGGCTGTTGCGCTGGAGCATCAGCAGCGGCCACAGGAAGTCGTTCCAGACGTTGACCCAGGTGAGCACCGCCAGCACCATCACCGCGGGGCGGGCGTGGGGCAACAGGATTCGCCAATAGATCTGCCACGGCGAACAACCGTCGAGTATCGCCGCCTCTTCCAGGTCGGTAGGAAGCGTCCGGAAGAACTGCCGCATCAGGTAGGTGCCGAATGCGCTGCCGAACAAGCCCGGCACGATCATCGACCAGGGTGTGTCGACCCAGCCGAGGGTCCGCATCAAGATGAACTGCGGGATCACGGTCACGGTCAGCGGCACCATCAAGGTGCCAAGGTATAACACGAACAGCGTGTCGCGACCGCGGAATTGCAGCCTGGCGAACGCGTATCCGGCCAGCGAGCAGAAGAACACCTGGCCGGCGGTCACGCACCCGGCGTACAGCACGGTGTTGAAAAACATCCGCGCGAACGGCATCAACGAGAACACCTCGATGTAGTTGGACCACCGCGGGTGCGCCGGCAGCAGCCTGGGCTCGGTGATCTCGCCTTCCCGCTTCAATGAGCCGGACACGGCCCAGGCGATCGGAAACAACCAGCACCAGGCGATGGCGAGCAGGGCGGTGTAGACCATCAGGCTACGAACGACATTGCGCGTGAATACCCGCTCAGCTGAGGCCACGAGAAGTCTCCCAAGACCGTTGCCGGGTGATCCGCAGCTGCACCACGGTCAGCACGAGCAGGATGGCGAACATCACCCACGCCAGCGCGGAGGCGTACCCGAATTCCAGGAAGGAGAACGCGTGCTGGAACAGCATGATGCCCAGGACATAGGTGGCGGTTTCGGGGCCGCCGTTCGCGCCGTTGAGGACGTAGACCATGTCAAAAGCCTGGAACGCGTGAATGATCGAGATGACGCCCACAAACGATATCGACCCACGGATCAGCGGCACCGTGATCGACACGAACTGCCGTATCTCGCCGGCGCCGTCGATTCGCGCCGCCTCGTATACGGTCTCGGGAACGCCCTGCATCGCCGCGAGCAGGATGACGGTGGCGAAGGGCACGCTGCGCCACACGCTGAGGATGCACAGCGAGGCCATCGCCCATCGGGGTTCGACCAACCACGGGACGGGGCCGATCCCGGCCCAGCCCAGCATGATGTTGAGCAATCCGTTGTCGGTGTTGAAGACGAACTGCCAGACGACCGCCATGACGACCGACGAGATGGCCAACGGCAGAAAGACGATGGTGCGGAAAAAGCCGATGCCCCTGACCTTTCGGTTCAGCACGCCGGCCACCACGAGGCTCACGCCGATGGTCGGCACAACCGTTCCCACGGTGAAGACGACGGTGTTGCGAATGGCGATGAGGAAGAGCGGGTCCGAGGTGAAGAGCTCTTGGAAGTTCCTCAGGCCCACAAACTTTGGCGGGCGGAAGACATCCCACCGCTGAAAGCTCATGTAGAGCGAGAATCCCAGCGGAAACAGCATGAACACCGCAACGGCGGCCAGATTGGGCGCCACGAACAAGCGGCCGGCGCGGGCCCGCCGTCGCCACGGACCGGCGCCCTTGGCGGGTGTGCGCGTGGTGGCGTCGACCGATGTCATGGGCTGCGCAACACCTCGTCGATGGCGGGCGACAAACTGGCCAGCGATGTGGCGGGCCGTGATCCACGCAGCACGGGCCCGAAGCTGCGGTCCATCAAGGCGACGATCTTCTCCCATGACGAGGTGACGGGGAGCCCTTCGGAGTACGCGGGCCCTTGGGTGAGGACGGCGAGGTTGCCGACGTTCTGGTGGGCTTTGGCGAAGCCGGCCGAGTCGAGCGCCGATTGCAAAACCGGTACAAAGAGGCTGGATTCACCGATCAACGCCTGCCCGACGGGCCCGGTCGCGAATTTCACGAATTCCCATGCCTGCTCCTTGCGTTGACTGCTCGCGGAGATGGCCAATCCGGTTGAACCGATGTCGGAATGTGCGGGCTGGCCCTGCCGGCGCGGCCCCACCGGCAACGACGTGACGTCGAAGTCCAGGCCCTCGGCCCGGATGAATGTCTGGTAGCGCCAGTGGCCGCCCATGGCCATCGCCGCCCTGCCCGCCGCGAACAGGTCGGGCGTGGACATCGATTGCACCTCGGACGCATTGGGCGCGACCTTGTGCTTGTTGGCCAGGTCGGCATAGAACTGCACCGCCTCGATGAAGGCGTCGTGGTCGAAGTTGAAGTGGGTCGGGTTTTTGAGCGGGGTGGACCACGGCACCCCATTGTTCATGGCGAACAGCCCGGCCGAATAGTAGGAGAACCACATGTTCACGAAGCCCCACTGGGTCACCCGCCCGGAGCGATCTCGCCTGGTGAGTGCGGTGGCGGTGTTCAAGAAGTCGGTGAAACTCCACGGGTTTTGCCACGTTTTGGGCGGGGGCGGCACCCCGGACTCGGCGAAGAGCCGCTTGTTGTAGAACAGGTAGTTTCCGGACCATTGCTCCGGGAGTGCGTATTGGCCCCCGCTGAACGTGAAGCTGTCGTAGAGCGCCCCGATGCCGTCCGACTTCAGCTCGGCGGCGAAGGCCTGGTCGCGGGACAGCATGGTGTTGAGGTCGAGCAGCACGCCACGGGCGGCCAGCTCGGCGTAGGTGAGGTCCCACGCCATCAAAACGTCCGGGCATCTTCCGCCGGCGCAGAACGTCGACAGCTGCTGCATCACGCCCGGAGCCGAAAGCACCGGGCGGACCTTGATATCGGGGTGGCGGCGCGCGAACTCGTCGACGATGCGGGTCCTGGCATCGCGTTCGTCGGGGTTGGCCGCGAAGAAGAACGTCAAGGCGTCTTCTTCCGGTGCGCAGCCGGCCGCCCACGGCGCCAGGGATGCCGCGGTGAGCGCGCCGGCACCGCGCAGCAGCCCGCGCCGCCCGAACGGCTTATCGAGCATGGTGCTCCCGTTCTCGCCCCGTTGCCGGCCGCCCGGCCGTTTGTTTCTCCTGTCCTTGGTACCCGATGCGGCTGTGGTGTTGCTGGATCGGCCAACTCGGCAGGGCCAGCACGGCCCGGCGAATGCGGCCGGCGTCCCCGGTGATGTCAATCGCGTGGATGCGGTCATCGGTTCCGACGGCGATCAGCAGCAGCGCCTCAGCGCGCCCGTTTGGCGCGATGGCGATCCCCGGAGCCCCGTCGATGAGCACGACCGCGCCGGCCCGTGCCCGGAGAGCGAATCGACGGGTCTCCTCCGCGACCCGCTTGGCGCCGCGCAGCTCGGTCGGCACGTCGTCGGGGACCAGTGCCCGATCGACCCTGCGCACCACGTCCGGGGCCAGCAGTGCGAGCAGACCGGCGATATCACCGCCGCGGGACGCCGCGAGAAACGCCTCGACGACCTCGAGGTGCTTCGCCATGCGCTCGGGCTCGCCGCCCGGGTGGGCCACCCGCGCACGCGCCCGGCTTGCCAGCTTCTTCGCGGCTTCCGGCGACCGGTCCAGCAGACCTGCGATTCTCTCGAACGGCACCGCGAATACGTCATGCAGGACGAATGCGACTCGCTGCGCCGGTGAGAGCCGGTCGAGCACCACGAGCAGCGCGCTGCTCACCGACTCCGTCAAGAGCGCTTGCTCGTCCGCCGGCGGCGACGCGGTCGCGGCGATCCGGTCCAGTTCTTCGGGGGTGGCCAGCGGCTGTTCCGCACGTCGCTTGCGCGCCCGGAGCTGGTCGACGGCCTCGCGCGCGGTGATCGTGGTGAACCAGCCGGTGAGGTTGTCGACCGCGGCGAAATCAGCACGGCTGGCCTTCAGCCACGCCGACTGAACCGCGTCGTCGGCATCGGCCGCCGATCCCAGCAGTTGTAATGCGACAGACCTCAGGTGTCGCCGGTCGGCGTCGAAACGCTGGGCGAGATCCGTCAAATTTTTCGGGGCGCTCACGGGGTCACCTTTTCCGCACAGGAGCCGTCAAGAAGATGACTGCGTCCATCAAGCTCTCTGTTGCAAAGGAGGCCAGCACCATGACCTTATCGATTGTGCGCCGTAGCGCGTGCGGCGACCATCCGGCTCGCCGCCGCAAAAACGGCTGTCTGACAAGGGTTTGCCGCAGATGAACACCGCGTACGTTGCGATCACGCTGTTTACCGCCGCCATCACCGCCGGGATCGCCGTTGCCGATCTCATCCCGGCGGGTTTCGTCCTGGCGAACTCCGCCGAAGTCGGGGTGCCGCGTTCGTGGTTGCCGGCGCTGGGGGCGGTCAAGCTGGCCGGCGCGGCGGGGCTGATCGTGGGCCTGGTGGGCCTTCCCGCCTTGGGAATCGCTGCCGCAACCGGCCTGGTGCTGTTCTTCGTCGGCGCAGTCGTGACCCACCTGCGCGCCCGCGTCCTGTACAACATCGCGTTTCCCGGCGCGTACCTGTGCATGTCGGTGGCATCGCTTGCGTTGATGGTGCTGCGTTGACCGGGGTCGCGATCAGCCGGGAAAGTACCGGATCCGGTTGATGGCGTCGCCCCGCCAGGCCATGTCGGCGAACAGTATTCCCCGTCCACGGCCGGAGCGGACCGACATCGTCACCGTTGGGCCCGCGCCGATCATCTTGGTCGACCCGCCGCCGTCCAGCTGCTCGACCAGTTCAGCGAGGTCGAGGACGTCGTGGTCGCCGAGAGTGATTGTGGCGCGCGGTGATAACGCGCGCGCGGCCGCGATCCGATCTTGGCGCGAGGCGGCACCGAGGAATGCCTCGGCGAGCTTCTTGTGCCGCGCACCCACCCGCCGGAACCCCGTCATGAAGCCGGTGGTGCCGCGCAACCGCTGATTGCTCAACAAGCCCCGCGACAGTTGCAGGGCGGGTCCGACCGCACGTGATCCGGTCCGCAGGAATTGCAGCATCATCGCGGGAAGTTCCCAATAGGCCCGCAGTTCGCCAATGCGCCACTCGCCGTTGACGTCTCGCAGGTCGTAGCGAAGGAACGCGGGAATGTACATCGTGATCGCCGAGCCCATCGCAACCTCGAGCTCGATGTCGCGCAGCACCACGGTGTCGACGACGATGTCGAGGTCGCGGTGGAATTTGATGTCGCGCGGACCGATGAAGGTGTCATAAAAGTGGCCGATCTGCTCCTGCCCGGCGTGCGGCCGCGACCCCACCGGGTCCTCGACCCGGCCGTCGTCGGTGAACAACGCCACCCATCCGGCGCGGTCGTGCGCGGCGGGCGCCGGTGGCGAGCGCTCGACGGCGGCCAGGAGACGCTCCCGATCCGGCGCCAACCCCATCACGGACCCCCGACCATTTCGACGCCCGCGGTCCGCATCGCCTGGAGCGCCTCGGCGGCCGAGTCCGGCGAGACGGCCGCGGTCAGGTTGAGCAGCACCCTGGTGGACAGGCCCGCACGCGCGGCATCCTCGGCGGTCCGCCGGACGCACTGGTCGGTGGCGATGCCGACCACATCGACCTCGTCGACACCACGCTCCCGCAGCCAGTCCAACAGCGGGGTCCCGTTCTGGTCCAGGCCCTCGAAACCGCTGTATGCCGCGGCATGGGCGCCCTTGCGGAAGACCGCCTCGATCCGGCTGGTGTCGAGGTCGGGCCGCAGCTCCGCACCGGCACTTCCGGCGACGCAGTGCGGTGGCCATGACGATGAATAGTCCGGTCGGTCGGAGAAATGGTCGCCCGGCCGGACGTGGAAATCCTGGGTTGCTACGACGTGCCGGTAGCCCGACTCGCCGGCGAGGTAGTCGTTGATGGCGGGCGCCACGGCGGCACCGCCGGTCACCGGCAGCGAGCCGCCCTCGCAGAAATCGTTTTGCACGTCGACGATGATCAACGCCCTCACGCGTTTCACCCTATCGGTGTCGCCCACCACGGCGCTTCAGCTGGGCGTATGGGTGGGACGGTTTGTTCGCCAACCAGTCGGGTAATCCACCGGCCATGTTGATCCGGAGAATCGCGCGCCCGTTGCTTTCAGTGGCTTTCGTCGGCCAAGGAGTCAATTCCCTGCTCAACCCCAAATCGGCGGCCGCAGCCGCCGCCCCCGCGGTGGATGGTTTGCAGGCTTTGCCGAATTCGGTGAGCGGCAACATCCCGAGTGACCCCGAGACGGTCGCACAAATCACGGCGGCCGTTCAGATCGGCGGCGGCCTGCTGCTGGCCACCGGCAAACTGCCGCGCGTCGCCTCGGCCGCGCTCGCGTTCACGGTGCTACCGGCCAACCTCGGGGCGCACTCGTTCTGGAACGAGAGCGATCCGGAGGCGAAGGCGCAGAAGCGCCAGCAGTTCCTCACCGACCTCAGCCTGGTCGGCGGGTTGCTCATCGCGTCCGCCGACACGGCAGGCAAGCCGTCGCTCGGGTGGCGCGGTCGCCGGGCGGCGGAGCGGCTCTCCGAGCGAGTGTCGTCGGCGCTGCCCGGCTCCGACGACGCCCACTTCGATACCGACTTTTCGGAATTGGGCGAAAAGATCGTGCACGGCCTGCAGATCGGCGCCGAACGCGGTCGCGAACTGGCCAGCACGGCGGCCGAACGGGGCGCGCCGTACGCGGAGGCCGCGCTGGAACGCGGTCGTGAATTCGCCAGCACGGCCGCCGAGCGGAGCAAGCCGCTGGCCCAGAAGGCCCGCAAACGGGGCGAGCAGCTGGCCGACGAGGCGGCCGAGCGAGCCGCGCCGTTGGCGAAGAAGGCACGCAAGCGCAGCGAAGAACTCGCCGACGAAGCCGCCGACTGGGCGGCGCCGTTGGCGAAGAAGGCCCGCAAGCGCAGCGAGAAATTGGCCAAGAAGGCACGCAAGCGCGGTGAGGACCTGGCGAGCACGGCATTGGATCGCGGCGAGGACCTCGCCGACACCGCCCGCGCGCGCGGCATCTACCTCGCCGACACGGCCCGGGCTCGGGGCGGCTACCTGGCCGACACCGCACGCGAACGACTCGGTGAACAGGTCAAGACCGGCCGCCGCAAGCTTTCCTGACGGCTCACGCGTCGCCGCGCAGGTAGGCGTCGACGATGGCATCGACGCCCGGGCCGACATCAACGGTCGCGCCGGCCTCGTCGGCGCCGAGCGGCTCGAGCGCGTCGAATTGGGAGCGCAGCAGCCCGGCCGGCATGAAATGACCGGTCCGGGCGGCCAGCCGGCCGCTGATGAGTGCCGGTGAACCGGCGAGGTGCAGGAATTCGACCTGCGGGCAGTGCGTGCGCAACTGGTCGCGGTATTTGCGCTTGAGCGCCGAACAACTCGCCACGCCTCCGTCGCGGTGGCCGGCCAACCACTCCCCGACCTTGTCCAGCCAGGGGTAGCGGTCGTCGTCGTCGAGCGGTTCACCGGCCGCCATCTTGGCGATGTTGGCCGGCGGGTGCAGGGAGTCGGCGTCCACGAACGGCACCCGCAAGCGTCGTGCGAGCGCCGCTCCGACGGTCGACTTACCCGATCCGGAAACACCCATCACCACGACGGGGGCCCGTCCGCTCACTCTGACGCGAGGTTGCGGTTCCATTCCAGCCAGCCGACGCCGTTGCGTCCGTCGGCCGTCTGGATGGTCGCCCAGACTCGCGGGAACTGGCTCACCCGGCCGTCCGCGGCGATCAGACGCACCGGCGCCTGGCCGCGGACCTCGACGTCCGCAGTGATCTCGCCGGGATTGAGTGCCAAGGTGGCCCCCAGCGGTAACCCGTTGGCGCCGAACGACTCTCGTGATTCTACCGTTTCCAGCTCGGTGACCGTTCCCCGCGCGTCCTGGGAGTAGCCGATGCTGAAGGCCGGCGCGCCGGGAATCCGGATGTTGACGCCGTGCAGGTGGGTGCCGTCGTCGAGGTGCAGCGCGCTCCAAATCCAGTCCATGCTCCACCAGTCACGCACGCCCCACGAGTGGTCGCGCTGGCCGGGGGCCGACTCGACGCGGTAGCTGGCGTCACCGATGGTGACCGTGCCCGAGACCCGGCACGGGATCTCGTAGCGCGTCGTCAACCGGTATTTGTACGGGACGCCGTCGGTGTCCCACACCAAGCTCATCGTCATTTCGACGGGCGTGCCGGGCTCCCCGCGCAACAACGCCGACGGATCGGGGTAAGCCTGAGCGCGCACGTGCAGGTGGACGCGGTAGGTCTGCAGCGGGGTGGGCGCGGCGTGGCCGAGCTCGAAGGATTCGGTGCGCACGTCCCACGGGTTCGCCGGCAGCGGTACTTGCGCGTCGACGGCCACGGTGGGCATGCCGGGCCCGCAGAGCAGCGCATGCACCCACGCCGTCTGCTCGTTGGCGATCAGGCCGAGGCGGAACCAGCCGCCCAATCCCTGTGCCGCATCGGCGAAGTCGGCATACCAGCTCTCGCTCCACAGCGGTTCGGCGGTCGGCGCGTGCGCACCTTCGTCCTCCTCCGTGGGCCGCAGGGGTTCGGGCATCTGGGCGGCGGGCAGGGTCGTCGGCGCGTCGGTGTCGAGCACGTGATCACAGTGCCGTTGCAGCATCGTCATGAACATCCGGTCGCCGCGCTCGGTGCGTTCCACCAGCATTGACGAGACGATCGCCATCATCACGCCGAAAAAGCTTTGCCTGCGAACACCTTCGGCTACGTCGGCGAGCGACAGCGGCGCCGCGGGCCCCAGCGCCTCGTGATAGGCCCGCAACAACGCATCGTACTGCTCCCGGCGATCCGGGGTGGGCAGCGCGCAGCCGAGGAAGTAGGACAGGTCGGTCAGGGCCGGACCCCAGGAAACCGTCTGCCAATCGACGACCGTCAGCGGCCGGTCGGCCCCCGCGGTGCCGAACAACAGGTTGTCCAGGCGGTAGTCGCCGTGCATCAGCCCACAGATCCGGTCGGGCGCCGACTCGGCGGCCAGGTAGCCGTCGAAGGACGCGATCAGGCGTTCGCACACCATGCGGTGCTCCGGCGCGATCTGGTCGCCGTAGCGGTCGATGAACCCGGCGTACAGCGGGGCGATCATCGCCTGGTTGAGCGGCGATTCCCGATTCAGCCACGGGGCCTCGGCCAAGGTGGTGTCGCCGAGCAGCGGCCCGTGCAGCCGCCCGAGCTCGACGACACAGAGGTGCGCCTGTTCGGCTGTCGCACCGGCGATTTCGTCCCCGACGACGGCCGGTCCGGCATCGCCCAGCAACAGATCGAACGCGCCCGTCGCGGTATCGACGGCGGCGTGGTAGCAGGGCGCTATCGGGCCGCCCAGGCGCGGCGCTATGTCGGCGTAGAAACGCACCTCGCGCTCATAGAGGCCCAGCGCCAGCCCCGTTTGCCGACTCACCGGGTCGGTCGCCGCGACCTTGAGGACCACCGACTCGGGCCTGCCGGGCGTCGCGGCGCCATCGGCATAGCTGAGCCGGACGCGGTAGCACTCGCTCATCTGTCCGGTGCCGATGCGTTCCGCCGCGAAATCGGCGATGGGCCCGGCGCCGACCATCGATTCCAGCCATGCGGCGGTGAGGTCGCCGGGTCTTTCGATGACTTGTGCGGTGTCGGCATGCATGAGGGTCAGCGTGCCAGGTCACCGCGCCAGGGAGAAGCCGTCCCAGGCAATCCGGCGGTGCGGATGTGGATCGAACTCGACGCGGCTCTTGCGGTCGAAGACCATGACGGCACGGTCGGCGGTGGTGTAGGTGGGCCAGTCGTCGCCCGGGGCGCCGTGGCGGCTGAAGGACCGCCACCGCCGCTGCACCTGGTTACTGACCCGTAGCGCGGCGCGCCGATCGGCAGCGGCGGTCAGCAGCGCGCCGAATCGGGTGCGATAGACGTCGAAAACGGCCAGCAACTCAGTGGCATGGGTGGCGCCCAGCCCCGACCAGCGCAGCGTGCGGGGGGCGTAGTCGTAGCGGTAGAGATAGGTGGGCGCGTGCGCGCTATGCGCCTCGGCGATCTGCCAGGCCGCCGACCCGAAGGCGAAGTCGCCACCGAGCTGGACGCATGCCGACGGCGCGGGGTAGTCCGGGTATGCGGACGTAATGCGTTCGCGCGCAGCCGGTTCCGTGTCGGCCAACAGTTCCTCGATCATCTCTTGATTGGTCGGCAGCATTTTGAGGAAGCGGGTGAACAGGCGCCCCTCTTCCGCATTGGTGCCTACGATGAGCGGCACCCGGTGCGCGTGCCCTCCGCGCATCGCCTCGACCGGGTCGATGGGCACAACGTCGTCGCCGGCGACCGGGCCGATCGGAAAAGCGCCCAGCCTGTCCTCCATGCCCTGGTCGATCAGCCGGTGCTGGGCGTCGACCAGTTGCGCCGGGGACGCCTGCATCAGCACCTCGGCGGCATTCTCCGGCCGCGCCCCCAGCAGCGCGGCGAAGCGCGTCGCGAATTCCGCCGCGGTCTCTTGCGACCGGACCATGCCGGCGGCCGGGCTCTCCGAGATGGCCCGGGCGAACAGCCCTTCGGCGGCGGGCACCGCCAGCAGGGTGGCGGTGATGTGCGCGCCCGCGCTCTCCCCGAAGATGGTGACGTTGTCCGGGTCGCCACCGAACGCGGAGATGTTGTCCTTCACCCAGCGCAACGCCATCACCAGGTCGCGCAGGAACAGGTTGCTGTCGATGGCGATGTCCGGGGTCGAGAGGGACGACAGGTCCAGGCAGCCCAACGCGCCCAGCCGGTAGTTCACCGATACGTACACGCAACCGCGGCGCGCCAGCGCGGCGCCGTCGTACAGCGGCGTGGCCGAGCTGCCCAGGATGTAGCCGCCGCCGTGAATGAAGACCATGACGGGCAGCGGTTCTTCGGCGGGGCCCTCGGGGGTGACGACGTTGAGGGTGAGGCAGTCCTCCCCCATCGGCTGGTAGCGGCCGACCCCGAGCATCGTGTAGCGGCGCTGCTGGGGCGCGCAGTTGGCGAAGCCGTGGCAGTGCCGCACCCCCGACCACGGTTGCGCCGGCCGCGGCGCCCGCAATCGCAGGGGCCCGACCGGCGGTCGGGCGTACGGAATGGATCGCCAGCGGTGGACGGCGTCGCGGGTGAAACCTTCCACGGTGCCGACGGTGGTGCGTGCGCGGACGGTGCGCTGATGCATAACCCGACGTTAGCGGACATGCCGGGCGTAACGCGCGCGCAGCGCCTTATTTTGCGAGCATGGCGGTTTAGCCTGACTAGATGCGGATTGCCGCGCTGCTGGCAGCGTCGTTACTCGTCGCCGGGTGCTCCCACACCGTCGCCGGCCAGTCCCAGCAAACCCATGCCCCCACGACCGCTGCGACCACCCCGTCGGGAGGCAAACCACCGGCCCCGAACGCCGCGCCGGCGGCCGGGGCCTCGATCTCCGACGTCGTCGCGTGGATCGAGGCCGGCCATCCCGCGGACCCCGGTCGCTATCACGACGCGATCCGGGACGGTGCGACCACACCGCTCGGCAACGACATCGCATTCACGGCCGCCGCCGGCAAAGCATCCTGCACGACCGATTCCAAGCACACGGGCGCCGCCCTGCTCTGCCTGGTGAGCCTGACCAACCCACCACCCGCTCCCCCGACGTCCTACGGCGGCTGGCAGGGCGGCTGGGTGACCTTCGACGGGGCGAACCTGCAGGTGGGTGCTTCGCGCGCCGATCCCGGCCCGTTCATCAACGGCAATGGCTCGGAGTTGGCGAACGGTGACTCGCTGTCATTCGGCGACTATCGTTGCCGCGCCGATCAAACCGGACTGTATTGCGTGAACTACGCCCACCAGTCGGCCGCCCGATTGAGCCCCGCGGGCAGCCAGCCGTACGGCTGCCTGCGGCCGGCGCCCGCACCGGACGGCGTCGGCACGGCGTTCAGCTGTTCGTGATGGTCGCGAACAGCTCCGCCATCTCGTCGGCGGGCCCACCGGGGACCGTGTAGCCGGCTTCGTCGCGAATCTCATCGAGATGGTCGCGCACATCCTCGATCGACAGGTCGGGGTCGTAGAAACCCTTTGTCCGGCCGATGAAGAAGCGCGCGACATGTCCGGCACCGACCGTGTAGATCTCTCCGGAAACCGGGCATTCCCGGTGCGTCAGGAAGGCCGCCACCGGCGCGACTTGCGCCGGGTCCAGCTTTTGAAGGTATTGGCCCACAAGGTCATTCAGCACCGCTTTCGCCGCCGGGTCATCCTGCGGGCCGGCGCCGTCGATCGAGTGCGTCAGCATCCGGGTGTAGGCGATCGGCGCGATGGCGTTGACCTTGATGCCGTGCTCGGCCCCCTCGGCGGCCAGCACGCGGGTCAAGCCGACCAGCCCGGTCTTCGCCGCGCCGTAGTTGCTCATGCGTTCGGCGCCGAGGATTCCGGCGGCCGAGCAGGTGTTGAGCACCCTGCCGTAGCGCTGCTCGCGCATCGCGCGCCACGCGGGCCGCGTCACGTTGAACGCACCGTTCAAGTGGACGTCGATGAGGGGTTGGAGCCATTCCCGGTCACCGATCCACCGGTGTCGTTGACCACGACTCGGGCGCCGCGCGAGGCGAGGAGGAGTGCGTATTGTCTGCCCAAACCTCTGGCGGCACCGGTGATTACGACGACCTGATTGTCGAATCGCATGGTCGTTGTCACCAGGTGACCGGAAGCTCTTTCATGCCGTAGATGTGAGCCTCTTTGAATCTCAGTCTCTCCGGCGGCACCGCCAGCTTCAGCCCGGGTAGTCGGCGCGCCAGCGTGGCGAACGCGACCTGCATCTCGACGCGGGCCAGGTTCGCGCCGATGCATTGGTGCACGCCGTACCCGAAGCCCAAGTGTCCGCGGGTGTTTCGGTCGGCATCGAAGGATTCAGGATTATCGACGAATTCGGCGTCCCAGTTTCCGGCAAGCAGGCTCATCATGACGACCTCGCCCTCGCGAATCAGCTCACCACCGATCATCAGATCTTCAGTCGCCACGCGATCGACCTGGCTGTGCACGATGGTGAGGTAGCGCATGAGTTCTTCGACGATGTTCGCGATGGCGGCACGGTCGTCGGTTTGTCCGAGTCGCTCGAAGACTTCCGGATGTTCCAGCAGCGCAATGGTTCCCAAGGAAATCATATTGGCGGTGGTTTCGTGGCCCGCCTGCATCATGATCACCCCGTTCATGGCCGTGGTGGCACGGTCGAGTTGGCCCGTCGCCACGTATTCGGTGACCAGGCGGCTGATCAGGTCGTCTCCGGGTTCGCGTTCTTTGCGTTTCACCAGCTCCTCGATATAGGCGTACATGGCGCCGAAGGCCTGGCCCTTTTCCGCGTCGGTGGACTTCTGGTCGAGGCCGGTCGTGGTGTTGCGTTGGAAGAGTTCGAGGTCTTCGGGCGGCACTCCCAGCAACAGCGCGATCACCATAGACGGCACCGGCAAGGCGAATTCGCGCACCAGATCCGCAGGCGCACCGTTGGCGATCATTTGGCCGAGATTGTGGTCGACCACTTCCTGGATGTGCGGCCGCATCGATTCGCAACGCCGGAAGGTGAAGTTGCTGGTCATCATGCGCCGGATCCGATGGTGTTCGGGGTCGTCGGTCCGAGCGAACATCACGGGGACTTTGTTGTCAGCGTCCGTAGGCATTATGGAGTCCGGGATGGTCTTCGCGGACAAGCGCGGATCGACCAGTGCCGCCCTGATGTCCCGGTATCGGCTGACCACCCATACCGGTTTGCCCTGGAAGATCGCACGTCGCAGCCCGGGTTGTTCGCGCCAGTCCGCGAACTCGGGTGGCGGCGCGAGCGGGCAGTGTCCAGGCCGGGGCACCGGTAGCACCGGTAGTTCGGCGTCAGGGCTGGCGTCGGCGGTTCCGAAAGATTTGGAAGCTGTTGACATAAGCCGCGTTTCCCATTAACTGTCAGTTGTCTGCCAGTTGTAGAGCGTAAAGCTCCCCTTGTTGGCAGTCAACTGTCAGTTAGGCTGTCACCATGACCGCGGTTGCAGACCGGCCGTTGCGGGCGGACGCGGCTCGCAACGTCGAGCGCATCCTGCGCGCGGCGCGCGAGGTCTACGGCGACTTGGGCCCCGACGCCCCGGTGGAGGCGGTCGCTCGCCGCGCGGGGGTGGGTGAGCGAACCCTGTACCGCAGGTTCCCGGCGAAGGCCGACCTGGTCCGCGCCGCCCTGGATCAGAGCATCGCGGAGGACCTCACGCCGATGATCGACGCCGCCCGCCACGCGAAGGATCCGCTACGCGGTCTCACTCAGCTGATCGAAACGGCTATTTCATTGGGGGCGCGCGAACACAACCTGCTGACTGCCGCGCGCCGGGCCGGGGCGCTCACATCCGACATCTCGGTTTCGCTTAACGAGGCGCTCGGCGAGCTTGCCCGAGAAGGCCAGCGCGTAGGCAGCATCCGCGCCGACCTGGTCGCCGATGACCTCCCGCGCCTGATCGCGATGCTCTTCAGCGTGCTGTCGACGATGGAGTCGGGCAGCGACGGATGGCGACGCTATGTCGCACTCGTCGTCGATGCGATTTCGGTCAACGATCGACAGCCGTTGCCGCCGGCCGCTGCGCTGCGTTACGAGATCGGGCCGAATAGCTGGCCGCTCTGAGCGATTTAGTTGATGGTCACCCCGGCGTCGACTTTGAACTCGAGCCCCGTCACATATCGGGATTCATCGGATAGCAGGAACAGCACCGCGTTGCTGACGTCGACGGGTTCCACGGCCGGAGTGGGCATCGCGTTGACGAAGATGGGAATCAGGTCGGACCGTTGCTCACCCAGGAGGGGCCCGAACGACGGCGGGACCATCCCCGTGGGGACACCGGTCGGCAGCAGGGTATTGACGCGAACGCTTTGTGCCGCCAGTTCGTTGGCCAAGGCCAGCGTCAGCCCGACCACACCATGCTTGGCCGCCGTGTAGGGCGTCTGCAGCGGAAAGCCCTTGATCGCACCGGCGGAGCTGACATTGACCAGGCTGCCGCCGCCCTGGTCGAGCAAGTGCGGTATCGCGGCCGCGCAGGTGTTCCACACCCCGATGAGATTGACATCGACCACCGTGCGCCACTGATCGGCGGTTGTCTTGTCCCAGGACGCCACAGTCAGCACACCGGCGTTTGCCACAGCGCCGTCGAGCCCGCCAAGCTCGCTCACGCCGTCATCAACGGCCGCGCGCAACTGCGCCTCGTCGCGAACATCGACGACGTAGCTCGTACAGCCATGGCCGAAATCCCGTACCAGGCGAACTGTTTCGGCCAGGTCGTCCTCTGTTGCCAGCGGATACTCGACCTGGGGCAAGGATTGGCAGACGTCGACCAGGATGAGGTCCGCACCCTCCTCGGCGAGCCGCAGGGCGTGGCCTCGGCCCATCCCGCGGGCGGCGCCGGTGATCAGAATGCGTTTACCGGCAACACGCCCCTCATGTGGTGTCACCCGGCTACCGCTCGTTCCACATCAGGCCGCGCATCGTCGCCGACAGCGGGATGTCCTCGACCCCGAGCAGTCCTTGAGGTGCGCGGCACACCCAGTCGATCGCATTGACGGCCCGCCCCGCCGTCGAAATACAGCCGGCGTCAGTGGAATCCAGTACCGGATGGGACACGTGGGTGTTGATTTCCACCCGCGGCTCACCCTCCACGACGACGCGGTGTACGCCGGTATACCCGTCGGGTGGGTATTGCCAGTCGGGCGCCGCGGCCTGAGTGAGCCGGGTGACGTGCTCGAGGGTGATCACCGGCTCGCCGTCACGTACGCCCTCGGTGGCAAAGCGCACCGCGGCCATTTGTCCGGGCTCCACCGTCATCATTGTGCATTCGATTCGTTCCGGCGTGTACCAGGGTTCGACGCGCTGGCGCACCTCGTCCAGTTTGATGTCGAGATTGTCCGCCAGGCTGCGGACCTGACCGCCCCACATCGACACGATCACCCCGGGCAGAAACATCATCGGCGAGTCATCGTCCGGCTTCGACCCGAATCCCATTGCAGCACCAGTGAACTCGGCGTCGTCGTAGTTTCCGTAATCGAAGATCTCCTGCACGGTGATCGAGGAGATGCGGGTGGTCAGGCTGGCCGCCGAATGCACCAGCGTATCGCCGGAGAAACCGGGGTCGATGCCGTTGACATAGAGCGAGGCGTCGCCGGCCGCACAAGCACGCTCCAGGGGCTCCCGCAGCCAATCGTCGGCGTGGCGCGGTGTGACCAGCCAGACCATCGACGTGCCGACGACATTGGTGCCTGCCGCGAGGAACTTGGCCATCTGTTCGATGGCTTCCATCGGCCGAGTTTCGCCCTGCGACGTGTAAACCACGCAGTCGGCGCCCAGGGCCACCAGCGCGTCGATGTCGTCGGTGGCGATGACACCGGTCGGTTCGTCCAGTCCGCACAACCGCGCCGCATCCTGACCGATCTTCTCGGCGCTGGCGGCGTGCACGCCGACCAGTTCGAGATCCGGTCTGCCGATGATGGCTCGCAACGAGTGCCGGCCCACGTTTCCGGTGGAGAATTGGATGACTCTGCGCACGGTTACCTTCGTCCTTCCAGCGGCGGATGATGCACCATCATGGCGCGTCCAATCGCGGCGCGGGGTCAGTAGTCGGGTATCGGCAGCGGCGAATTGTTGGAGTCGATGCCGCCGTCGACGTGGAAGGTCGCGTTTGTTGCGTAACAATCGCGGGTGCAGAGATATACCGCGAGCCGCCCCAGGTCCTCGACGTCGCCCAGCCGGTGCAGCGGCGTGGCCTCCTGCATCTTCTCCAGCGAACCGGGCATCAGATCCAGGCTGCCCTTCAGGCCGTCGGTGGCGAACGAACCCAGGGCGATGGCGTTGACGCGAATTTTTGGGGCGAGTTCCTGTGCCATAGCGCGGGTTAGCGCTTCCAGGCCGCCCTTCGCGACGCAATATGCGGTCAGTGCGCGGATGCCGAACCGGGCCGAGCCCGACGAGATGTTGATGATGGAACCGTGTCCGGCGCTGAGCATGTGTGGGGCAGCGAGCTGACTCATGATGAACGCCGACGTCACGCACCAGTCGAACGTGTGCCGGAAGTCCTCGTCGGTGATGTCCAAGAACCGCGCGTAGGTCGACCCACCGACATTGTTGACCAGAATGTCGATGCGGCCGAACCGCTCCATCGCGGCGTTCACGACCCGCTCCCCGTCGGGACGACTCATCGCGTCGGCCACGAGCGCCAGCCCCTTGCCGCCCGCGGCCTCGATGCCTCGAATCGTGCCGACGATGTCCGCCTCGGTGCGTGCGGTCCCGACGACCGTGGCGCCCGCCTCCGCCAAGACCCGCGCTATGCCCGCGCCGACGCCCTTCCCGGCGCCAGTGACGATTGCGACCTGTCCATCGAGGCGGAACTGCTCCAATGCCATGCCGGGGCTCCTTTGACCATGCGTGGTAAGTGCGAGTTCAATCTAGGGAGTATTGCTGACTAAAGTCAACGATATTGTGCGATCGGGATCTGTGGCGGTCGGTGCGATCCGACAATAGTCAAGTTATGCAAGCCTTTTTGGCGATAACACGGCATAATGGCTTAGTTATCCTTGGAACTCTTGCCGGAGTCGGGTCAACTGTGAGGAATTGAGATGGCTGTGACGGACCGGGTGTCGGCACGCGAAGCGAAGCGCCTGCAGACGAGGGAGCGATTGATGGGCGCCGCGATCGCCGAGTTCGCCCGCGCCGGTATGGCCGAGGCCGACGTCAGTGCCATCGTGGCCGCGGCAGGGGTTGCCCACGGCACCTTCTTTTTCCACTTCCCCACCAAAGAGCACGTGCTGCTGGAGTTGGAGCGTCGCGAAGAAGACCGGATAGCCAAGCAGTTCGCTCAATTCTTGAAGTCCAAGCACGATCTTGTTTCTTCGTTGAACGAGGCGGTCCGCTTGGTGGTCGGCTTGGAACGTCGGCTAGGCGATCTGCTCTTCAATGACTTTCTCGCACTGCATTTCTCCCAAACTCGTCCCCCTACCGAAGACGGCAGGGATCACCCTCTGATCGTATTGGTCGCCCAGGAGATCGCGCGGGCTCAAGAATGCGGTGAGACCGATCCGGACGTCAATCCCATGAACAGTGCGGTGTTCTTTCTGCTGGGCCTCTACGCCCTGTTGATTACGACCAACCACTGGCCGACCGGCCACGCCCTGCTGGAAGACTACGTCGCGAGGACATTGCGCAGCCTGAAGCCTTAACGCGCGGCGGCACTAAGGCCGTATGACGCCTCGCAGCGGCATGAGCCCGAGTTCCTTGTGGGACATGAACCCCGGTGGAGCGTCGCAAACCGCGGGAATCGCGTTCGCGGGCCCCATCGCGGTCCAGGTATAGCCGGGCAGGGCGTAGCCGCCATTCGGGTCCCGCGCCCCCTGCAAGATCAGCTCGGTGGATGAATCGCCCTCGATCACTATGCGGTAGTGGTAATGCTGGGGCCAATCCTCTTGCGGTTCAATAGCATCGAAGGTATCCATTGTGTATATCTCATGAAAAATGATGAGAGGTCTCCCCTCGACCCACGCCGTCCATTTGTGATGCTGGCGAGCGACGGTGCCCTTCTTGATCACGCCCTTGAAGCCCGGCATGTCGCTGGTCTCCCCGCCTTCGAAGGGGATGTCCCGCGTGGCGACGCCGAGCTCCACCTCGGTCGTGTACTTGTCAACCGTTTTACCCATTCCCTCCACGACCATTGCCATCGACTGCGCGAACAATGGCCATGCTTGCCCCAGCAGATTCGGGCCATCCTCAAACCCGGCCGGATCGCTCCCCATGCC
Source organism: Mycobacterium sp. 852002-53434_SCH5985345 (assembly GCF_001667155.1). Taxonomy (NCBI): domain Bacteria; kingdom Bacillati; phylum Actinomycetota; class Actinomycetes; order Mycobacteriales; family Mycobacteriaceae; genus Mycobacterium; species Mycobacterium sp. 852002-53434_SCH5985345. The sequence goes on from NZ_LZIE01000028.1 coordinate 118,433, forward strand.
CATCTCGAACAAGTACTTCAGCGTGTCCCGCCCGAAATTCACCACCTCGTAGATATGAATAGTGTCGATCTGACTGACGATCCGCGCCAGTGTCAGGACGAGCAGGTCGCCGGCAAAACCCGGATTCACACCACCGGCATGAAACGACGTGCCGCCCTCGTGGCAGGCGGCGTCGATCTTGTCGATGTCCGCCCGGCTGTGCTCGGTTCGATACCACCACGCGCCACCTGACGCGACGACGTTCTTGCCGCCGCGCAGCAAGCGGCACACCTCATCTGGGTCCGACCATAAGGGCGCATAGAACACGCAATCGGCATCGAGTGCCTCGACGACAGCCTTGTCGTTGGTCGCGTACACACCGGTCGGTGCTTTTCCGCACAGTTCGCCGGCGTCCTTGCCCACCTTCTCCGGACGATTGCACAGCACTCCGACCAGTTCGTAGGCAGGGTTGTGAACAAAATGACGGAGCGCGATCGTCCCGACATTGCCGACGCCCCACTGGATTACGCGATACTTCTTCTCGGGCGGCGACTTGGGTGTCATCGCTACTCCTCTTGCAGGGCCGGAACGGCTGAGTGCTCGCTGAGCGTAGGCGCGCCTTGAATGGTGTGTCAACGATTCAGGGCTGACTTTTGTCAGTAATAGCCCGCCGGAGCTGCAGCTTCAGCGGCGGCAGTTCGCTCGGATCTAGCCGCTGAACCGGCTAATGGCACTGTGCAGCAGTCGGGACCAAAAGATCAACTTCAGCTTTCATGCGGCGGTGTCGCGGCCTTCTGCTGACTGTAGTCAGCCTGTTATAGTGCGGAAGCCGATCCAATCGGATGGAGGGTTCGTGAATCTGCCGAAGCTGCGACAGCGTGATGCCGGCACTGGCACGGGAGCCGGGCCAGGTGGCGCTGCCTCACCGGGGCTGACAATCGACGAACACATGGAGCGGTCGCAATACGCGCAGCGTCAGGCCGACAAGTGGCTTATCTCCGGCAGTCTCCTGATCGGCACCGCCGCCCTCGGCGTCTTCGGCCTGCCACTGTTCCTCTGGGGAGTGCGGTTACTGCGCAGAGCCCAACGGGATGGGCTTTCCGTCCGTCCAATGCTGGTCACGTTGCTCGGCTACCTGGTCATCATCGACGCCGCGATCAACACTGTCGGATGGGCACTCGACCTGGTGGCAAGCCATACTCTGCTGGCCCGTGTGCTGCTGAACGGGTGGGGCAACATGTTCGACGCCGGTTACTTCTGGCACTACAACGAACTCTGGGTCGGCGGCGCGGCCGGTCCTGGCGAAAAAGCCATGGAGGTCGGTCTCATCCTGACGGTCTTCACCATGCGAATCGCGGCGGCGATCGGCTTCCTGCAGATGAAGCGATGGGGCCATCAGTGGATGGTCGTCACCTGCTGGATGGGCGTGGTGATTTGGATTACCTACGTCTTCAACATGACCATGTTCGCCGACGTGCGCTTCGCCGGCGTCGTACTGCCGGTCGTCGGCTGGTGGCTCTACGACATCTTCTACATCACCCCGTTCCTGGCAATCCCCTATCTGCACACCGTCAACCGCGAACTCTTCTCCGACTGACATGCGCGACGTGGAATCCAGTCGACAAGCCGATCGCCGGGGAGTCTCGCTGTACCGAGAAAGTTTTCGAGATCTCAGCACGCATCGCATGACTACGTCACCGAGGAGGTCAAATCGTGGGCTATGTGTGGGAAATCCTTCGCTACGTCGCCGCGTGGGGCGGCACCGGCCTGATCATCTGGTTCTGGTATTGGCTGTTCTCCAACATCGGTACTTTCTGAACGGTGGACCGGGCCGCCGGAACGCATGGGATGCCCCTGATGGCTGAAGATTCCGCGGCGATGGCCCTGGAACGGAGCTGCTCCGTGACGGCCGTCGCGCTCAGTGAGCAACGTCGCGAGGGCGTCCGGCTCGTCACCGGTGATCGGCGTTGCTTCGGTCTGAATGCCGCGCTCACGTTCGTTCATGTTCCCTACCCCGCGACCGGCCTGTCGAACCCCGGCTGGACACGCAGAACCCTGACATGCGGTGTGGCCCTTCAATGTTCGCCGTCGAAAGAACGAATCACCGAATATCGTCTGAATGAGTTGTCCGCTCGCGAGCTGCGTGCGCTCACGCTTGTCGAAGCCGGCGTCGCGCTTGGCTGGATAGCATCGCGATGGCCGGGCCTGCTGCCCGAGCTGCAGCGGCTGCTTCCGGAGATCGATCCCGAAGCCGGCGATATGGCCGCGGAACACATGCTCAACAGGGCAATTGCGTTGGCGGCCAAAGAGCAGGCATTGACGGTTCATCCACTGCTGGGCAATCTGCCGCTGGCTTACACGATGCCGCAGGGGGTGACCGACCGGTTGCGTCGCAGCTTCGGCAGGATGCCATGGACGACAACGCAAAAGCGCCTTCCGCGGCCGTACTCGGTTCCCGTCGGCGGCGACGGCGGCGTCCGCAATCCCAACCTGCCACCGCCGAGCCGGCCCCAGGACAACGATTTCGACGTCACGCCAGAACACCGGCCCGGTATCCCCTATCCCGAATGGAACATGTGGACAAAGCGGTTCATGCACGACCACGTCGCCGTGATCGAGCGTGCAGACGCCCGGCGCAGTCGCCGTCCTGTGCCAGTAGCCGTCGACGTACGGAAGTGGTTCGAAGAACACACCCATCGTGCGATGACAAATCGCCTCGAGGACGGCTCCGACCTCGACGTCGACCAATACGTCAACCACTACATCGACCTGACCACCGGCGAAGCCAAGGAGCCGAAGATATTCCGTGAGTTGCTGCCCAGCACCCGTGACGTCACGACGGCAGTACTGCTTGACGGCAGTTCCTCGCTCGGGGTGCACGGCGGGCGAATCTTTCGACTGGAATTGGCCTGTGCCGACGCGCTTTCGCGCGCCATGACACTGGCGCGCGAGCGACACGGCGTCTTTGTATTCACCGGCAATACCCGCCATCGGGTCGAGGTCCATTGCCTCAAGGACTTCGAAGACCGCCGGCTGGTGGCTCCAAGCGGGCTTGGCCTGCCCACCCGCGGATACACCAGGCTCGGCGCGCCGCTGCGCCATTTGACGAGCCGACTCCTGGCGCACGCCTCCGAGCGTCGGCTGCTGATCGTCATCGGCGACGGCCTGATCTCCGATGAAGGCTATGAAGGCCGGTACGCCTGGGCGGATGCCGCGCACGCCGTCGAGGAGGCTAACGACGCCGGCGTGTCGACGTACTACCTCGGGGTCGGACCGACCCGGGTTGATCCCCTTCCCGAGGTGTTCGGTCCCCGACGGTCGCAACGAATCCAACGTGTAGAGGAGCTCCCGAGGGTGTTGGCCCATGTCCATCGTGAACTGGTCGCCGCATGAACGCTGCCACCGATCTCTATTTCGCCAACGGCAACGAAGTTCAGCTGTTCGAGCAGGCCTTCCGCCAGCGCATGCCCGTGATGCTGACCGGCCCAACGGGATGCGGCAAGACACGTTTCGTCGAGCACATGGGCCTGCTGTTGCAACGACCGGTCGTCACCATCAGTTGCCACGACGACCTCACCAGCTCCGACCTCGTCGGCCGCTTCATGGTGACCGGTGGCGACGTGGTGTGGACCGATGGCCCGCTGACCCGGGCCGTGAAAGCCGGCGCGATCTGCTATCTCGACGAAGTCGTCGAAGCTCGCCACGACTCGCTGGCCATCCTGCATTCGCTCACCGATCACCGGCGTGCGCTGTACCTCGACCGCGCCGGCGAAGTCGTGACGGCACCGGACACCTTCATGCTGGTGTGTTCCTACAACCCGGCGTATCGCAGCTCGCTCAAGGAGCTCAAACCGTCGTTCCGCCAGCGGTTTGTCACACTCGCGATGAGGTATCTGTCCCCCGAGCGCGAGGCCGAAGTGATTGTCGCCGAGGCCGGAATTCCCCTCACGACGGCGCGGCGGTTGGTCGAATGCGCGGTTGCCATCCGCACGGCCGACGAAGCCTTTCACTTCGAGCCGCCGTCGACCAGGGTGTTGCTCACGACCGCGCACCTGATCGCCGCCGGCGCAACCGAATTGGATGCGGCCGATGCGTGCATACTCGCGCCACTGAGCACCGACGGCGCAGTCACCGACGGACTTCGTGAAGTCGCGGCAGCCAGCCTGGCCGCCACCGACGCCCCGAGCGCGACCCCATGAGAAAGGAGCCCGGCATGGACCAACAGGAACAGAAGCGCAAGAGGGCGCTCATCGTCTTCCAGATCTTCATCTACGGCTACCTGCTGGCGATGTTCGGCATCCAGCTGTACATGTCATTCGCCCGAGGGTGGTGGGACCTGTGAAACCTGTTGCCGCGCAGGCAACCGGCTCGGTCAGCTTCGAGGATCACCACGACGAGTCCCGCCAGGCACAGCGCCGCGCCGACAAGTGGATGATCGTCGGCGCGGCATTGATGGGCATGTGGGCGCCGGGCCTGATCGGATTCCCCATCTTCATGCGCGGGGTGTGGCTGCAGCGCCAAGCGCTGCGCGCCGGCCTGTCGGTGCGGCCCATGATCGTGACGCTGATCGGTTATCTGGTCCTCATCGACGGAATGCTTAACAGCCTGGGCTGGGCCCTGGACCTGGTCGCCAACCACACGTTGATCAACCGGGTCCTGATGGTGGGCTGGGGCAACATGTTTGATGCGGGCTACTTCTGGCACTACAACGAGCTCTGGGTCGGCGGCGCGGCGGGACCGGGCGAGAAGGCCTACGTGGCCGGGCTGATCCTCACGGTGTTCTCCATGCGGGTCGCCGCGGCGATCGGGTTCCTACAGATGAAGCGGTGGGGCCATCAGTGGATGGTCGTCACCTGCTGGATGGGCGTGGTGATCTGGTCCGCCTACGTCTTCAACATGACCATGTTCGCCGACGTGCGGTACGCCGGCGTCGTATTCCCGGTCATCGGCTGGTGGCTCTACGACATCTTCTACATCACCCCGTTCCTCGCCATCCCCTACCTGCACACCGTCAACCGCGAAATCTTCACCGACTAGGCCTCAAGGAGCTGTGCCATGACCGCACCGTCGCCCACCGAAGAACAAGAACCGACCACGGATCTCGAGCCGGGTACCACGCCGTACTACGCACGCATGCACAAATGGATCAAGCGGGCCGTCTTGGTATGCCTGGTGGCACTCGTGCTCGAAGGTGCGTTCACGTTGCCCTTCATGGCCGTCTATTACGGCTACCCCACGCTTAGCCTCACCCAAATCTGCAGCGAGCTGCTCAAGATTCGCTACTCCAACGACACCCTGGAGTGCAAGTATCCGTACCCGCCCTTCGGGCCGCCGGAGGGCGCCGAGGGCAAGGCCACCGCGCAGGACGTGTGGGGCATCCAGCCGATACCGAAATACCACAGGCTCGGGTTCCGCGAACTCGTCAAGATCCACAACGATAGGCTCGCCCGCCAGGCCGCCCAACAGCACGCAGGGTCACACCCTTGACGTACCGCGTCGTCCAGTGGACGACGGGAAACGTCGGCAAGAGTTCGGTGCGGGCGATAGCCGCCAATCCCACACTGGAGCTCGTCGGGTGTTACGCCTGGTCGCCGGAGAAGGCCGGGCGCGATGTCGGCGAGCTGTGCGGAATCGAAACCCTCGGCGTGAAGGCCACCAACGACGTCGAGGCGCTGCTCGCGCTGAAGCCGGATTGCATTATCTACAACCCGATGTTCGCCAATGTGAACGAGCTGGTTCGCATCCTCGAAGCAGGTATCAACGTGGTGGGCACGGCCGGGTTCGTCACCGGCCATTTCCTCGGCGAGGGCCGCGAGCGGATCGCGCGGGCGTGCGAAGCGGGCGGATCGAGCATCTTCGGCACTGGCATCAACCCCGGCTTCATCCAACTGTTGACCATCGTGTCCGCGGGGCTCTCCGACCGGGTGGATAAGGTTTCGGTGCTGGAATCCTTTGATACCACGATCTATAACTCTCCGGCGACCGAGATACCCATGGGCTTCGGCTATCCGATCGATCAGCAGGACCTCCCGGCCGTCACCGAGAAAGGATCCGGCATCTTCCGCGACGGCGTGTTACTGCTCGCCGACGCCCTCGGCGTCGAGCTCGACGAGGTCCGTTGTCAAGCCGAGTACGCCCAGACCACGGAGGATCTGCACCTGCCCGGAGACTGGACCATCGCGAAGGGTTGCGTCGCCGGCATCCACGTTCGCTGGACAGGGATACTGGCTGGTCGAGAGGTCATCGAAATCGGCGGCCAATGGCGAAAAGGACAGACGCTGGAACCGGATTGGCCGCTGGACATGGGTTACACGGTCGAGGTGCAGGGCCGCCCGACCATCAGAACCACGCTGAGTTTCCTCCCACCGCCGGACTTTGACGGTACGACGTTGGACGACTACATCATGCTGGGCCTCACCATCACCGCAATGCCGGCGATCACCGCGATACCCGCCGTCATCGCCGCGCCGCCCGGCATCACCACCTACACCGACCTACCGCTGCTCCTTCCGCGCGGAGTCTTGACAACCAGTTGAACAGAAAGCCGGGCCATGACCGCAAAGCAAGAACCGTCGCTGCATCATGTCGTCTTCGCCGTGGCCCCGGAACGACATGCCGACGCGACGCAGATGTTCAGCGATCTGGGATTCGCCTTCGAGCCCCTTCAGCTGACCGAGCTCGGCTTGGACATCGACCTCGACTGGAGTCGGGGTATCGAGCTGATCAGCCCGATACCCGGGTCGACCGGGCAGGTGGCCGGCGCGGTGGCTGAGTTCCTGCAACGTCACGGCGACGGCGTGTACACCGTGGTGATCGGAGTGCCGGACGCCTCTTCTGCTGACGCTGTGGCCGAGCGCTACGGTGCGACAGCTCGATTCCGGCAGCACTTCGAGGGCGAGGGCTCCTACCTCGACGAAAACGACGTATCGATCCTGGGCCTGCCCCTGACGTTCCTGGCGACCAACATTCCGTGATTGGAGTAGCACCGTGACCGTCAACACCGCACCAGCGAGCGTCTTCGACGCCGATCTACCGACGCTGCGCTACGACGTTACCGACACGCCCCAGGAGATCTATCCACAATTTCGGGCCGCCCAGCAGGTGGCACCGATCGCGCTGGGTCCCGTGGGCCCGGAGGTGCTCTCCTATGAACTTGCCCGAACCGTCCTCGGCGACCCGCGATTCGTGATCCCGCCGGGTATTCACCTCACCGCCCACGGTGTGACATCGGGTGAGCTCTGGGATCGTGTCGTTGCCAGCATCCTGTGCATGAACGGCGCCGCGCATCGCCGGTTGCGCAGCCTGGTGTCGAGGGCATTCACACCCCGGGCAACCGCCCGCATGGACGAAACGATCCATGCGGTCATCAATGAGCTCGCCGACGCGGTTGTCGCGGAAGGAAGTTGCGAGTTCGTGGAGCAGATCGCGCGCCCATATCCGATTCCAGTCATTTGCGCTCTGCTGGGTGCGCCACGGGAAGATTGGCAGCTGTTCTCGAAATGGGCAGAGGACATCTTCAAAGTGGTCAGCTTCGACTGCAATCTCGCCGAGGAGGAGCCTAAGGTTCTGAAGGCCTGGGACGCTTTCGATGAATACGTCGACGCGATGATCGCCAATCGACGCGGGGCGCTGACCCACGACCTACTCTCGGAACTCATCCGGGCAGAAGATCAAGGCGATCGCCTCGACGCCGGTGAAGTCAAGATGCTGGCGTTCAGCATCCTGCTGGCCGGAACCGACACCACCCGAACGCAGTTGGGCGCCTCGATGCAAGTATTGTGCGAGCACCCAGAGCAGTGGGCGTTGCTCCGCGACAAGCCCGAGCTCGGAATGAGAGCCGTCGAAGAAACGATGCGCCACTCCCCGTCGATGTGCAGCACCCTGCGCAGTGTCACCGATGACGTCACAGTCGGTGACTACACCTTCCCGGCCGGCACCTTCATCATCGTGAACACCTATGCCGCCAACCGTGATCCGTCGATCTACGAGGACCCCACCCGCTTCGACATCACTCGCAACGATCCGCCGCCCATCTTGACCTTCGGTGGTGGAGCTCACTACTGCCTGGGCGCAAATCTTGCCCGGCGGGAACTCTCTGAAGCGCTCAAGATTCTTTCCCGCCGCCTGACGCATCCGCGGTGCACCGAAAAGCCGCCGTGGCGGCCACTTCTCGGCATGAGTGGGCCCACGCGCCTACCGCTCGAGTTCGATACCTGAAGCGCGATAGGTGGGGTGCCAGAAGCTCAGTTGTGCGGCGAGATGCCGCACATCAGTGTGTCTATCAGTCCGTAGTAGCGTTCGGTGGTTTCATGGGCTGATGTCGTAACGCTGAGCATCCGGTAGAGCGTGGCTCCGATTAATGCGTCGGCGGCGGCTTCGACGTCGGCATCCCCCCGAACCTGGCCCACCGAGATTCCGACGCGTAACCGATCTGACACTGCATCGTGGAAACGGCTGGTGAGTTGGCGGTATAGGGTGTCGCGGTCGCTCAAGTCTTCAGCAGCGGCAGCAGCGAGAGCGCGGATGAGGGCGACGTTCTCGGCAGCCGAACCGATTTCGGCATACGCGCGCATCCATGTTCTCAAGTCCTCGACCGTGTTTCCCGTGTCCGGAAGCGCGAAGTTGGTCTGGTCGTAGGCCTGCATGACCGCCTCGGCCACCAGGGGACCTTTTGACGGCCAACGTCGATACACCGTTTGGGTACCCACGCCGGCGATAGCGGCGACCTTGTCCATCGAGACTCCGCTGTAGCCGGCTTTGACGAGAAGCGACCGGGTGGCTTCCAGGATCGCCTCGTGCACAGCCGCGCTCCGTGGTCGTCCCCGCCGGGATTGGCTCACATAGAGAACCTAGAGCAATTGCTCGACGTCGCGCCTAGGCAACGGCGCCAAGATGTGTCAGGATTAACGAGAAAAAACATCTCGTAATTCACCGGTAGTCATCGCTGACCCGGCTGCACCGGCCACTAACGCGAGGACCGGCGTCAGGTTCTAAGGGCAACTACATGCACGAGCAGCTGTGCGTCATCACCGGAGGCGCGGGTGGCATGGGACTGGCCGCGGCCAAGATCGTCGGGCAAGACCGGCTGGTCGTCGTCAGCGATGTCAGCCCTAGCCGGCTGGAGGCGGCGTCAGCCGAACTTCAGAGCCTCGGCATCGACTGCGTGGCGGTCGACTGCGACGTGACCGACCGCTCTTCGGTCGCCGAGCTGATCGCCACCTCGACATCGTTGGGCTCGGTGACCTCGGTGATCCACACGGCGGGTGTCAGTCCCAGCATGGGCGATGCCGAGCACATCCTGCGCATCAACGCGTTGGGCACGGTCCATGTCAACGAGGCGTTCCTCCCGCTGGCGCGTGAGGGGTTCGCCATCGTCAATGTCGCGTCCATGGCCGCGCACATGTTCCCTCGGCTGCTCATCCCCAAGTGGCGGTTCAAGGACGCTCTGCGCAACGAGGACCGCTTCATGGCGAAGGTGACCTCGGCCTGCAACATCATGCCGACCGGAATGCGCCCCGGTTTGGCGTACTCCATCAGCAAGAACTTCGTGACGTGGTACTGCGCCTCTCAAGCGGCCCGATTCGGCAGCCGCGGTGCCCGGATCGTCTCGGTTTCTCCGGGCAGCATCGACACCGAGATGGGCAGGTTGGAGGAGCAAGCCGGATCGGGTGCGATGGTAAAACTGGCCGCGTTGAAGCGCTTTGGAAAGCCCGAGGAGGTCGCCGAAGTGCTGGCTTTTTGCGCTTCGACCAAAGCCGGCTACCTCACCGGTGTGGACATCGCCTGCGACGGTGGCGTTCTGGCGGCGTTCACGCTCAAGAACATGATCGCGACCGCGCGCAACGCGTAGCCCCGCGAAGAAGGACAACATCGCCATGGCGGACATTGACACTCGCGGCGAACGCGCACGCCGAGCGCTTGGCCTACTGGGCGGCCTGATCGGCATGGCGCACTTCCTCGTTCCGTGGATCTTCGATCCCTTCAATCGCCTCGGTTTCCCCCACCACGCTCGCACTTTCACATACGTCAACGGCGCGATCGAAACGGCGCTCGGCGTTCTCATGCTGCGCCCGCACACGCGTCGACCAACGCCCATATTGTCCGTTTGCTACATCACCTACTTGACGATCAGCATCCTTCGTACCCAACTCCGCACGCGACGCGGCGACGGTCGCCCAGTTCAGCGATCAGAATAGGAACGACGGTGTCGATCACAGAGACCGCCCAGAAGGCGACCGAAACCCTCAGACCAGTCGCTGGTCTCGTGCGGATGAATGTCGCCGCCGCCGTCCGGACCCGCCGACGCGGCTACAACGGTTGGACCGGCGCGATCAACACCGACTACGACCCGCAGGACCCTGCCACTGCCGCGGACCCGTTCGACGCGTACCGCACCCTGCACCGAAGCGGCCGCGTGCACTACAACCCGAGGCGGGCCGCCTTTATCATCAGCCGCCTTGACGACGTGCGGGCCGCGTTGCGCGACACCGAACAGGTCACCAGCACCCAAGGGGTAACGCGCCTGCGGATGTCCGGCTCATTGGCGGTGCTCACCGATGGTGAGGAACACACCCGGCTGCGCAAGCAAGTCCAGCCCGGATTCAGCAAGGGCGCCATGAAGTCATGGCAGGAGATGACCGAGAAGCTAGCCATCGAATTGGTCACCGATGTGCTGAATGACCAAGGCTGCGATGTCGTGCAGCGCTTGGCCATACCGATGCCAATACGCTTGATCGCCCAGATCCTGGGCGTACCCGACACCGACGTCGGCGACTTTCGTCGTTGGTCCGAACGCGCCGTTGGAGTCATGGAACTGAAGCCCACGCTCTCCGGTGTCGTCGACGCGGCCAAGTCGATATCAGCGATGGTGGCGTTACAACGTTATTTCACAAGCCAATTCGCAACCGGCGGACTCAAAGGGTCCAACACCGTGCTCGGGCGGCTCATCGAGCACAACACCGACGGCAGCCTCACCGACACTCAGCTTCTGCTGATCGCCATCCACCTACTGATCGCAGGCAACGAGACCACGACCAACCTCCTGGGCGGAATGTTCGACACGCTCGCCCGCCATCCTGACCAGTACGACCTGATCCGCAACAACCCCGACCTCATCCCCCTCGCCGTCGAAGAGCAGTTACGGGTCACCACACCCATCCAAAACCTCTACCGCTACACCCGGGCCGACTACCGGATCGGCGAGGTCACCATCCCCACCGGATCACGTGTGCTGCTGTCCTTCGGCGCGGCCAACCGCGACCCCACCGCGTTCGACGATCCCGACGAGTACCGCGCCGACCGCGACCCGCGTGCGCACGTCGCCTTCGGCTACGGCGCGCACATGTGCCTGGGAGCACCGCTGGCCCGAATGGAAGCCCAAGCCGTACTACGGCAACTCGTCACTCGCGTCGCCCGAATCACTCCAGCGGGTCCGACGCAATGGTCGAGCCACAGCTCGCTACGCGGACCGACCCGCTTGCCGATCCGCCTCACCCCCGCCTGACGTAGACCATTGCTGGTACGCCGAGGAGAGCCAGCCTCCTAAGTGGTCACTTCGAGCACTTGTATTTCGCCGGTCGTGCCGTCGACCTCGACAAGCGCGCCGGGCGGCAAAGTCTTGGTGGCGCCCGCAACGTCCACTACACACGGGAATCCGAACTCGCGGGCCACCACCGCGGCGTGTGACATCGGGCCGCCGAGTTCGGTCACCACGGCGGCGGCGTAGCAGAATGCCGCGGTGTATCCGACGTCGGTGACCTCCGCGACAAGGATCTCGCCGGGCTGCAGGTCGTCGATCGTTTCGGGCCGCACGATACGCACCCGGCCACGCACCTTCCCCCCGCACACGCCGACACCGCGCAGCGTTTCCCCGCTGGTGAGAGCCGCCGACGTCGTTGTGGTGGGTTGCCAGGTCCCACTGAACACGGTCGGCGGAACCACGGCGGCCAGCCGGCGTTGTTCGGCCCGGCGCCGGGCCACCAGCTCGCCCACATCCGGCGGCAGCGCATCGAGCTCGTCGACGAGCAGATAGAACACATCGTCGGCGGTATCGAATGTCCCGGCCTCGACCAACCTGCGCCCGTACTCGCGCATTAGGTTCCGTAACACCCAGTTGGCCCGCACCACCTTGTCGCGGCGTACCTCGCGGTCGCGGAGCTGTCGCGCTGCCAGCTGTGCGATCGGCTTGGCGTGCAGTGGAATCGGGGCTCGTTGCGGCTGGGGCGGCGGCGGGACACTCATGGCTCTGGTCACCATCCGGACCAGCAACTCGGGATCATCGGCGTAGCTGATCGACAGCATCTCGAGTTCGGCGGGGCCACGATGCCCGATCAGCGCAAGCTCGGCCAGTACGGCGGCGTGAAACTCCGGCGCCTCGACGGCCAGCTTGCCCAGCCGCTCACCCGGTTCGGCCAGCAGCGCTGTCACTTTCGGGTCGCGCTGTGCGGCAACCACCAACCTCCGCATTGCCTCGACCGAACGCGCGCTGACCAGTTCTGGGCCCGCCGGCGCAGCGGTGTCTCGACCACACAGACCGCGCAGCAGGACGTTGAACGCGGCGCACAACATGAACGACGCGGATGCCAGCACCCAGCCGTGCACCACGTCGTCGCGCGCCAACGAGATCAGGCTGAGCAGCCGGCCTTCGTCCAGCCGGGTGACGTCGTCGGCCAGGCGTTCCAGGTGATCAACATCGGCAACGAACTCGTGGGTGTCTTTGGACGAACCGCCGGACAGGCCGATGAGGTTGACGCCGAATACCCCGATGTTACGAACGGTCCGCAGTTGCTTTCGGATGCGGCTGGTTTCGGAGCGTGGGCGCTCCGCACCGAAGATCGGCAACGATGCCATGCTGGGGCCGAAGAATCCGCTGTTGCTGACGATCATCGCGGGCTTGGCAAACGGTACGGTTTCGGCCATGTAATGCGCCGAGGTGATGGCACCGTAGAGCCGGTGGGCGAAAACGGCGACGGTCCGGGTGGCGATTTCGCGCTGGACGATGCCGCCGGGCCGCAGCCGCTCGGCGATGGCCACGCCGCCGGCGCGCAGCCCGCGCACGGTCACCGATGCTGACGCCGGCGAAAACGGGCCCGGTAGCGCCTCCGACAAATTGGTGGCCAGGAAGGTCGGAAAGCGCGGGTCGATCGGGGTATCGAACTCGCCGTTATCTCCCACTGGGCCAGCCCAATTGGGTTTCACCCCGTCCTCGGTCGGTGCGTCAACGGAGGGGAGATCGCCGATGTGGGCCATCCGCCAGGGCACCGACACCACCCGCTTGCCCACCGTTACCCGGCCGCGCACCGCGAGCGCCAAATCTTCGACACATTCACCGGAGTTCCACGCCGGCCGGAATCCCCACTGCTCACGCAACCGCGCGGTATCCATGAACGCCGCGCCGTGCACCAGTTGCAGCTCGGCCAGCTCGAAGCCGAACCGCACGACCGGGCGTCCAAGCGCCGCGGCGAGGCGCTGGAACGTCAGCTCGCCCGAGGCCGCGAGATTAACGGGGCCAGTGCCGATTTCGGTGTCCACGATCGCCCGGTTGAATAGCCTGAGGGCGTCGTCGAGGTGCACGATCTGCATGAGACGGTCGGCCGACCCGTCGGGGAACACCGGCAGGGCCAGCAGCCGACGCACCCAGTTATCGACGTTTCGGCCGACAATCAGCGCGGAGCGGACCGCGACCCATTCCAGTCCCGACTCCTCGAGCATCTGCTCGACCCGGGCCTTGCATTGGCCCTCTGCGCTCACCGGCGTTCTCGCATCGTGCTCGGTCTTCGGCGCGTCTCCCCCACCGTAAACATGTGGCGACGATGCGAAAACGATCCTGCTGGCCCCGGTTTCGGCCACCGCCCGCAGAACGTTGCGGGTGCCTTCGACGTTGACCTGGTGGCTGATCCGGGCGTCGGCGCCCGGGCTGTTCGCCCACGCGCAGTGGGCGACGACGTCCGCGCCGGCGATCGCGCGGTTGACCGCATCGGCGTCCCGGACGTCGGCTGCGACGAATTCGGCTGCACTGGGCCAACTTTCGGGCCGATGACGAGCGAATCCGGTGACGTCGTGGCCCTGGCTGAGCAAGCGGAAGGTCAGGCCCCGGCCCAGCACGCCGCCGGCGCCGGTGACGGCGACTCTCACTGATTGGCCCTGTGCAAATTCATGGCTATTCGTCGTCGTCCATCAGCGCCGCGTTGACCAGATCCTCGAGGTCCATGTCCGCGATGTCCTTCTCCGAGGTCACCGGGGCGGCCGGCGACTGTCCGTCAGCTCGACCGCCGTCGGCCTCGTTCGCCAACGCGAGCAACAGCTCCAGCACCCCTGCCTGTCGCAGGCGCTTGACCGGGATCGACCCGACGGCGCGCTGGATTTCGGCTTCCCCGGGCGCGGCGGCGGGACTCTGTTGCTCGGCCGCACCGACGAGTTCCCGATGCATGTAACCGGCCAGCGCGGCGGAGTTCGGATAGTCGAAGATCAGCGTCGGCGACAGCGCCAAGCCGGTGGCTGATTTCAGCCGGTTGCGCATCTCCACCGCGGTCAGCGAGTCGAAACCCAGCTCCTGGAATGCGCGGTCCGGATCGATGGACTCTGGGCTGGAGTTGCCGAGGACGGTGGCGATGTTGGCACGCACCAAGTCCAGCAGAACCGCCTGTTGCTCGTCCTCGGGCAGCCCTTCGAGGCGCTGCAGCAGAGCCGATTTCGACTTCGCCGCGGCCAGCGAGTCGTCGACCTGCCGCCGGGTCGGCGCGTTGATCAGATCGACGAACATCGGCGGTAGCGTCCCGCCGTCGAACTTGACCCGCAAGGCGGCAAGGTCGATGTGGGCGGGCAACAGGAACGGCTCGTCCACGATGAGCGCGGTGTCCATCAGTTCGAGCGCCTCGTCGGAGGACATCGCGACGATTCCGTCGCGGCCGAACCGGGCACGATCGGCGGCACCGAGCGCTCCGGTCATCGCGCTGGCCTGATCCCACAGACCCCAGGCCAGCGACATCGCGGGCAGCCCGTGCGTGCGCCGGTGCACGGCCAACCCATCGAGGAACGAGTTCGCCGCCGCGTAGTTGGCCTGACCCGACGCTCCCGCCAGTCCCGCCATCGACGAAAACATCACGAACGCAGACACATCGAGGTCACGGGTCAGCTCGTGCAGGTTCCATGCGGCATCGACCTTGGCCCGCAACACCGCCTCCACCCGCTCGGGAGTGAGCGATGAGATCACCGCGTCGTCGACTACGCCGGCTGCGTGGATCACACCCGACAGCGGCCGTTGCACCGGAATATCGGCGATCACCTTGGCCAGTGCCTCGCGGTCGGCGGCGTCACACGCCACCACCTGCACCTGCGCGCCGGCGGCGTTGAGTTCCGTCACCAGTTCGGCGGCGCCCGGCGCGTCGAGACCGCGCCGGCTCACCAACACCAGGTTCCGTGCGTCGTGGCGCGTGACCACGTGGCGGGCCAATGCCGAACCCGCCATCCCGGTGGCGCCGGTGATCAATACAGTGCCGGCCGCCCAGGCGTCCGGCATGGTCATGACGACCTTGCCCACGTGGCGGGCCTGACTCAGATATCTCAGCGCAGCCGGCGCGCGGCGCACGTCGAACCTGGTCACCGGCAACGGCCGCAGCACGTCGTCACCGAACAATGTGGCCAGCTCGTCGAGTATCTGCGCGATCCGGTCCGGCCCGGCCTCGAACAGATCGAAGGCGCGGTAGCGAACACCGGGGTGTCCCTGAGCCACCGCTTCCGGCTCGCGCATGTCGGTCTTGCCCATCTCCAGGAACACGCCGCCGGGGGCGACCAGTCGAAGGGAAGCGTCGACGAAGTCGCCGGACAGCGAGTCCAGCACCAGGTCCATGCCGCGCCCACCGGTGACCGACCGGAACTTGTCCTCGAAATCCAGGCTGCGGGAATCCGAGATGTGATTCTCGTCAAAACCCATGGCCCGCAATGTGTCCCACTTACCGCGGCTGGCGGTGGCGAACACTTCCAGGCCCAGGTGGCGGGCCAGCTGCACCGCGGCCATTCCCACCCCACCGGTGGCGGCATGCACGAGCACCCGCTGGCCCCGCTTGGCGGTGGCCAGGTCCACCAGCGCGTAGAAGGCGGTGGCGAACACCACCGTCGTGGTGGCGGCCGCGGTGTGCGACCATCCAACCGGCACCTTGGCGAGCAGGCGCTGGTCGGTCCTGCCGATCGTGCCCGTGCCATCGGGGAACAGGCCCATCACGCGGTCGCCGACCGCGAAACGTCCACTGTCCGGACCTGTTTCGATGACAACGCCGGATGCCTCGATGCCCATGACGGCGTCCGGGTCCGGGTAGAGCCCCAGCGCGATCATCACGTCGCGGAAGTTGGCGGCCAGGGCCGAGAGGGCGACCCGAACCTGCCCGGGCGCCAGCGGGGCGTCGGCGTCCGGGATGCGTTCCAACCGCAGATTCTCGAACGTGCCGTAACTGCTCATACCGAGTCGCCACGGCCCATCGGCCGGGGGGACCAGCAGGCCACCGACGGCGCGACTGCCATGCACCCGCGCGGTGTACACCGCGCCGCCGCGCAGCAATACCTGCGGCTCGCCCACCGACAACGCCGCTCCGACGGACTCGTCGTCCAACCGGCCATCGGTGTCGACGAGCACGATGCGGCCGGGGTGCTCGGTCTGCGCCGAGCGCACCAGTCCCCACACCGCCGCGCCCGCAAGATCGGTGACGTCCTCCCCCGGCAACGCCATCGCGCCGCGGGTCGCCACGACCAGGGTGCCCGCGCCGTCGCGAGCCAGCCAGGATTGCAGCACCGGCAGGACCGCGCGCGTGGCCGCGTAGACGTCGGCCACGACATCGTCAACCACCGGCACCGATTCGAAGACCACCGCCGACGGCTGCGTCGTGGAGTCACCTGATTCCGTTGCGCTCCAAGGCGATACCGCGACAGGCTGCACCGACGTCGACCGCTGCGCCGACCAGATGACCTCGAAGAGCCGGTCCGGTCCCGAACTCGAGACCGCCGCCAGCAGCTGCTGGTCGGTCACCGGCCGGGCCACCATCGACGCCACCGAGAGCACCGGCAGCCCCAACCCGTCCGCAAGTTCGATCGACACCGCCGAATCACTCACCGGCACGATCCGCGCCCGCACCGCCGTCGCGCCCGCGGCGTGCAACGAGACCTGCTGCCAGGAGAACGGCACCAACATCGAACCTTCGGGCAGTTCGTCGCCATCGGACGACAAGATCACCGCGTGCAGTGCCGCGTCGAGCATCACCGGGTGGACGCCGAACCCGACCGCCGAAACCCCCGTGTCCGCGGGCAGGGTCACCTCCGCGAACACTTCGTCACCGCGACGCCACATCGAGGTCAGGCCGCGGAACGCGGGGCCGTAGCCGTATCCGCGCTGGGCCAGGCGTTCATAGCCGTCGCCGACGTCGACCGCGGTGGCACCCATCGGTGGCCACACCGACAGGTCCGCGCTCGGCTGCACCTCGCCCGCACGCAGGACGCCCTCGGCGTGCAACGACCAGCCTGAACCCGCGTCGGCACGCGAAAAGACCGACACCGCACGGGCACCCGATTCGTCGACGCCGCCGACGACGACCTGCACCGCGACCGACCCGGAGCCCGGCAATACCAGCGGCGCCGCCAGATTCAGCTCATCGACAACGCCGCAGCCCACTTCGTCACCGGCGCGGATCGCAAGCTCCACGAATCCGGCACCGGGAAACAGCACCACGCCACCCACGGCGTGGTCGGCCAACCAGCCCTGCGCACTGGGCGACAACCGGCCCGTCAAGACCACCCCGCCGGACGCCGGCAGTTCCACCACCGCACCGAGCAGGGCGTGCTCGCCGGGCGCGAGCCCCAACCCCGCGGCGTCGACCGTGGCACCGTCGCCGGAGAGCCAGAACCGCCGGCGCTCGAACGCGTAGGTGGGCAGTTCCACGAAATTGGCTTTGCCGATGGCGCCGCGCCAGTCCACGTCCATGCCGGCGACGAATCCCTGCGCGGCCGCGGTGGTCAGGGCCACCGGTTCCGGGCGGTCCTTACGTAGCGCCGACATGGTTGTCACCGCAGCGTCGGGGAGCGATTCTTCGATCGATGCCGTCAGCCCGCTGCTGGGGCCGACCTCGAGGAAGCGGTTTGCGCCGGCCGAATGCACGAAGCGCACGCTGTCGGCAAACCGCACGGCTTCGCGAATGTGCCGTTTCCAGTAGGCCGCCGAAGCGAAGTCGTCGGCCGCAAGCTGGCCGGTCAAGTTCGACACGATCGGTATCGTCGGGCTGCCAATGGCCAGCCCGGCCGCGACCGTACCGAATTCGTCGACCATCGGATCCATCAACGGTGAGTGGAACGCGTGGGACACCGCCAACTGGTGGACACGGCGCCCGTCGGCGCGAAGTTGGCCCGCAATCGCGGATACCGTGTCCTCGACGCCTGAAATGACCACCGACGTCGGCCCGTTGACGGCGGCGATGCCGACGCCGGGAACCAGCAGCGGGCGCACTTCCTCCTCCGTGGCCTGCACGGCGATCATCGCCCCACCCTCGGGCAGGGCCTGCATGAAGCGGCCGCGAGCGGCGACCAGTACCGCCGCGTTCTCCAGCGACAAGACACCGGCGACGTGCGCGGCCGACAGCTCACCGATCGAGTGCCCCAGCACGAAGTCGGGGTGGACGCCCCAGGATTCGAGCAACCGGAACAGGGCGACTTCCACCGCGAACAACGCGGGCTGGGCGAATTCGGTGGTGTTCAAGATCTTTTCGTCGTGGCCCCACATGACTTCGCGCAACGGCCGCAGCAGATGCCGATCCAATTCGGCCACGACGGTGTTGAACGCCTCGGCGAACACCGGGTAGGCGGCGTGCAAACCCATGCCCATGCCGAGCAGTTGGGCGCCCTGGCCGGGGAAGACGAAGACCGTCTTACCGCCGGGCGTGACCGTGCCCTGGACGACCGATCCGAGTTCACCGCCGGCCAACTCGTCGAGGCCGGCCAGCAACCGCTCGCGATCACCACCGACGACGACGGCACGATGCTCGAAGTTCGACCGGCCCGCCAACGACCACGCCACATCACCGGCGTCGAGGTCACCGCGCTGGCGTAGGTACTCGGCGAGCCGCGCGGCCTGAGAGCCCAACGCCGGCAACGATTTCGTCGACACCACCCACGGCAACACCGGCGCCGTGGCGCGTTCCACCACGGCCGCGGCCTCGACGGGCGCGGCCTCGATGATCACGTGCGCGTTGGTGCCGCTGATCCCGAATGACGACACGCCGGCGCGGCGCGGACGTTTCGCGCTCCAGGGCTGCGGCTCGGTCAGCAACGCCACCGATCCCATCGACCAGTCGACGTGCGGGCTGGGTTCGTCGACGTGCAGCGTCGCCGGCAGCAGGTCGTGACGCATCGCCAGCACCATCTTGATCACCCCGGCCACACCGGCAGCGGCCTGCGTGTGTCCCATGTTCGACTTGATCGACCCCAACAGCAGCGGCTCGCCGCGGTCCTGCCCGTAGGTGGCCAGCAGCGCTTGTGCCTCGATGGGATCGCCCAACGTGGTTCCCGTGCCGTGGCCTTCGACCACGTCGACCTCGGCCGCGGACAATCCGGCATTGGCCAGCGCGGCGCGCACCACTCGCTGCTGGGACGGACCGTTGGGCGCGGTCAAGCCGTTGGAGGCGCCGTCCTGGTTGATCGCCGAACCCCGCACCACCGCCAGCACGGGGTGACCCAGTCGCTGCGCATCCGACAAGCGCTCGAGGACGAGCATGCCGCCGCCTTCGGAGAACCCGGTGCCGTCGGCTGCCCCCGCGTAGGCCTTGCACCGGCCATCCGCGGACAACCCGCGCATGCGGCTGAACTCCACGAAGATGTCGGGTGTGGCGTTCACTGTGACGCCGCCGGCCAGCGCCAGGTCGCACTCGCCGGAGCGCAGCGACTGCGCCGCCATGTGCAACGCCACCAACGACGACGAACAAGCCGTGTCCACCGACACCGCCGGCCCCTCCAGCCCCAGCACATACGACACTCGGCCCGACGCGACACTCGACGACTGCCCGGTCAGGCGGAAGCCCTCCGCGGCCGGGGCGGCGCCCATGCCGTAGCCCTGCGTGTAGACTCCGGCAAACATGCCCGTCGCGCTGCCCCGCAACGCACCGGGCTCAATCCCGGCCCGCTCCAAGGCTTCCCATGACAGCTCGAGGAACATCCGCTGCTGGGGATCCATGGCCAACGCCTCACTCGGCGCGATGCCGAAGAAGGCGGGGTCGAAGTCCGCGACTCCGTCTACGAAGCCTCCGGTGCGGGTATAGCAGGTGCCCGGAACATCGGGATCCGGGCTGTAAATGCCGGCCAGATCCCAACCGCGGTCGGAGGGGAACTCCGAGAGCACGTCGCGGCGCTCGATGAGCATCTGCCACAAATCGTCGGGAGAATTCACCCCGCCCGGATAGCGGCACGACATGCCGACGATCACAATCGGGTCGTCGCCGACGGCGCGAACGACCGGGGCGGAAGTGATTTCTTGTGGCACCCCGGCAAGTTCGCTGCGGATGTAGCCCGCCAACCCGTTCGGTGTCGGGTAGTCGAAGATGAGGGTGGGTGAAAGCGCCAGCCCGGTAGCCGTTTTCAGCCGGTTACGCATTTCGACCGCGGTCAGTGAGTCGAAGCCCAGATCCTGGAACGCCTTGTCCGGGTCGATCGCTTCGGGCGTGGTGTTACCCAGCACCGTGGCGATGTGTGAGCGGACCAGGTCCAGGAGTACCGCGTGCTGTTCCGGTTCTGGCAACCCGTGCAGACGGTGCGCCAGAGCCGATTTCGATTTCGCGGCAGCCAGCGAGTCGTCGACCTGACGCCGCGCCGGCGCGTTGACCAGGTCGGCGAACATCGGCGGCACCGCGGCAGCGTGAGCACGCAACGCGTTCAGGTCGATGCGGGCGGGCGCCATGAACGGCTCGTCGACAATCAGTGCGGTGTCGAACAATTCCATCGCCTCGTCCGAAGACAGGGCCAGGATCCCGTCGCGACCGAGGCGGGCGAGGTCGGCCGCGTCCAGCCCACCGGTCATGGCGCTGGCCTGATCCCACAGCCCCCATCCCAGTGAGACCGCGGGCAGCCCAAGGGCCCGCCGATGCGCGGCCAACCCGTCCAGGAAAGAGTTGGCCGCCGCATAATTACCCTGCCCCGACGATCCGACCAGGCCGGCCATGGACGAGAACATGACGAACGCCGAAACGTCGAGATCACGAGTGAGCTCGTGCAGGTTCCATGCTGCATCCACCTTGGCGCGCAACACCGCATCGACTCGGTCCGGAGTCAACGACGTGACGACCGCGTCGTCGAGCACACCGGCGGCGTGGATCACCCCGGTCAGCGGTTCGCTCGCCGGAATATCGGCGATCGCCGCGGCCAGCGCCTCCCGGTCGGCCGCGTCGCACGCGACCGCGCGCACCCGGCAACCGGCTTCTTCCAATTCCGCGATCAACTCGGCGGATCCCGGCGCATCAGGGCCACTGCGACTCAGCAACACCACGTTCCGCACACCGTGTCGCGTGACCAAGTGGCGGGCCAGCGTCGAACCCGCCATTCCGGTGCCACCGGTGATCAGCACGGTGCCGGCCGCCCAGGTGTCCGGAACCGTCATGACTACCTTGCCGACGTGGCGGGCCTGGCTCAGGTACCGCAACGCCGCGCGGGCGCGTCGAATGTCGAAGGTGGTCACCGGCAATGGTCGCAGCACACCGGCGTCGAACAGCCCGGCCAACTCGATCATCCACTGATGCATGCGGGGACGGCCGGGCTCGAAGAGGTCGAAGGCGCGGTAGCGCACGCCCGGATATTCCTGGGCGATCACGCCCGGATCGCGGATGTCGGTCTTGCCCATCTCCAAGAACACGCCGCCGGGGGCGACCAGCCGCAGGGAGGCATCGACGAAGTCGCCGGCCAGTGAATCCAGCACCACATCCATCCCGCGGCCACCGGTCACCGCCCGGAACTTGTCCTCGAACTCCAGGCTGCGGGAGTCCGAGATGTGGTCGTCGTCGAAGCCCATGGCCCGCAACGTGTCCCACTTACCCCGGCTGGCAGTCGCGAATATCTCGAGACCCAGATGCCGGCCCAACTGGACCGCGGCCATGCCGACCCCGCCGGCGGCCGCATGCACCAATACCCGCTGGCCCGGCTTGACATCGGCCAGGTGGACAAAGGCCATGTAAGCGGTGGTGAAGACGGCCGAGATGGCGGCGGCCTCGGCGTATGACCAGTCCGCAGGCATAGGCTGCAGCAGGCGTACGTCGCCGGCGACCAACGTGCCGCTTCCGTCGGGGAAGAAACCGTAAACCGAGTCGCCGACGGCGAATTCGGTGACACCCGGGCCGACCTCGACCACCACGCCGGCGCCTTCGCCGCCGAGTAGCGCGTCGTGGGTGAACATGCCCAGGGTGATCATGATGTCGCGGAAGTTGGCGGCGATAGCGCGCAAGGCCACCCGAACCTGACCCGGCTCCAATGGCGCGTCGGCGTTGGGAACCGGCTCCAGCCGCAGGTTTTCGAACGTGCCGGCGTTGCTGATACCCAGGCGCCAGGGTCCCTCGTCCGGGGGAACCAAGAGATCGTCGACCGCGCGGCTGGGCCGCACCCGCCCCGTATGGACCTGACCGTTGCGCAGCAATACCTGCGGCTCCCCGACCGCGAGCACTGAAGCGACCGCCTGAGCATCCAGCGGCACATCGGAATCCACCAGGACAATGCGACCCGGATGCTCGGTTTGCGCCGAGCGCACCAGACCCCATACCGCCGCGCCGGGCAGATCGGTGACGTCCTCCCCCGCCAATCCCACGGCGCCGCGGGTCACCACGACCAACACACCGGCGTCGCGCTCGGTCAGCCACGACTGCACGGCGGCCAGCGCCCGGTGGGTACGCTCATACGTTGCGGTGACCGGATCCTGTTCGGTGCCAACCGATTCCAGAATCTCGTAGGCCGCTGCCGGGTTCGCCGTGGCCGGCACGGTTGCCGGCGACCACGCCAGTTCGAACAGTCGCTCGGGCCCCGAGCTCGACACCGCCGCGCGCAGTTGCCGCTCACTGACCGGGCGGGCAACCATCGCGCCCACGGACAACACCGGCAGGCCCAGCCCGTCGGCGAGCTCGATCGAGATGGAGGCGCCCCCACCGGTCTGTGTGCCCCGGCTGGTGGGCGCAATCCGGGCGCGGACCGCGGTCGCACCCGCGGCGTGCAGCGAGACGTCCTGCCACGAGAACGGCAACATCACATCGACGGGCTGGCCCGCCGCCTGCTGGGCCATGATGACGGCGTGCATCGCCGCGTCGAGCAGGGCCGGGTGCACGCCGAACCCGCTGGCGCCTCCGGCCGCGTCCGGCAGTCGCACCTCGGCGAACACCTGGTCGCCGCGGACCCACGTCGCGGTCAATCCCCGGAACGCCGGGCCGTAGCCGTACCCATGCGCTGCCAGGTGGTCGTAGCCGTCGGCCACGTCCACCGCGACCGAGCCCTCGGGCGGCCACACTGACAGATCGGCGCCGGGCTCGATCGATCGGGAGCTCAAGACCCCCTCCGCGTGACAAATCCATCCCGAACCGGCGTCGGCGCGGGAAAACACCGAGACTGCGCGCCGTCCCGAATCGTCACTGGGACCGACGACGACCTGCAGGGCAACCGAACTGGAGGCAGGCAGCATCAGGGGCGCCTGCAGCGTCAATTCGTCGACCACCGAACAGCCGACTTCGTCGCCGGCCCGGATCGCCAACTCGACAAACCCCGCGCCCGGGAACACGGCCGCGCCGGAGACCGCGTGATCGGCCAGCCACCCCTGCAGGCTGGGCGACATACGGCCCGTCAGCAGCACCCCGTCGGAAGCCGGCAGCTCGACGACCGCGCTGAGCAACGCATGCTTGCTGGTCTCGAGCCCCAAGCCCGCGGCGTCGGCTCCGATGCCCTCGCCGGACAGCCAAAACCTGCGCCGGTCAAAGGCGTACGTCGGCAGCTCCACGAAGCCCGCCCCGGACAACACACCACGCCAGTGCACGCTCACACCGGCCACGAATGCGGCGGCGGCCGACGTGACGAACCGCTCGAGGCCGCCGTCATCGCGGCCCAGGGTGGGAACCACGATGACCTCGGGGTCGCCGACCGAGTTTTTCAGGCAGTCGTTCACGGTGTCTTCTATGCCGGCGATGAGCGCGGGATGCGGACTGGATTCGATGAACGTGCGATACCCGTGCTCGCATGTGGCCCGCACCGCTTGGTCGAACTGCACGGTTTGCCGGATGTTGCGGTACCAGTACGCTGCATCCAAACCGGCGGTGTCCAAACGGTTTCCGGTCACCGTGGAAAAGAAGGCAATGCGGGAGGAACTCGGC
This sequence comes from Mycobacterium sp. 852002-53434_SCH5985345, assembly GCF_001667155.1. Taxonomy (NCBI): domain Bacteria; kingdom Bacillati; phylum Actinomycetota; class Actinomycetes; order Mycobacteriales; family Mycobacteriaceae; genus Mycobacterium; species Mycobacterium sp. 852002-53434_SCH5985345. The sequence goes on from NZ_LZIE01000028.1 coordinate 142,768, forward strand.
TCGATGCCGGCCAGTGCCTCGGCCAGCTCATCCCGGATGGCCTCGACCTCGACCGAATGCGACGCATAGTCCACGTCGATCCTGCGAGTGCGCAGCTCCAGGTCGGCGCAGAACCCGACGAGTTCGTCAAGCGCGGCCACCTCGCCCGATACCACTACCGCCGAGCGGCCGTTGACGGCGGCGATGCTGACGCGATTGCCATAGGGCGCCAACAGTTCCCGTGCGCGTTCGGTGCTGCAAGCAATGGAGAGCATGCCACCGGAGTGGGCCAGCGACCGCAACAACTTGCTGCGCAGCGTGACCACCCGAGCGGCATCGCGCAGCGACAGCGCGCCCGCGACATACGCCGCGGCGATCTCCCCCTGCGAATGGCCGATCACCGCGTCCGGGTTGACTCCGACCGATTTCCACAGTTCTGCCAGCGACACCATCACCGCGAACAGCACCGGCTGCACCACGTCCACGCGATCCATGCCGGGGGCGCCCGGGACGCCACGCAGGACATCGACCAGCGACCAGTCGACGAATTCCGCGAACGCCTCCGCGCACGCGTCGATCTGCTGCGCGAATACCGGTGCGGTGTCCAGCAATTCGATGCCCATGCCCAGCCATTGGGAACCTTGGCCGGGGAACACGAAGACGTTCTTGCCCGCCGGCACCGCGCTGCCCTGAATGACCGTGCCGGCCGGGTCGTCACCGGCCAGCTCGTCCAGCCCGGCGAGCAACCGCTCCCGGTCGCCACCGACCACGACGGCCCGATGCTCGAAGGTCGCGCGCCCCGCCAGCGTCCAGGCCACGTCGGCGACGTCCAGCTCGCCATGGCCGCGCAGATGTCCGGCGAGCCGGGCCGCCTGAGACCTCAACGCCGGCAACGATTTTGCCGACACCACCCACGGCACCGCAACGGGCTGCGGGCGGTCCGCCAGCGGCTCGGGCGACGGGACCGCCTCGATGATCACGTGTGCATTCGTGCCGCTGATCCCGAACGACGACACGCCCGCCCGTTGCACGCGCCGACTCGCCGGCCACGGCTGCGCCTCGGTCAGCAACGAGACCGCTCCCGCCGACCAATCGACATGCGGGCTGGGCATGTCCACATGCAATGTCGCCGGCAACATTTCGTGCCGCATGGCCTGCACCATCTTGATCACACCGGCCACGCCCGCCGCGGCCTGCGTGTGACCCATGTTCGACTTGATCGACCCCAGCCACAGCGGCTCGGACCGGTCCTGGCCGTACGTGGCCAACAACGCCTGGGCCTCGATGGGGTCGCCCAACGTGGTTCCGGTTCCGTGGCCTTCCACCACGTCGACGTCGGCCGCCGACAAACCGGCATTGGCCAGCGCCGCACGCACCACCCGCTGCTGCGACGGACCGTTCGGCGCGGTCAGCCCGTTGGATGCACCGTCCTGATTGACCGCCGAGCCGCGCACCAGCGCCAGCACCGGATGACCCAACCGCCGGGCATCCGAGAGCCGCTCGACGACGAGCATCGCGCCGCCCTCCGACCAGCCGACGCCGTCGGCCGCTCCGGCGTAAGCCTTGGACCGTCCGTCGGGGGCCAACCCCCGGTGGCGGCTGAATTCGACGAAGACCGTCGGGGTCGCGTTGACGGTCGCGCCGCCGGCCAGCGCCAGATCGCACTCCCCCGAACGCAAGGACTGCACCGCCATGTGCAACGCCACCAACGACGACGAACACGCAGTGTCCACCGACACCGCCGGGCCCTCGAGCCCCAGCACATACGACACCCGACCGGAAGCGACGCTGGATGTCATGCCGGTCAGCCGGTAGCCCTCGATCTCCTCGGCGAGCATGCCGTAGCCCTGGACGATGAGCCCGGCGAACACGCCGGTCGCGCTGCCCCGCAGCCCGCTGGGGTCGATGCCGCCCCTTTCCAATGCCTCCCACGACAGTTCCAGCAACATCCGATGTTGCGGGTCCATCGCGAGCGCCTCGCTCGGCGCGATGCCGAAGAACGCCGGATCGAAGTCGGCGACACCGTCCACGAAACCGCCGGTCCGCGCGTATGTCTTGTGGCGGGCGTCGGGGTCGGGGTCGTACAGGCTCGCCAGGTCCCAGCCGCGATCGTTGGGGAACTCCGTGATCACATCGCGGCCGTCGGCCACCATCTGCCACAGCTCTTCCGGTGTCTCGACTCCGCCCGGGAAGCGGCAGGACATACCGACGATCGCGATCGGCTCGCTCGACCGCTCCAGCAGCGCACGATTGGTGCGTTTCAGGCGCTCGACCTGGACCAGCGCTTTGCGCAGCGCTTCGGTCGCATGCTGGAGTTGATCCACCATCACTACCTCTCGCCTAACTTGGCCGTCAGCTGCCTCGATGCGACTCTCGCCGAGTCACGGAATTTGCTGCACGATGCGATGCCGTGCCGCTCTCCGGCCCAAGAATGTCGCTGGTGAGTATGGCCAACTCTGACGGTATTTCAAAACGTCCGATGCTCCCGGCTGCTACAGGAGAACCGGCTTCGGCGTGAGGCACGCCTTGTCCCAGGGGATCCGGAACGCGCCGTCGCGCCCGCGGGTGTCGAGGCATCTCGTGACCCCGGTACGCCGGGATACAACTGACGCGCCATCCATGGCGCGACTGTACCCGGCTATGCATCGACAGTGGTCAGGACGGCTCAGACGCCCACCCGGCGCCAGCCGTCTGCCGCCCGGGCGGCCCTGATCAGCTGGTCGCACAATTCGCGCAGTTCGGTCGCCTGCGCTCCCTCGTCGAGGGCTGTGGCGACATCCTCGGCCGCGCACCGCACCTGGTAGACCCGGTCGGACAGGTCGGCGGCGTCGTCGGCCGAGAGAACCACCGCGTCGGGAGGCAAGGCCAGTGAGGCCCCGGCGCCGCCACGGGTCAACGAGGCGCGTTGTTCGTATGCCCGCTGCCGGCACGACTGGCGGCAGTACTGGCGTCGCCGTCCCATCCCGGCGTCGGACACGTCTCGACCGCACCAACGACACGGCTGCGGGCGGGGACGGCGGCTCACGCCTGCCGACTTTAGTCGGGATTGCCCGGCCATCCCGGTATCATTGAAGGTCGCGTCGCGTACGCCGCCCCGCCGACCGGGGAACTACACGGACCGCCGCAACGTTTGCCAAGCGGACAGAATTGCATTACAGCAGCCCGAAAATTCAAAAGACCTAGAGGAGTAGCAACATGGCTGATCGCGTCCTTAGGGGCAGCCGCCTCGGAGCCGTGAGCTACGAGACCGACCGCAACCACGACCTGGCGCCGCGTCAGATCGCGCGGTACCGCACGGACAACGGCGAGGAATTCGAGGTTCCGTTCGCCGACGACGCCGAGATTCCCGGCACCTGGCCCTGCAAGAACGGCCTGGACGGCACGCTGATCGACGGCGACCTGCCCGAGCCGAAGAAGGTCAAGCCGCCGCGTACGCACTGGGACATGCTGCTGGAGCGCCGTTCGGTCGAGGAGCTCGAAGAGCTGCTCAAGGAGCGGCTCGAAATCATCCGGTCACGCCGCCGCGGCTGACCCCCGACCGCTTTAGCTGCGGTTGTCGGCGCGCTGGGTGCCGGCGCGGGCCTTGCGGCCCTCTATGCCCCATCGGGTGACCTTCATCAGCGCCTCGCGGATGTTGGATCCGCTCATCTTGGAGACGCCGAGTTCACGCTCGGTGAAGGTGATCGGCACCTCGACGATGACGAACCCGTTGCACACGGTGCGCCAGGTCAGGTCGATCTGGAAGCAGTAGCCCTTGGAGTCCACCGCCTCGAGGCCGATCGCCTCGAGGACCTCTCGGCGGTAGGCGCGGTAGCCGGCGGTGATGTCATGGACGCCGATTCCCAGGGCAAGCCGCGCATAGGTGTTGGCCGTCCACGACAGCGCCCAGCGCCGCCACGGCCAATTTCGCACCGACCCGCCCTCGACGTAGCGGGATCCGATGGCCAGGTCGGCTCCGGCGTCGACCGCGTCCAGCAGACGGTGGAGCTGCTCGGGCGCGTGGCTGCCGTCGGCATCCATCTCCACCAGCACCGAGTAGTCGCGGCTCAGACCCCAGGCGAAGCCCGCCAGGTACGCCGCGCCCAGGCCGTCCTTGGCGGTGCGGTGCATCACGTGGGTGCGACCCGCATCGGCGGCGGCCAGTTCCTCGGCGAGATCGCCGGTGCCGTCGGGGCTGCTGTCGTCGACGATGATTAGGTGCACGTGCGGGCAGGCGTCCTTCAGCCGCCGGTGGATCACCGGCAGGTTCTCCCGCTCGTTGTAGGTCGGGATGATCACCAGGACGCGCTCGCTGGGACGATTCCCCGGGTTCCGGGGCGCCGGCTGGCCGGTGGTCATGTAGCTCCTCTGTGTCGCCCGATGTGTCGCGATGGTCGTTCGCCCCCCTCGTGGAGCGGAGTGTAGTCACCGCCGTCCTCCGGCGGCGCCTGGTCGCCGCCCTCGTCAGGCGGGGTTTCGCCCGGGGGCGTACCGGCGTTCGGGGATTCGTCCGGGGGCTCGGACCTCCGACGAATCGGACGCGGGAACAATCTATTGTGCCGTATCCCGGCCAGGATTGCCGCTCCGGCCGCCGCGACCAGGAGCCATTGCAGGATGGGACCCCAACGTGTCGCCGGTGTCAGTTTCGTCTTCAGGCGCACCTGGATGTCCAGGTAATCGGGCTGAAAGAAGTCGGTGCGAACCAGCTCGGCGCCGTCCGGCGCGATCACCGCGCTGATCCCGGTGGTGCCCGCGACCACCACGTATCGGTCATGCTCAACGGCGCGCACCTTGGCGAATCCCAGCTGCTGTTCGCTCATCGTCTTGTTGAAGGTGGCGTTGTTGCTCGGCACGGCGAGCAACTGGGCACCGTTGAGGGCCGCTTTGCGCGGGACGCGGTTGAAGATCACTTCCCAGCACGTGGCCACCCCGACCGGCACCCCGGCGATGTGCACGACGTCCGTGCCCGGCCGGGGCACCATGTTCCCGGCGCGGTTGGCGTACGAGGAGAGATGGCTGAACAACCACGGCATTGGCAGGTATTCGCCGAAGGGCTGCACGATTTCCTTGTCGTGCCGGTCGGCCGGTCCGGTCGACGGGTTCCACACGATCATGGTGTTGGTGTACTGCGGATTCTCCGGCGGGCTGCCGGGCAGTTCCGACACGGTGCCGATCAGGATCGGTGCGCCGATCGCGGTCGCGGCCTGCGATATCACCAGCGCGGCGTCGACATTGACCAGTGGATCGATGTCCGAGGAGTCCTCTGGCCAAATGACGAATTGGGGTTGCGGCGCCTGTCCCGCTCGCACGTCCTCCGCCAGCCGCAGGGTCTCGCGGACATGGTTGTCGAGCACGGCCCGACGTTGCGCGTTGAAGTCGAGACCCAGCCGCGGCACATTCCCCTGCACCACCGCGACGGTGACCGACGGTTCGCCGCCCGATCCTGTGCCGGCGTGCCGAACCTGCGGCCAGACGACGACGGACGCGAACAGCACGAGGCAGATGCAGACGCCCGGCAGCACCACCGCGGGCGGTTCCGCACCGGCGTTCGCCGATGCGTCGGCGCCGCGGTGCGCCCGCTTACCGGCGTGCAACCACTTCACGATCTCCAGCTCGATGGCGGTCGCGCTGAACCCCACCAGCACGATCGCCATCGAGAGCAACGCGGCGCCGCCGAGCTGGACCAACGGCAAGAAGGGGCCCTGCGCCTGGCCGAATGCCACCGACCCCCATGGGAAGCCGCCGAACGGGACGATCGATTTCAGCCACTCCTGGGCCGTCCACACCAGCGCGAACCACACCGGCCAGCCCGGCAGCTGCCGCACGAGCACGGCGCCAAGGCCGAAGAGGGCGGGAAACAGCGAACACGTCATGGCCAGCACCATCCAGGGCACGGCACCGACGAGCATGCTGATCCAGGGCAGCAGCGGCAGATAGAACGCCAGCCCGAAAATGAACCCGTAGCCCAAACCGCCCGCCGGCGTCGTCGCCGGATGCTTGAGCACCCAGGCCAGCAGCGCTGCCGCGACGACCGCGCCCCACCACCAGTTCAGCGACGGGAAGCTGGTGAAGAGCAGGACACCGCCGGCTATGGCGCAGGCCAAGCGGGTCAGCCGCGGCAGCATCGCGGCCCGGACGGCAGGCAGCCGCGCGAGCGCTCCGGCGCCCACCCGGCGTGCCGCGGCCGCGATGCGGCTCGTCAGCGGTGGCGCGCCGGGTTCCGAGGGGTCGACATCTTCTTCGGGCTTGTCATCGCGCTCCGAAGCCGCGTCGCCACTGGCCGGTTCGGTATCGGGGCGCGCCGCAAGATCATCGTCCGTCGGGTCGGCCTCAGCGGCTTCCTCAGCGCGGTCCTTTCGGCCGGGCCAGTCCTCAGCCATGGATGACAGCGCCCCGATGCACCGTTCGCCGGCACCGCGGCAGGGCGTCGTTCGGGCCCAGGCGCGGTAAGGCCGGCACCCGGGCGCGCGGGTCGGTCGACCAGCGCTGCACGGCGTCGCGAGGTGCGTGGACGTCGAGGGGCCCGGCGTCCCACACGGCGTAGGAGGCCGGCGCACCGGGCACCAGTGTCCCCATCTTGCCGTCGTGGACGCCTGCGGCCCGCCAGCCACCACGGGTTGCTGCGGCGAACGCGGCGCGCGCGGAGACCGCGCTGCCAGGGGTCCAATGGTTGACCGCCGCGCGCACGCTCGCCCAGGGGTCGAGGCCTGTTACCGGTGCGTCGGAACCAAGCGCGAGGGGCACGCCTTGGGATGCTAACAGCGCTAACGGATTGAGCCGACTGCCTCGTTCGGCGCCGAGGCGGCGCGCGTACATGCCCTCGGGGCCACCCCACAACGCATCGAAGTTGGGCTGCACGCTGGCGATGACGCCCCAGTGCCCCAGCTGGGCGGCCTGCTCGGCGGTGACCATTTCGACGTGCTCCAGGCGGTGCCCGCACCGGGCGACGGCGACGGCTCCGAGTTGCGCGACGACCCGCTCGAAGGCAGTGACCACCGCGGAGACGGCGGCGTCGCCGATGACATGGAAGCCCGCGGTCACCGTCGCCTCGGTGCACGCCCGCACGTGCGCCTCGATGGCGTCGGGGTCCAGGTAGCAGGTGCCGAGCCGGTCCTCGGCGTCGGCGTACGGCGCGTGCAGCCAGGCGGTGCGCGACCCGAGCGCGCCGTCCACGAAGAGATCGCCGGCCAGCCCGCGGGCTCCGGTCTCCTCGATGAGCGCGCGCGCCCGTGCGGGCGTGGTCACCGCCTCGCCCCAGTAGCCGGTCACCTCGACGCCTCGAACACCCGCAACGAGGGAACGCAGCCGCAGCCAGTCGTCCAGCCCGCCGATCTCGGGCCCCGCGCATTCGTGCGCCGCGACGATGCCGGCCGCCGCGGCGGCCCGCAGGGCGGCCGCGCGGGCCTCGGCCAGCTGCTCGGGCGTCAACAGGCCGCGGGCTAGGGCGCGGACCAAGTGGTGGGCGTCGCCGGTAAGCGGCCGGTCGGCGGCGAAGCCGACCGCCGCCGGTAGGTCCGCGACCAGCCGGCGCAACCCCGTCGAGGCGAGCGCCGAGTGCACGTCGACCCGGGACAGGTAGGCGGCGCGGTCGCCGAGGACGGCATCGAGGTCGGCGGTGCTCGGCGGGGAGTTCTCGGGCCACGACGTCTCGTCCCAGCCATGCCCCCACACCGGACGGCCGGGGTGGGCTGCCGCGTACTCGGCGAGCATCTGGATGCACTGCGCGCGCGAGCTCGCCGCGCGTAGATCGAGCCCGCTGAGCGTCAGGCCCGTCGCGGTCAGATGAATGTGGCTGTCCACGAAGCCGGGCGCCACGAAACCGCCGTTCAAGTCCTCGACGTCCGCGCCCGGAAACGTGCTGCGGCCGACGTCATCGCTGCCCAGCCAGGCGACCACGCCGTCGCGCACCGCCATGGCGGTGGCGTCTGGATGGGTCGGGCTGTGCACCCGGCCGTTGACCAGCAACGTGTCGCTCACAGGGCAAAACTACGTGTGGTGGCGGGCCGGTGGTTAGTCCCAGGCGGGCCGGCCCGGGTATCCGCCCCGCACCGGCTCGTTCGGTAGGGCGGGCGGCCTGATGTCGTGGACGTCCACGACCTCGCCGTCGATGTAGTCGTCCGCCGCAGCACCGCCGCGCTGACGCACGCCTGCGGCGAACAACGTCGTGTCGGCGAACAGCGGCACCCGCCGTCGTAGGCCACGCATCGCGACCGCGGCCAGACCGGGGCCGACCGCAGCGCGGACGGGCCGCATCAGCAGCAGGAGCCCCAGGGCCGTGGTGACCAGTCCGGGCACCAGGACCAGCAGGGTGGCCAGCGTGACCAACGTCCCGTCTCGCACCGCGGTGCGCGGTTCGGCCAGGCCGGAGCGCAGGTGCCCGATCTGACGGGCCAGGTGCGAGCCCATCACCGGCACCAGAAGGCTCCATCCGAGCAGGAAGGTGCCCGCCAGCGCCAGCAGCGTCCAACCCCAACCGATCGTCGCAACCAGGGCGATGGTCGCCGCCAGCTCGACGGCGGCGTAGACGAGAAACAGCCGTGACAGCATGTACAGCCAACGTCCGCCAACTGCGTCGAAGTTCCCATGGTGGTGTCCGGGGCGATTGCAGTTAGATGACGCTATGACCACGATTGAGATCGACACGCCCGCCGGACCGATCGACGCGCTGCTGGACCTTCCCAGCGGTGAAGGCCCGTGGCCCGGCGTGGTCGTGATTCACGACGCGTTCGGATACGGCAGGGACAAGGAGTCGACGAACAAGCGCATCGCGCAGGCCGGCTACGTGGCGATCACCCCGAACATGTACGCGCGGGGCGGCCGCATCCGCTGCATCACCCGGGTGATGAAGGAGCTGCAGACACAGCGCGGCCGTGCCCTGGACGACATCCTCGCGGCCCGCGACCACGTGAAAGCCATGCCCGAATGTTCCGGTCAGGTCGGCATCGCGGGTTTCTGCATGGGCGGCCAGTTCGCTTTGGTCATGTCGCCCAAGGGTTTCGGCGCCTCGGCGCCGTTCTACGGCGCTCCCCTGCCCCGCAACCTCGACAGGACGCTCGATGGGGCGTGCCCCATAGTGGCCAGCTTCGGCGCCCGTGACCCGCTGGGACGGGGCGCGCCCGAGAAGCTGCGCGAGACCATCGCCGACAAGAACATCACCGCCGACGTGAAGGTCTACCCCGGTGTCGGCCACAGCTTCGCCAACGAACTGCCCGCCCAGCCACTACTGCGGATTACCGGTTTCGGCTACGACGCGGACGCCACCGAGGACGCCTGGCGCCGGGTCTTCGCGTTCTTCGGCGAACATTTGGCATCGGGCGCGACGACGTAATTGCGTCACACCAGCTTTCGCGACAAAACCGTCGCGAACGTGTGCGTATCTCCCGGCCAACGCGCCGACACGTAGCTGCCGTCGTCGACGACGAACGCAGGCCGGGAGTCGGTCGCGGTGTCGCGTGACATCCCGGAGGATTTGCGCCGCCAGCCCGGCGAACCGCGCACGACGTCGCAGAAATCCGTCGGATTTTCAAGTGCGCGAGTCACTTCCGACTGCACGGACATGTAGCCGCGGGGCTGGCCGGGCTGCTCGGTGTAGGTGCGGTAGTAGTTTCGATCCCAGAATCGGGTGAACCGCGTCAATCGCCACGCCAGGCCCTCCATCGCCCATGTCAACGCGGTGGTCTTGTGTCCGTAGAGCACCGAATGACCCGTCGCGGGGTCGACGCTGCGCGCGGCTAGGAGCACGCCGTGACATATGGCGGCGACGACGACCCCCCCGCTTGAAGGCGTCGACGACGAGCCGGTGCAGGACGTCGCTGTCGACATAGCTGCGCATGCCGCGGGCGCGATGCCCGCCGGGCAGCAGCAGGGCGTCGACTCCGTCGAGACCGGCTTGCGCCCACGCGATTGGGTGCTGAAACTCGTTTGACGCCAACATGTCCCGGTATGCGCTACGCGCGTCCTTGTTCGCGCGCAGCATCAGCCCGACCGCCGGGATGGCGCCCAGCACCGGCAGGGCGGACCACACGTCCAAACCGCGGCCGCTCACCATGATGTCGTCCGCCGCACCGGGCGATCCGCTTTCGGTGGCGAACACCACCCGATGACCGTTGCGGATCAAGACGCGCCAGCTGACGGCGACCTCGGTCGGGTCGAAATCGCGGTCCGGGATCGGAACGAGAACGGTGCCCATGAGGCGCCCTAGGCCTGCGCCACCCTCAGCTCGAGACCGACATTGTTCTCCATGCCGCCGCGCAGCTTGCTGAAGAGATTGAACACCTTGCCGACGATGCCGTAACGCTTTCCGATCGCGTCGTACACCACGGCGGTTTGCGACTTGTCCAGTATCGCGGCGGTGCCTTCGACGGCCTCACTGGTCGGGCGGCCCTGCATGGTGCAGGTGGCCAGCGTGACCCTCGGAGTGTTGCGAATCCGCTTGACCTTCCAGGACTTTTCCTGAGTGATGACCAGGAGCCGGTCTTGGTCGGCGGCCGCCCAAATCGGCGTCGGCTTGGCCTTGCCGTCTTTGGTGAAGGTGGTCAACAGGATGTACTGCGCCTTGGCGAGATCGGCGAATGCGGGCGTCACGGTAACAACCTACGCTGCACGACCCGTCATTGACATCGTGAGCGGTCACTGCGATAGTCATGGCACCCTTAACCGAAAATATTATTTTCAGTTAAGACTGCCGGCACGACGGAAGCGGAGAACGTGAGCGAGCCGAGAACACCGCTGGCGTGGCTGCCGTTCTCAATCGCAGAGGCGGCGTTGTCGGAAGAAGTCGGCAATGTAGACCTTTCTCAGGCGTGGTCCCATCTGCTGGTCCGGCTACGGGCAGCCGCACAGACCGTCGAATCCGACCCGGCAAGTCGAAACCGAATCGACGTCGCTGCCGGCATCCGGCATCTGTTGGTGTTGCTTGCCGCCGGAATCGACGAGGTGCTGCGGTTCGATCCGCACCCGGTTCTGAGCGTGCGCCGTACCAGCACTGACGACCTGGTGACCTGGGGCATGGAGTGCCCCGACTGCCTCTACACCCGTGCGGTGTTGCGCGGCGGCGAGAGTTATCGGCTGTTCGGGAATCGAGGGACCGCGAGGTACGTCGGGCTGCAGACAATGAACGGCGTCGCCGCGACAGCGAACGAACTGGTGGATGAGCTCGACGTGGATGCGGATGGCAACTTCGAGGTCGTGCTGTCAGCCGATGACCGACCAGGCAATTGGATGCGCATCGAGGGAGACCATCCCACGTTGACGGTGCGGCACTTCTTCTACGACTGGGACACCGAGGTGGCCTCGTCGCTGCGCATCGAGCGAATCGGCGACGCGGTGCAAACCGACGGCCCATCAGTTGATCCGGACATGGTGGTGTCGCGGCAGATCACTGCGCTCGGTGACTTCGTCGGCGACAATCTGGCGTTCTTCCTGCAATTCGGCGCCGCGGCACCGCCCAACGGATTCCTGCCGCCGATCGACCGCACAGATATAGGTGCGGCGGCGGAGAACAGGCCGGTAATCGGCCGGTGGGAGCTGGGCCCGAATGAGGCGCTCATCGTGGAAGTGAAGCCGCCCCAAGGTATTTACTGGAGCTTCTCCATCGGCAATCCGTGGTGGGAGACGATCCATTACGGGCGCCACCAGTCCAGCCTCAATGCCCATCAGGCCGTAGTGGACGACGATGGCATCGTGCGCTTGGTGCTGTGCTCTGACGATCCGGGCGTCGCCAATTGGCTCGACACCGCCGGCCACAGCAACGGCCCGATCATCCTGCGCTGTGTGCGCACCGAGACGGCGCCGACGCCGACCACCCGCGTCGTGCCCTTCGGCGAGATTGATTCGGAGTTACCTCCGAATACCGCAAAAGTCACTCCAGAAGAGCGCCGGTCCGTCCTCGCGGCGCGTCGCCAAGCCGTGCACAAGAGGTTTGCACAATGATGTTCGATGCCGACAAGTTGGAAGACGGCGCCCGCGCCGCAACGGGTCTCGAGGATTTCGGTTCGCCCTACTATCGCGAGGGGCTCGAACGCATCGTCGATGCGCTGAACACCGAGGCCGACCTCAACGACATGGGCCGGATCATCCAGCACGCCACCATCAGTAACGCCTTGATTCAGCGCCTCAAGATCGAGGACACCTACGCCCGCCACCCCGAGCTCGACGACGAGGTGGTCGACGGCCCCGTATTCGTGATCGGGTTACCCCGCACCGGGACCACCGCTTTGAGTCAGCTGGTGGCCGCCGACCCGCAATTCCGGTCGCTACGGATGTGGGAATCGCAAGCCCCCACCCCGCCGCCGGAGGCCGCGACCCAACACACCGATCCGCGGATCGCACAGGCCGAGGCCGGCCTGAAGATGCTCGATGACATGTTCCCGCTCATGAAGACGCTGTACAACTCCGAGCCAACGGCACCGACCGAATGCCAGGACCTGATGGGAATGAGCTTTCGCACCTTTCACTTCGACGGCGCCGTTCGCGCGCCCGGTTATCTCGCGTGGTTGATGGACTGCGACATGCGCGGGACCTACACCTTTCACCGGCGAGTGCTCAAGCTGTTGCAATGGCATTGTCCGCCGGTGCTATGGCACCTCAAGACGCCCGTGCACATGTTCGCACTCGACGCGCTCGTCGAGGCCTACCCGAACGCGAAATTCCTTTGGAGCCACCGTGACCCGGCGAAGGTGATGGGGTCGGTATGCAGCCTCATTCAGTACGTGCGCAGCTGGAGCAGCGACCGCAACGACGCTAACGAACTCGGTGCCGAACAAGTCAACAGCTGGGTTGAAGCCGTCCGGCGGGCAATGGATTTCCGCGGCCGCGCCGGTGACGACCGATTCGCAGACGTCTCGTTCGCCGATCTGCAGACCGATCCCGTGCGCACCCTGCGAACCAGCTACGAGGCCTTGGGTTTGAGCTTCACCGACGCCACGATGGCTTCCGTAGAGCAATGGGCCAAAGGGCACAGACCCGGCTCCCGTGGCGCGCATGACTATGAGCTGACCGACTACGGCTTGACACCCGACGGCGTTCGCGAACGGTTCGCCGACTACCTCGCCAGCTACGATGCGACCGGCTGACGACATGACCGCTCCCCGCACGCGGCGACGCGACAAGCTGGGCCCCGACCCGGCCGTACGCCGCGAGATCCTGCAGGCCGCGTCGATCGCTTTGCGCGAGGATGGAGTTCGCGGGCTCGGTATCACCGCCGTGCTGGAACGGGCAGGATTGAGCACACGCGCGTTCTATCGGCATTTCGCCTCCAAAGACGAATTGATTGCCGCCGTCTTCCTGGAGAACGCGCGCGTCGAGAAACGGCGCCTACGGCGCCGAATGAGCCGTGCCACCACGGACATCGAGGCGGTGGCGGCGTGGATTGACGGCCGACTCGACCTGGCGTTCGACGAAACCATCGGTGCTGACTTGCGCCGCCTGTCGATGGAGGCTCAATCCCAGATGTTCGCCTCCCCCATTCTCGTTCGGCCCGCATACGCCGAGATCCTCGAACCACTCAGCGACACACTTCAGCGCGGCATGGACAACGGAATGTTTCACCACATCGATCCGGCGACCGACGCCCAATTCATTCACGGGGTGGTCTGGGCGGGCATTCACCAACAGTGGGCGGCCGGCGATTGTGACCGCGACGATCTCCGCCGGCGCAGTGTGCGCTTCTGCCTGAGCGGGCTGGGCGTGACGGCGGAAGCGATCGAGCGGATTTGCTCCAAAAACTCGTAGCGAAGGAGTCGATGATGGATCTCGGTTTCGTGGGGTCGACCGCCGTGGTCACCGGCGGGAGCAAAGGGATGGGTCTGGCCATTGCCGAAACCCTTGCGGCCGAGGGAGCCAGCGTGGCCGTGATGGCCAGGGGCCGCGGTGCGCTCGACACCGCGGTCACAGCACTGCGCGCGGCCGGCGCCCCGGACGCCGTGGGAATCAGCGTCGACATGGCTGATGCCCAGTCCATCAGTGATGCCTTTGCGACGATCTCGGAGCGTTGGGGTCGACTGAATTGTCTGGTCCACACCATTGGACCCGGCGACGGCTATTTCGAGCAGATGGACGACGCGGAGTGGGACGAGGCGTTTGCGCTCGGCACCATGTCGGGCGTCAGATCGATCCGAGCATCGTTGCCGCTGCTGCGGACCGCGGATTGGGCCCGCATCGTGACGCTGGCCGCACATTCGATTCAGCGCCAGAACCCGCGCATCGTCGCCTATACGGCGTCGAAGGCGGCACTTGCCAGCGTCACCAAGAACTTGTCGAAAAGCCTTGCCAAGGACGGCATTCTAGTCAACTGCATATGTCCTGGGACGATCGTGACGGCCAGCTTCACCGAGGCGCTCAAAGACATCCTTGCCGCCGAGGGCCTCGACGCCACCGACCCGGTCGACGTCATGAGCTGGATCGACAACAACTTTCACCAGCCCTGCGATCTCGGCCGCGCCGGACTTCCCGAAGAGGTCGCCTCGATTACCGCCTACCTCGTGTCGCGGCGAAACGGCTATGTCACCGGGGCCACCGTCAACGTCGACGGCGGATCGGACTTCATCTGAGGTTTCAGCCGTGCCGAGTGTGCGGCCAGCCGCACGTTCGATGCCGAAGGTGCGGCCAACCGCACGTTCGGTGGCGACGCAGATTGGCGTCGGCTTCGGCAGGCCGTTCTTGGTGAAGGTGGCATGGGTGGACATTGCCGACGACACCGCTGCCGCCGGTCCCGGTCACCTCGCTGCCGACTCGCGCAAACTCCTGACTGAGCGTCAGCCCTCGAGGTCACCCTCGGTCTCCAGCAGCGCCTGCCGCAGCCCGTCGAGGGTCTCCGGTTGCGGCTGTTCCCACATACCGCGGCCGGCTGCCTCCAGCAGGCGTTCGGCCATGCCGTGCAGCGCCCACGGGTTGGACTCGGCCATGAACTTTCGGTTCTCGGGATCCAGCACGTAACTCTCGGTGAGCTGCTCGTACATCCAGTCGGCCATCACCCCGGCGGTGGCGTCGTAGCCGAACAGGTAGTCAACGGTCGCCGCCATTTCGAACGCGCCCTTATAACCATGCCGCCGCATCGCGGCCATCCAGCGCGGATTGATGACGCGGGCCCGGAACACCCGGGTGGTCTCCTCGGACAGCGTGCGGGTGCGGATCGCGTCCGGTCTGGTGTTGTCGCCGATATAAGCGGCGGGCGCCTGCCCCGTCAGCGCGCGGACCGTGGCCACCATGCCGCCGTGGTACTGGAAGTAGTCGTCGGAGTCGGCGATGTCGTGTTCGCGGGTGTCGGTGTTCTTGGCGGCCACGGCGATCCGACGGTATTGGCGGTTCATGTCGTCGACCGCCTCGCGGCCGTCCAGGTTGCGGCCGTAGGCGAACCCTCCCCACGCCGTGTACACCTGCGCCAGGTCGGCGTCGTCGCGCCAGTTGCGGCTGTCGATCAGCTGCAGCAGCCCGGCGCCGTAGGTGCCCGGCTTGGATCCGAAAATTCTTGTGGTGGAGCGACGTTGATCGCCGTGCTGGGCTAGGTCGGCCTGTGCGTGCGCGCGGACGTAGTTGTCGTCGGCGGGCTCTTCAAGACCGGCGGCCAGCTGTACCGCGTCGTCGAGCATCGTCACGACGTGCGGGAAGGCGTCCCGGAAGAACCCGGAGATCCGCACGGTTACGTCGATGCGGGGCCGGCCCAGCTCCGCCAGTGGGATCGGCGTCAGGTCGACGACTCGACGCGACGCGTCGTCCCAGACCGGTCGGACACCCAGCAGCGCAAGCACTTCGGCGATGTCGTCGCCGGAGGTGCGCATCGCCGAGGTGCCCCACACCGAGAGTCCCACCGATTGCGGCCATCGCCCGTGGTCGTTGCGGTAGCGACTCAGCAACGAATCCGCCAGGGCCACACCGGCTTCCCAGGCCAGCCGCGACGGAACCGCCTTGGGATCGACGGAGTAGAAGTTGCGGCCGGTGGGCAGCACGTTGATCAGGCCGCGCAACGGGGAGCCGGAGGGGCCGGCCGGGATGAACCGGCCGTCCAACGCGTTGAGCACCTGCTCGATCTCGGCGGCCGTTCCGGCGAGCCGGGGCACCACCTCGGTGGCCGCGAACCGCAACACGGCCGCCACCTCGGTCTCCTCGGTGATGCGTTCGGCGGCTTCGGGATCCCAGCCGCTGGCCTGCAGCTCGGCAACGAGTTCGCGCGCCGTGGCTTCGGCCTGGTCGACCGAGGTGCGTTCGTCGGTGCCGTCCTCCGCGAGGCCCAGTGCCTGCCGCAACCCGGGGAGGGTCTGCTCGCCACCGAACAGTTGGCGGGCCCGCAGTATTGCCAGCACGAGGTCGAGTTCGACTTCCCCGGAGGGCTTTTGGCCCAGGATGTGCAGGCCGTCGCGGATCTGGACGTCCTTGATCTCGCAGAGCCAGCCGTCGACATGCAGCAGCATGTCGTCGAACGAGTCCTCCGGGGGCCGCTCGGTCAGCCCGAGATCGTGGTCCATTTTGGCGGCCCGGATCAGCGTCCAGATCTGCTGGCGGATGGCGGGCAGCTTGCCGGGGTCCAGCGCGGCGACGTTCGCGTGCTCGTCGAGCAGCTGTTCCAAACGGGCGATGTCGCCGTAGGTTTCGGCACGCGCCATCGGCGGGATGAGGTGGTCGACGAGCACCGCGTGCGCCCGTCGCTTGGCCTGGGTGCCCTCTCCTGGGTCGTTGACCAGGAAGGGGTAGATCAGGGGCAGGTTGCCCAACGCGGCATCGGACCCGCAGGCCGCCGACATGCCCAGTGTCTTGCCGGGTAGCCATTCCAGGTTACCGTGCTTGCCCAGGTGCACCACGGCGTGCGAGCCGAATCCGGTGTCCAGCCAGTGATAGGCGGCCAGATAGTGGTGGCTGGGCGGCAGGTCCGGGTCGTGGTAGATCGCCACCGGGTTCTCCCCGAAGCCGCGGGGCGGCTGCACCATCAGCACCAGGTTGCCCGCTTGCATTGCGGCGATGACGATTTCACCGTTGGGGTCGCCGGTACGGTCCACGAACAGGTCGCCGGGCGGCGGGCCCCAATGCTGTGTCACCGCGTCCGTCAGCGCGGCGGGCAGGGTGGCGAACCAATCGCGATAATCCTTGGCGGACAACCGGATCGGGTTGCCGGCGAGCTGCCCTTCGGTGAGCCAGTCGGGGTCCTGGCCGCCACGCTCGATCAAGGCGTGGATCAGCGCGTCCCCGTCGTTGGCATCGACCCCGGGCAGTTCACCCACCTGGTACCCACGCTCGCGCATGGCCCGCAGCAGCGCGACCGCACTGGCGGGCGTGTCCAGGCCGACCGCGTTGCCGATCCGCGCGTGCTTGGTGGGGTAGGCCGAAAACACCAGGGCCACCCGCTTGTCGGCCGGGGCGACGTCGCGCAGCCGCGCATGCCGGACGGCCAGGCCTGCGACCCGCGCGCATCGCTCCGGGTCGGCGACATAGGAGATCAGCCCGTCGTCGTCGATCTCTTTGAAGGAGAACGGGACGGTGATGATGCGGCCGTCGAACTCGGGCACCGCCACCTGGGTGGCGACGTCGAGTGGGCTGAGCCCGTCGTCGTTTTCGCTCCACTGTGCGCGGGAGCTGGTCAGGCAGAGTCCCTGCAGGATCGGAATGTCCAGGGCCGCAAGGTGTTCGACGTTCCAGCTGTCGTCGTCGCCGCCGGCCGACACCGCGGCCGGCTTCAGTCCCCCGGCGGCCAGCACCGTGACCACCATGGCGTCGGCGTCGCCCAGCCGTTGCAGCAGTTCGGGTTCGGCGGTGCGCAGCGATGCGCAGTAAACCGGCATCGGGCGCCCGCCGGCGTCCTCGATGGCCCGGCACAGCGCCTCGACGTAGCCGGTGTTGCCGGCCAGTTGCTGCGCGCGGTAGTACAGCACGGCGATCGTGGGACCGTCGCCGTCGCCGTCGCCCGCGGCCCGCTCCAGCTCGCCCCAGGTCGGCGTGACCACCGGCGGGCTGAACCCGAAACCCGTCATCAGCACGGTGTCGGACAGGAAGGCGTGCAGCTGGCGCAGGTTTTCCACGCCGCCGTGCGCCAGGTAGATGTGCGCCTGCACCGCGATGCCGGCGGCCAGCGTGGACAGGCCGGTCAATTCTGCGTCCGCAGCCTGCTCGCCGCTGACCAACACCGTCGGCACCCCGCTGGCGATGACCGCGTCGATGCCGCTCTGCCAGGCGCGGTAACCGCCGAGGATCCGGACCACCACGATCGAGGCGTCGACCAGCAGCGCCGGGAGCTCGCTCTCGTCCAGGCGTGACGGGTTGGCCCACCGATAGTTCTTGCCGCTGGCACGGGCGCTGATCAGGTCCGTATCGGATGTCGACAGCAGCAGGACGGTCGGCTCAGCCACCCCTCATTCGTACAGCAGCGTCGCCGCGATGCGGGCGGCGACCTCTCCGGCCACCCGCAATGCCTCGTCGCTGGTGCCGGGCTCATAGCGGTCGGCGACCGGGTCGTAGTCGGCGCCGGCGATAGAGCCGTGGTCGGCCGCCAGCTCCACCAACTCGACCGGCCACCCGACCCGTTGCAGGCTTTCGGCGAACTCCCTGCTGGCCGTCACGGGAACCACGTCATCAGCCAGGCCGTGCAGCAACATGAACGGTGCGCCGACAGGGCCGGCCGACAGGTCGTCGTCGACGCGCCGACCGAAGATCGGGTCGGGGACCATGAATGCGCCCGCCAGGCACACGGTGTGCGCCAATTGCGCGTCGCCCCGCAGCGTCAGGGCCGCCGCGGCGACACCTCCCATCGACCACCCGACGAGGACGATGTTGTCGGGGGCGTCGGCGAAGTTGCGGGCGAAGTCGAGCGATCGCAGCAGATCCCCGCGCCCGCCGTCGTCGGCGTGCGAGTTCCAGTCCGGCGCAACCACCGCCGCGCCGCGGTCGGCAAGCATGCCGGCCAGAGGGCCGAATGCGGCGCGGGCGTCGGTCTGCATGCCGTGCCACAACAGGACGGTGGGCCGGGTCGAGTCGCCGTAGACATCCGCGAAACGTGTTGGTGCGTACTCCACTGTCTGCACGGGCACGAGGGTGCCCAGGTCGGCGAGGCTTCAATCTCGAACGTGCACTCAGGGCGAAAAACCGCCGAAATCTCGCCGTGAGTGCACGTTCGGCGCGAGATCGGGACCCCTCGGTACCGTGGGCACATGGCCAGAGCCCGCGACACCGACGCCTGCCCGGGTGCGCTACAGGTGCACCGGGCGGCCGACGGTGCCCTGGCGCGGATCCGGCTGCCCGGCGGCATGCTGACGGCCGATCAGCTGGCGGCGCTGGCACACGTGTCGAGCGCGTATGGCTCGTCGACGCTGGAGCTCACCGCTCGCGGCAACGTGCAGGTGCGGGGCATCACCGATGTGGCGGCGGCCGCCGAGGCGATAGCCCACGCCGGGCTCTTGCCCTCGGACACCCACGAGCGGGTCCGCAATATCGTCGCGTCGCCGTTGTCGGGGCGCGCCGGCGGGAATCTCGATGCGCGGCCGTGGGTGGCCAAGCTGGACGCGGCAATCTGCGCCGAGCCGGGCCTCGTCGAGCTGGGCGGCCGATTCTGGTTCAGTTTCGACGACGGGCGCGCCGACGTATCGGGCCTGTGCGCCGATGTCGGCGTGCACGCGTTCCCCGACGGCTGCGCGCTGCTGCTTACCGGACGCGACACCGGTGTCCGGCTGGCGGCCAGCGAGGTGGTCGAGACGCTGGTCGGCATCGCGGGTCGGTTCGCGGCTACGCGCGGAACCGCTTGGCGCATCAAGGAATTGGACGATATCGAAAGCCTGCTGCCCGGGGTCGAGCTCGGCGTCGCCCGCTTTCCCGCGGTCACCAGGCCACCGGTGGGCTGGATCAACCAGGATGACGGCCGGGTGGCGCTCGGCGCCGCGGTGCCGCTGGGGGTGCTGTCCGCGCGCGTCGCCGAATACCTGGCGGCGATCGAGGTCCCGCTGGTGATCACGCCCTGGCGGTCGGTGTTGGTGTGCGACCTCGACGAGGCCGTCGCCGACGTCGCGCTGCGGGTGTTGGCGCCATTGGGTCTGGTCTTCGACGAGAACTCCCCCTGGCTGAACGTCAGCGCCTGCACCGGCAGCCCAGGGTGCACGCATTCTCTCGCCGACGTGCGGGCCGACGCGGCCGCGGCGGCGGGCGGGGATGCGGGAGTGCATCGCCACTTCGTCGGCTGCGACCGCGCGTGCGGCAGCCCGCTTACCGGTGAGGTGCTGCTGGCGACTGGCGACGGATACCGCCAGCTACGGTAATCGGGTGCTCGACTACATCCGCGACGCAGCTGAGATCTATCGCCAGTCGTTCGCGGCTATTCGAGCCGAAGCCGACCTGACCCCGTTCCCGGAAGACATCGCGCGGGTGGTAGTCCGATTGATCCACACCTGCGGGCAGGTCGATCTCGCCGAGCATGTCGCCTATACGGATGACGTCGTCGCGCGCGTCGGTGCCGCCCTGCGCGGCGGCGCCCCCGTGCTGTGCGATTCGTCGATGGTGGCGGCCGGCATCACCGGCGCGCGGCTGCCGGCCGGCAACGAGGTGGTGTCGCTGGTGGCCGATCCGCGCGCCGCCGAGCTGGCCGCGCGCCGGAACACCACTCGATCGGCGGCCGGGGTGGAGCTGTGGGCCGACCAGCTGCCGGGCGCCGTGCTCGCGATCGGCAACGCGCCGACCGCGCTGTTCCGGCTGCTCGAGCTGATCGACGAAGGGGTTTCCCCGCCGGCCGGGGTGCTTGGCGGCCCGGTCGGATTCGTCGGGTCGGCCCAGTCCAAGCAGGAACTCATCGACCGTCCGCGCGGGATGTCCTATCTGGTGGTGCGGGGCCGCCGCGGCGGCAGCGCCATGGCCGCCGCGGCGGTCAACGCGATCGCGAGCGACCGCGAATGACCGCCCGGGGAACGCTATGGGGAGTCGGGCTGGGTCCCGGTGACCCGGAACTGGTGACAGTCAAGGCGGCCCGGGTGATCGGCGAGGCCGATGTGGTGGCCTACCACAGCGCCCGGCACGGCCGCAGCATCGCGCGCGGCATCGCCGAACCATACTTACGGCCCGGCCAGATCGAGGAGCACCTGGTTTACCCGGTGACCACCGAGGTGACCGACCACCCCGGCGGCTACGCGGGCGCGCTGGAGGACTTCTACGCCGAAGCCACCGCGCGTATCGCCGCCCACCTCGACGCGGGCCGCAACGTGGCGCTACTCGCCGAGGGCGACCCACTCTTTTACAGCTCGTACATGCACTTGCACACCCGGCTGACGCAGCGGTTCGACGCCGTCATCGTGCCGGGGGTGACGTCGGTCAGCGCCGCGTCGGCGGCCATCGCGACGCCGTTGGTGGCCGGTGACGAGGTGCTCTCCGTGTTGCCGGGCACCCTGCCCGTCGCCGACCTGACCCGCCGCCTGGCCGACGCCGACGCCGCCGTGGTGCTAAAGCTGGGTCGTTCGTATCATGCTGTGCGCGAAGCGCTTTCGGCGTCTGGGCAGCTTGACGACGCCTATTACGTCGAGCGCGCCAGCACCGGCGGGCAGCGCATCATGCCCGCCGCCGACGTCGACGAGGCGGGCGTGCCGTACTTCTCGCTGGCCATGTTGCCGGGTGGGCGCCGCGGACGGCGGTCGCCCCATGCCGGCACCGTCGCGGTGGTGGGTCTGGGGCCCGGCGACAGCGACTGGATGACGCCGCAGAGCCGGCGCGAGCTGGCCACCGCCACCGACCTGATCGGCTACGGCGGCTACCTGGACCGCGTCCCGGTGCGCGACGGCCAGCGGCGGCACCCCAGCGACAACACCGACGAACCGGAGCGCGCCCGGCTGGCGTGCACGTTGGCCGAGCAAGGGCGGGCCGTGGCGGTGGTGTCGTCCGGCGATCCGGGAGTCTTCGCGATGGCCACCGCCGTGCTCGAAGAGGCCAAAGAGTGGCCGGGAGTGCGGGTCCGGGTCATTCCGGCGATGACGGCCGCACAGGCCGTCGCCAGCCGCGTCGGCGCTCCGTTAGGCCACGACTACGCGGTGATCTCGCTGTCCGACCGGCTCAAGCCGTGGGAAATCATCTCGCAGCGCCTGGCCGCCGCGGCCGCCGCCGATCTCGTGCTGGCCATCTACAACCCGGCGTCCAAGACGCGAACCTGGCAGGTCGGCGCGATGCGCGACCTGCTGCTGGAACATCGCGAGCCCGGGACGCCGGTAGTGATCGGCCGCAGTGTTTCTGGGCCCGACGAGGACGTCCGCGTGGTGCGGCTGGCCGATCTCGACCCCGGCGAGGTGGACATGCGCTGTCTGCTGATCGTCGGTTCCTCGCAAACCCAGTGGCACGCAAGCGATTCCGGCGACCGGGTGTTCACACCAAGGCGCTATCCGGTCGGTTAATCCTTGCTGCCCCAGCTGCTGGGCAGCATCGGTACGGTGGGGCCATCGCTGAACCCGTCGCGGGTCAGCGTCGCCAACCCGGCGGGCTGGGTGACACCGGATTTCGTTGCCGCCCCGGCGAATCCGAGCGGTCCCGCGCCCTGACCCGAGTCGCGCACAGTGTCCGCGTCTTCGCCCTCCACGCCCGAGTCCTCGTCGAGGTCCATGAATTCGTAGCGGTACGCGCGGTCCGTGGCGGTCCCGGCGCGGCGCCGACGCGCCCTTGCCTTCTTCTTGGCCGCTGCCGCCGCCGCGGCGGCGGCGGGCGCGTCGACGTCGTCGGGCACGGGCTCCTCGGACTTGCGGCGCGCCCGCCCGCTCGCGCTGCCGCGCGCCGCAAGCCCCGACAGTCCCACCGCGTACAAGGCATCGGACATGCCCGCGCCGATGCCGTCCGTGGCCGTGGGACTGAAACCGGCGCCCGGCCCGCCGCCGACGGGTCCGGCGCCGGCCGGCGAGGCCACCGTCGGTGCGGGCGAGCTGGACATCGTCGGAGCGTTGCTCACGCTTGCCGGCGCGGTGCTGATGAACGGACTCGCCGCGGACGCCATCGGCGCCGGTGCCGGCGCGGAAGCGGGCAGCGGCGGGGCGACCGAGAGCGGGGCCGCGACGCTGACCGCGGTGACCGCCGCCGCCGCTCCCCCTGCCGCGGCGGCGCCCAGGACGGAGACGACCATTGGGGCCAGCACCACGGCCATCTGGATCGCGGCCTGCATGAAGGGCCAGAAGATCATCAGCGTGTGGAAAATCGCCCAGCCGAGCGCGCTGGAGAGGGCCGGCGAGAAACCCAACTGACCGAAGAAGGAGGCGAGACCGTTGACGAAAGGCATCGGCGGGAACGGCCAGCCACCGGGATTGAGGTCTTTGGACACCGGCCAGGCGAAATTCTTGGTGTACTGCTGCAGCCACGCCGTGAGCTGGTCCTGCCAGGACGGATAGGTCTGCGTCGCCTGCTGCTGGGTGTCGGCCGCCTGCAGACTCGCGACGCTCGCCTCCGCTCCCGGGATGACGATCGCCGGCGCCGGCGCGGTGGCAGGAACCGCCGCGAGGGCGGATTCACTGACGGCCTGGTAGGTGGTCATGGTCGCGGCGGCTTGCACCCACATGCGCGCATAGTCGGCTTCGTTCACGGCGATGGGGATGGTGTTGATGCCGAAGAAATTCGTCGCCACCAACGCCGCGTGGGTCGCATGGTTAGCGGCGAGCTCAGGCATCGTCGGCATGGCGGCCAGGGCCGCGGTGTAAGCGTCGGCCGCCGTCTCGTGCAGCGCGGCCGCGGTCGCGCTCTTGGCGGAGCTTTCAAGCAGCCAGCCCAGGTACGGGGCGTGGGCCGCGACGTACTGTTCGGCGCTGGGGCCCTCCCATGCACCGCCCTGCACGGCGCCCAGCAAGGCCGTGAGTTCGTCTGCCGCCTCGCCGTATTGAGTGCCCATCTCCGACCATGTCGCGGCGGCGGCGAGCAGCGGCCCGGGTCCGGGACCGCTGCTGAGCAACGTCGAGTGCACCTCAGGCGGGAAGGCGATCCAGATCGGGGCGGTCATCGTCGGTGGCCTTCGGGCACGAACACGAATACCTCTTCGGTGAATGTCGGGGCTGTTGACGTTCAGTGGTCGGTTTGCCGGACGGTTTAGTTCCCGCCGTCTGATTTCCCTGGTCTTTGCGCGCGGACCGGGCATGCGCAACGATGCAGGGATGCGGTGCGACGCGGTGCGTGAGGCGCTTTCGGCTCGACTGGACGGCGAACGTCCCCAGGTGCTCGCGCAGCAGGTCGACGCCCATCTCGAATCGTGCCGACGTTGCCGCTCCTGGCTCATCGGCGCCGCGGCCCAGACTCGCCGGCTGGCCACGGTCGAGCCGGCCGACGGGCCCGACCTGGTCACGAAGATCATGGCGAGCATCGGCGAGGAGTCGTCCGGGCGCCAGCGCCGGATGCGCTGGCTGCGCTCGCACTACCGGCGATGGGGCCTGATCGGTGTCGGCGTGTTCCAGGTGGCGATCGCCGCCGCCCAGATCAGCGGCATCGATTTCGGGATGGTGTCTAGCCACATGCACGGCGCGATGTCCGGTGAGCACCTGATGCACGAGTCCACCGCGTGGTTGCTGGCCCTGGGCCTGGCGATGGTCGCCGCGGGTGTCTGGCCCGTCACCGCGATTGGGGTGGCGGCGATTACGGGGGTCTATTCCGTCGCACTGTTGGGATACGTAATCGTCGACGCCTTCGCGGGCGACGTCACGGCAACCCGGATCGCCAGCCACATGCCCTTGCTGCTGGGCCTCGCGTTCGCGCTGCTGGTGGCGCGGGAACGGGTCCGATCAGACCGAGCCCGCGCCTCCGACACGGCGGACGACGCCGACTGGTCGGCGGAATCCCCGGTCGCCCGGCGACGTGGTCACCTCTGGCCCATCAACCGGGCGGCCCTCGACCCCACCGCAGCCCCTACGACAGGCCGTCGTAGACTCAGTCCGCCAGCGAAACAAAGGTGGTTCGCCATGATCGCGCCAAGCGATGACGAGGCCGTTACCGAGCTCGCGTTGGCCGCCGCGCGTGGGAATGACCGGGCGCTAGAGAGTTTCATCAAAGCCACCCAGCAAGACGTGTGGCGGTTCGTCACGTACCTGTCGGACGCGGGCAGCGCCGACGACCTCACCCAGGAAACCTTCCTGCGCGCGATCGGCGCCATCGAACGGTTCTCCGGGCGCTCGAGCGCGCGGACCTGGCTGCTTTCCATCGCCCGCCGCGTCGTGGCCGACCACATCCGCCACGTGCAGTCGCGGCCGCGCGCCGCCCTCGGGGCCGACCCGGAACACGTTCTGCGCGGTGACCGCCACGCCCGGGGGTTCGAAGACCTGGTCGAGGTGACGACGATGATCGCGAGCCTGACCCCCGAGCAACGGGAAGCCTTGTTGCTCACCCAATTGCTCGGGCTGCCCTACGCCGACGCCGCCGCGGTGTGCGGCTGCCCGGTGGGCACCATCCGGTCCCGCGTCGCGCGCGCCCGCGACGCGCTGCTGGCCGCCGACGCCGAGGGCGACGACCTGACGGGCTAGTTGTGCAGCGCCGCTAGCCATTTCGCGGCTTCGTCGACGCTGCCGACCGCCGTCACCCCTGCCGGTAGCGGCGGGCGCGCCACCATCACCAGCGGAATGCCCAGTGCCGCAGCGGCATCCAATTTCGCCCGCGTCATCTGCCCGCCGCTGTTCTTGGTGACCAGGGCGTCGATGCGGTGTTCGCGCAACAGCGCAAGCTCGTCGTCGTAACGATACGGGCCGCGGGAGAGCACCAACTGGTGGCGGCGCGGCAGCGACGCGGGGTCGGGTTCGGTGACCGCCCGGATCAGAAACCATGCGTCGCTGCCCGCGAATGCCCTCGTCCCGGAGCGTCCCGTGGTGAGAAACACCCGCGAGAAGTCATGCTTTGCAACGGCTTCCGCCGCTTTGGTGTCCGAGTCGACGACGATTGCGTCGCCGGGATCCCACGCCGGTCGGGCCAGCACCAGATGCGGGATCTGCAGCTCAGCGCAGGCTTGTGCAGCGTGTGCGGTCATGGTGGCCGCGAACGGGTGGGTTGCATCGATGACGGCGCCGACGCGTTCATCGAGCAGCCATCGCCGTAGCCCGTCGACGCCGCCGAAGCCGCCGACGCGGACCGGGCCGACCGGCAGCGCGGGGTCGGGCACCCGGCCGGCGAGGGAACTGACGATGTCGACGCGTGGGTGCAGGACCTTCGCCAGCGCACGCCCTTCGGCCGTGCCGCCGAGCAGCAGTACCCGCATCAGTGCCCGCTCCCCCGCGATCGCCCAGTCGAATACAGATAGCTGTCGGTGAATCCCTCGGCGGCCAGCACGTCGCCGACGACGATCACCGCCGTCTTGGTGACGCCGGCCCCCCGCATCTGCCCGGCGATGTCGGCGAGCGTGCCGCGCAGCACCACTTGCTGCGGCCAGCTGGCGAAAGCCACAACGGCAGCCGGTGTTTCGGGTCGGTAGCCGCCTTCAAGGAGTTGCGGGACGATGGCATCGATCTGGGCCGCGGCCAGATGCAGGACCAGCGTGGCGCCGGATTGGGCGAGCGCGATCAGGTCTTCACCGGGCGGCATGGCGGTCGACAGGGTGGCGACCCGGCTCAGGGTTACGGTCTGCGCGACACCGGGAACGGTTAGCTCGCGCTTGAGCGCGGCCGCCGCCGCGGCGAACGCCGGTACACCGGGCACGATTTCGTAGTCGATGCCCAGCGCGTCGAGCCGGCGGCATTGCTCGGCCAGCGCGCTGTAGAGCGACGGGTCACCGGAGTGCAGCCGCGCCACGTCATGGCCGTCGGCGTCGGCGTCGGCCAGTTCGGCGATGATCTGCTCCAGCGTCAGCGGGCCGGTGTCAATGACTTTCGCCCCGGGTGCGCACAGGGCCAACAGGTCGTCGGGCATGATCGAACCCGCATACAGGCACACCGGGCATCGCTGAAGGAGCCGCTGGCCGCGGACGGTGATCAGGTCGGCCGCGCCCGGACCCGCACCGATGAAATACACGGTCATGTCGTCACCGCCCACTGGGTGACCGGCATCTGCGGGCGCCATCCGGTGAAGTCCCCGAGCGGCTCGCCCTGATAGTGCTGGAAGCGCCGCAGCCGACCCCCCAGACGCGAATATGACTGCGCCAGAGCCGCTTCGGATTCCGCGGTGACCGCATTGGCGACGAGGCGACCACCGGTGCGCAAGTGGTCGAGGCATGCATCGAGCAGACCGGGCTGGGTGAGGCCGCCGCCGATGAAGATGGCCGCCGGTGGCTCGAGCCCGTCAAACGCTCCCGGGGCGTCGCCGCGGACTTCGATGTCGACGCCGAACGCCGCTGCGTTGTAACCGATGTTGCGGCGCCGCTGTTCGTCACGTTCGAATGCGACCGCGCTACAACCGCTCCAACTCAAACACCACTCGACGCCGACGCTGCCCGAGCCCGCACCGACGTCCCAGAGCCGTTCGCCCGGACGTGGGGCCAGCGCCGCGAGCGTCACCGCGCGGATTCCGTGCTTGGTGATCTGCCCGTCGTGGGCGAACGCGTCGTCTGGCAGCGGCGACAGGCGATCGTCGGGCAGGTAGCGGATGGCGACGACGTTGAGGTCGTCGACGTCCGCCGACGCGCTGTCTGCCCAGTGGCGTGCGGTGCCGTCACGACGGTGTTCCGTTGGGCCGCCGAGGTTTTCCAGAACGGTGAACTCGGAGTCGCCGCGGCCATGCACGTCGAGGAGTGCGGCGAGTTCTTGGGGTGTGGCCGCGTTTTTCGACAGCACGATGGCCTGGCCGCCGCGGCGAACCGCGGTGTGCGGCTGCGCGGTGACCAAACTGATCACCTCCGTGTCGTGAAGGTTCCAGCCCATCCGCGCGCAGGCCAGCGTCACCGAGGACACATGCGGCAACACCCTGACTTGTTGCGGTCCGTACAGCCGGATCAACGTGCCCCCGATGCCGTGCAGGAGCGGGTCGCCGCTGGCCACCACGTGGATGTCTTCGGCGTGGCGGTCTCGCAGGGTCTGCAGGGCGGGCAGCATCGGGGAGGGCCACTGCCGGCGCGGCGCGGTGATGGTGTCGTCGAGCAGGTCGAGTTGCCGCTTGGACCCGTAAATGACTGTGGCCCTTCGTAATTCACGACACGACGTTTCAGCGAGCCCAGCCATGCCGTCGGCTCCGATGCCGACCACGATGATCATCGCGGCATCCTGCGCCAGATGAACTGCGGCAGCAGCCGCATCACGGCGGCGGCCGGCCCAAGCGCCCACGGGATCCATACGGTCCGCCGGCCCTTCGCCAGCGCTCGCGCCGTGGCCTTGGCCACCTGCGCGGGGGTGCTGGACAGCGGCGCCGGATCCATACCGCGCGTCATGCGTCCGATCACGAAGCCCGGACGGGCGATCAGCAGTTTGACCCCGGTGCCATGCAGGGCGTCGGCCAGGCCGTTGGCGAAGCCGTCCAGGCCGGCCTTGGCCGAGCCGTAGACGTAGTTGGCGCGACGCACGCGCGCGCCGGCGATCGAGGAGAACACCACCAGTTCGCCTTTGCCGGCTTTGCGCATGGCAGTGGCCAAGTGGGTGAGCATGCTGACCTGGGCGACGTAATCGGTGTGCACGATGGACACCGCGTGCGCGGCGTCAGTCTCGGCGCGGGACTGGTCGCCGAGGATTCCGAACGCCAGCACGGCCGTGGCGATGGGGCCGTGATCGGCGACGACGGAGGCGACCAGCGGCCCGTGCGACCCCAGATCGTCGGCGTCGAACTCCTCGGTGTGCACCGCCGTCGCGCCGGCGGCTTTGAGCGCAGCGACCTGCCCGTCGAGTTGATCGGCCTTGCGGGCGGCCAGCACCACTGTCGCCCCGGGCGCCAGTAACCGCGCCAGCTCGATGCCGATCTCGCTGCGTCCGCCCAGGATTAGTACTGGTCCTGCGCCCGTGTCGTCCACGGGTGCGATTATCGCCTGCGCTAGCGTGGGCGGTGATGGCGAATACCACTACCCGGCTCACCGACGATGCGCTGGCGTTTCTGTCCGAACGGCATCTGGCCATGCTGACCACGCTGCGAGCCGACAATTCGCCCCATGTGGTGGCGGTGGGCTTCACCTTCGATCCGAAGACCCACATCGCGCGAGTCATCACCACCGGCGGCTCGCAGAAGGCGGTGAATGCCGATCGTGGCGGGGTGGCGGTACTCAGTCAGGTCGACGGCGCACGGTGGCTGTCGCTCGAGGGCCGGTCCAAGGTGAACAGCGATGGCGACGCCGTCCGCGATGCCGAACTGCGGTACGCCCAGCGGTATCGCACCCCGCGTCCCAACCCGCGGCGGGTGGTTATCGAGGTGCGGGTGGAGCGGGTGTTGGGATCGTCGGGATTGCTGGACCGGGGCGAGCAGTAGCGGCCGAGTCGGGCAGGCCGCAAGCCGCTACTGAATGACGGCATCAGCGCAGGTTCCATCCGACGCAACGTCCAATCTCATGCAGCGCCTCCCGAGTCAAATCCGGATGCTTGTCGTGAAATCGACGGAGAATTTCGTTCACTCCTTCCTGCAAGGTCACATCTCCCCATACGATAGGCGTGCTGGCCGCCTCGTGAACCAAATCAGAAACTCGTGCTGCGATGAGCTCAGCCTCAGCAGCTCCGAAGATTTCCGACACTTTTTCTTTGTCGACATGCGGTACAACCGTATCTTTGATGGCCGCTACAATTGCGGCATTAAGCGTGTCCGCATCCATTTCTTCCTCGCTGTGCCGCCTGACGACCAATATTTCGTCTCAACCTCTCGCACCGGGGACCAGGAACCCGTGATGAACTATGATCAGACCTCTGATGAACGATGCCTCACCTGCTTGACAGAAGATGGAGCATCGATACCGTTTATCACCATCAATCCCTCTGCCCAAACAGAGGTTCGCCGTCAGCGGACAAAAAAGATTCTTCTATCGCCTTTCCCGTAGCATCGATGTAATGAGACAGCTCGACGAGATCCTCTACTCCTGCGATAGCGACATAGATACCCCGGTCATCAATCAGTGCGTGGCGCTCTCGTCCGGCGAATGTCTGTTTACCGATGCTATAGCCTGCACGTAACTGGCTACGCTGAAAAGGGATTCTTACGATAGGTAATTCTTCACCTCGGGCAGATAAACCGAACAGTCCGTAGAGATACTTTTCTACTGTCGCCATTGTTCGCCCGGCAAACTCGAATGCCTCAGGTCCCATGCGATCAGATGAAGTCACGACAAACCATTCGTCGACACCTCCGATGAAGTAACGTGACTCCCCACCGGTGTTCCAGATAATGGTTCGACCGTCATTCGTCTGACTGCCCTGAAGCATGTCTAATCCGGCGACACGGACCCACCGTTGTAAATCAGGAGAAAGATCGACGACGCTTGCCATTACTTAAGCACTCCTCGGACCTTGAGCTTGTCAATTATCTGCGCTTTGCCATCAGCATCGAATATTCGGACTTGGATCGATCCACCCGGTTGACCGACTCCGGGCGCCACCTCCGATACTTCGATAGTCCAGCCTTCCGGGAGTTCTCCTAAGGCATAACTGTGGTAGGGATCGCGGAGATTCATGACGTGGAGCGCACGCTCCTCCCATGAAGCTGGTAGGCCATCTTCCATCACGGCTAAGTACTTACCATTGGTCTTGCCGACCCGATCAAGAAGCGAGCCATAGTCGCGTACGAAGGATCTGAGATTTTCATAGGAAACCCGTGTTCCCGGAACCGCGCCGTCATTCAGCGGGAAGTTAGCCCAATGTTGTCCGTCCTTGCCTAGCTGATTGAAGCGTTCTGCATACTCTTGCTCGGTATACGGGCGCCCTTCTGGATCACGACCATATGGTGCTCGAGGGTCATGAACCAGCTTGGCGACGGCATCGTCGATCTTCGTGGGATCGACCGGATCGTCACCGAAATCCCAGTGGTCGTCCAGCGGATTTCCGTAGTTGGGGTCAAGCGCCTCGTCCGATAACCGATGCCATCCATCACCAGCGGGCTCATGTGAATGTACGGGGTCCTGACGTTCGCCACCCGGAGAATCTCCACTCTCCGGTCCTGCTGGACCCTCGCCGTCCGGCGGGTGCCCTTCTCTGCGGCCACCAGGTGCATCCCCGTCGCCATGCCCTCGCCGACCGCCGCCGTCGTGTGGTTGCCCATCTGTCTTACCGCCGGCCGGATGGCCGTCGCCGGGACCGCTCGGTCTTCCGTCATGCGGCGGCTCACCGATTGGCGGCTCCCCGTCGCCAGGACTATGCCATGCGCGACCCGGCGCTGGCATCTCGACCGGGCGGCTTGCCGGTGCGCTGAAATGTGGTGTAGAAGCCGCGGGGGCGGCAGCAAGCGCGGGTCTTGGCGCGCTGGCGCTGACCGGCGCGGACTCCACTGGCGGTCCCCACGGCGCTACCGGCGCACGCGCGGGTGAATGTTCGGCCAGTTGCGCCACGTTCGCTGGCACTCGATCGCCCGCTGCAGCGGGTACGGCGGCCGTAGCTGAGCCGGCCGGTACCGGTTCCCGCGGATCACTCACCGGCGCCGGCACTGGCTCATGGGGACGACTCTGCGGCGCCGACGTCGGGTCAAGGGGGCCGCCGGCAGGAACCGATCCTGGTTCATGCGGACCGCCCATAGGCGCAGCATCAGCTGAATGAACGCGAGCCTCAGCCGGTACCGATACCCCTTCGTGCGAACTATCCGCGCCCGTTGGCTGAGCCGGCGCAGCTTCCACCGGCGGCAGATCGTGGGGACCACCCGCCGCCGGAGCCGGCGCAGAGTCCGCCGGCGCGAACAACGGCTCGTGGAGGTCGCCAGGCGGAGGAGCTGACGCTGGCGCCGCAGCGGGTGCCGGCTCACCGGGCGAATCGGGAACACCACCCGCCGGCGCTGGTGCTGCTGGTGGAGCCGCTGCGGGATCGTGTGGTCCACCCCCCGCCGGATCATGCGGACCAGTCCCCGGTCCCGGAGCATCCGAGGGCGTTGGCTCGGGCGCGGCAGTTGGTCCTGGCGCACCCGCTGCGACGTCGGGCGGCCGTGGCGCCGACTCGACCGGCGGCTCAAACGGTTTGCCGGATGGCAGACCCACCGGCGTACCACCAGCGGGCGGTTTGATTTCCGGCAGATCACCCGCAACGCCTTCGAGGTTCTTGGTCACGTCGCCGCCGGCCTTGGTGATGTCAGTCAGCGCGGCGCGCGCTCCCGCTGCGCCTTCCCCACCGGCGCGCCCAGCAGCGCCACCCGCGGCCTCGGCCTCTTCCCCTGCGCCACGTGCAGCCGCTCCCGCACCATCGGCCGCTGCACCTGCCTCGCCGAGGCCTGGGGCGATCAGCGTGAAGCCGTCGAATGCGACTTCACCGGCGGCCAATCCCGGCCGAGCCGTACTCCAATCCTTCGCATGCACAAGGCCTTTCAGCTCCTGCAGCCTCGCTTCTGCGAATTCGTTGGGATTGACCGCGGCATTGATCAAACTTTCTTTCCAGGCGTTTTTCACCAAGCCGGTCCACGTGGCGGCCGCACCCTGGGGATCGGCGGCGATCCAATGCGGGCTCATGTCGACGAGGCCCAACCCCATGCCGACCACACCTTTGAGGACGCCCTCCTGGGCATTGATCCAGGTGTCGGCTATCGTCGCGATGGGGTTACCGACGTCGTCCCCGAGGAATTGGACGAGCCCGCGGCGCGCGTACTTCTCGCATGTGGTGACCGCGCGATCGGCCTCTTGCATGACGAACCTGATCGCGTCCTCGCAGGCCCTGGCTTCCTGCCCAAGATGCTGCAGCACTGCATTGATGTCCTTGACGATCTGTTTGATCTCGTCCCACGCGTCGCCGTCGATGATGAGCATCACGTCGTGACCGAGGTCGCCCAGGGACTCGATGCGACGCAACAGATCCCGGATCGCGGTTTGGGCGTGGTCGACCTTATTCGCGAACGTGTCGATGGTGCGGGCCAATGCGTCGCACAGGTCGCCGATAGTCGCTGTCGACGAGCCGATTTCGGTCAACGCGTGGTCGATCTTCTCGCCTTCAGGAATGTGTTGGCCGTCGAACAGCATCTTGGACGCGTTGAGGCTCCCCTTCACACCGGTGGCTGCCGCACCGAAGGCGCGCCAACGAGATGCAGCCGCACGCAGACCCGCCACGTCGCCGTCGGGCCATGCCTCGAGGACAAACGATTGCACGAGCGCCCACAGCGGAGGAGGCGGCTGGCCGGGCCCCCACGTCCCAGGCGGCCCTGGCGCGGCAAGCTCGGCCGGCGGGGACGGTGGCGTCAAAGCACCACGTCCGCCGCCCAGCGTCGACGCCGCGTCGACGTGGGAGTAGTTCGACGCGCCTTGCTGTATGACGGCCCCGCTTTTCCGGCAGGCGTTGACGGCGGCAGCGGCCGCCTTCAGCACCGACTCGGCCTTCTCCTGATACGTCAAGCCGAACACCTCGCCGGCTCGGTCAACACCGGTGTGGGCCGAAAAGCCGGCCGTCAAGATCGACAGGTTCGCCGCCAAAGCGTCGCCAGCGGCTGCCACCGCGCTACCCGCGGCGTACAACGCCTCGGGATCCACCGCTAACGGAGCCACGCGCGAAATTCTCGTCCAGCCCGCACGCAGGCGCTATTCACCCAGTGATGGCTTTGCCAAGCTAGCCGCGCTCACAACGGAGCCACAACTCATTCGTCAACAACCTGTGCGGCCAACGTGATGCGGTGCCGTCCCGCCGGCACCGCGAAGGCCGGTCCGGCTGGCCGACCGTCAAGTTGCACACTGAGCCCGCCAGGCAGCCCATGCAGGGTGATCCGGGCGGCGGTGTCGGTGGCCACCGTGATCGTCGATGCCGGCAAGGCGGCCAGTCCGGCCCGCTGGACATCAACCGTGATCCCGGCTACGCCGGTGAGCCGCAGCGTGAGATACGGCAACGGACCGACCGGCGGGCCCACCCGCCAGTCCAGTTCGCTGTACACACCCGGGGTCGGGTCGAAGTTCAGGATGAACCCGCGATGATGCCGAACGGTGTGGGTGGGGTCCGGGCGCGCATACGAACGTGCGTCGACTTCGGCGACGGCCCCGCGCCGCGCCGTCACAGCGGGGTCCGCCGTCAGATCCGACAGCCACCACACCCGATGCGGCCCGATACCCAGGTCATCGCGCACCAATTGCGGATGCCACGCAAACGTGATGTGTCCCGGATCCGCTTGGCGTAAGCCGGTTTCCATGTGGGCGATCGGGTCTTCGAACTTGTCCTGCAACACCCAGGCGATGTGATCCTCGAGCGGATACACGGTGAATCGGTGCCGGTAGCCCAGCCTGTCGAGTTCGAGCACCTGTTCGGCGGCCGACGGGAACGGCACCAGCTCGTCGACCAGCCCGTGCGCGATGACATAGGGCAGCCAGCGGGCGTTCACCAGCAGCTTCCAGGTATCGCCCTCGCGGGCACACGGCGAGTCCGGGTCGAGATCGGCCGGGATGTCGACGTCGGGAAGCAGCCGCACCCCGCACGCCGGCGGACCGGCCAGCACGACCGCCTGCGAAAACACTTGCGGATAAGTTAATCCCAACTTGTAGGCCGCATAACCACCCATCGAGTAGCCCGAGATCACGGTGCGATTGGGATCGGTGCCCAGTTGTTCGGCGACGCGCGCCCACACTTCCCAGACGTCGAGTTCTCCGGTGTCGAAATACCACGTCGACGGGCCTCGGGCCAGCGGCGTGACCACCACCGAGTCGCGGCCCTCGCACACTTGATGCAGCAAACGGGGGTCGATGGCGGCGAACTGGCTCTGTCCCAGGGCGAGCGAATGCAGCAACAGGGTCAAGGGCAGCGTGCGGCCCGGCTTGAAAGTCGAGGGCAGGCATACCGAATACGGCTGCACCCGGCCGAGGAACTGCGGCTTGGTGCTCAAGATGTCGTCCGCGGCGACACCCTGGCCCAACTCGACCGAGGACACGTACCACCGCGTCGACGGGCCGGTGATCACCGGCTCGGCGGCGGTCTCGCCGACCGCCAGCCGATCCCACGCCACCTTAACGGCGAACTTCGACACGTCGCCGCCGGTCAAGGCCTCGGCCTGGGCGGAATCCGACCAGAAGTTCAGGTGCGGCGGCTCCTGTTCGTCGGTGCGGAACGCGACGTTGTAGACGTTGGGCTGCCCGGGCAGCGCACCATGCTCGGCGGGCACGTCGACGAACGCGTCACCCGACCCATTGGCCAGCCCCGATGCCAGCCGCACCGTCCAGGTGCCGGCCGGCTCCAGCAAGGTCCGCGGCACCTGCGCCAGAAACGATCGCGAGCCCATGTCGACGCTGTGCTGTACGGGCGTGGCGGACTGGGTGGTCAGGTCGATCAGCGCGGCGCCACTGCCCGAAATCAGCAGGGCCATGTCGATTCCGGCCGAGCGCACCCCGGCCCCGGCGGGCCACTGCTGGGGCGCGTTTCGGGCTGGGTCGGTGTCGAGGGTGAACAGCGCGATGGGAACCGACGCGTCGAGCAAGGTGTTCCAGTCGATCCGCCACCACGTGTGGGTCGCGGTGAGCCCGATCGCGACCCGGAAGATGTCGGCGCCGTTGCGGGCAGCGGGACCATCGGGATAGATGTAGGTGCCGCGCGGCGGCGCCTGCACTTTCAGGTCGCCGATCGGCAGGCCGGTCGCCCCGTGGTCGTCGTACAGGAAATCGGTCCAAAAGAGGGCACCGCCGGCCATGCGGCCGGTGCCACAGGTCCGCGGAAACTCCTCGCCGAACGGCCATCCCGACGGCACCGGAAGTTGCGGCTCGGGGCGTAGGGCCGCCGGTGGCACCCCCTCGGGCATCCCGCCGACCGCGACGAGCTCACCCGGTGGCGCGGGTGCCGGTGCGGCGGGATGCACCAGTGTGTCGGCGATGTGGCGTGCGATGCGAATCGGAAGCAGAGTCAAATCGAGAAGTGACATCAAGCCCAAACGTACGCGCCGCAGAGGCCCGGATGCTAAGCCGCCGGCACCACGATCAAGTCGTGCGGCCGGTTGTTGACGGCCAGGCCGCCGTCGTCGGTCACGACGACGATGTCCTCGATGCGGGCACCCCATAGGCCCGGGAAGTAAATGCCGGGCTCGATAGAGAAGGCCATGCCCGCGGCCAGCGGCAGGTCATTACCCGCGACGATGTAAGGCTCCTCGTGAACGGACAGCCCGATGCCGTGGCCGGTGCGGTGCACAAAAGCCTCCGCAAGCCCGGCGTCGGCCAGCACGTCGCGTGCGGCCGCGTCGACCTGCTCGGCCGTCACGCCCGGACGCACCGCGTCGACGGCCGCGCGTTGGGCGCGCTGTAGCACCGAATAGCGCTGCGCCACCTCGGGTTTCGGCTCGCCGATGCTGTAGGTGCGGGTCGAGTCGGAGTGATACCCGGGCTCGTACGCCCCGCCGATGTCGACGACGACGATGTCACCGACTTGCAGTTCGCGATCCGAGTAGCCGTGGTGCGGTTCGGCGCTGTGCGGTCCGGAGCCAACGATGATGAAAGATACCTCTGAATGCCCTTCGGCGACAATCGCTTCCGCGATGTCGGCGGCCACGTCGGTCTCGGTGCGGCCGGGGACCAGAAACTCCGGCACCCGGGCATGCACGCGATCGATGGCCGCGCCTGCTTTGCGCAGCGCGTCTATTTCGCCTTCCTCCTTGACCATCCGCAGCGTGCGCATCACGTCGGTGGCCAGGACGGGCAGCACTCCGAGCACGCCGGCCAGCGGCAGCAGGTGCAGGGCCGGCATGGAATCGGTGACGGCTGCGGCCGCGGGACCGCCGCCGAACGCCGCTCCGACCAGTTGGTAAGGGTCGTCCCCGTCCACCCAATCCCGCACCGCCAGCCCCAGTTCCGCGATGGCCGACCCCTTGAGCGAGGCCAGCTCGAGCCGCGGGACGACCACCGTCGGGTCACCGGACGCCGGCAGAACCAGTGCCGTGAAACGCTCGTGGGTCTGGGCGCGCGAACCGACGAGGTAACGCAGGTCGTACCCAGGCGTGATTACCAGCCCGGACAACCCCGCGTCTGCGGTCGCCGCGGCCGCCGCCGCCAGCCGGCGGGCATACACCCCGGCGCCGAACCGATGAGATTCCATGGCAGCCAGGCTAACCGGTTGGCGTCGGCGCTGGCAGGATAGCCAGCATGCCTGCGCCGCTACTGCTACTCGACGGGGCCAGCATGTGGTTCCGGTCGTATTTCGGGGTGCCGTCCTCGATCACCGCCCCAGATGGCCGGCCCGTCAACGCCGTGCGCGGATTCATCGACTCGATGGCCGTGGTGATCAACCAACAACGCCCCAGTCGGCTGGTGGTGTGCCTGGACCTGGATTGGCGACCGCAGTTCCGGGTGGACCTCGTCCCCTCCTACAAGGCGCATCGTGTCGCGCAGCCAGAGCCCGCAGGTGAGCCGGACGTCGAGGAGGTCCCCGACGACCTGACACCGCAGATCGACATGATCATGGACCTGTTGGACGCCTTCGGGATCCCGACCGCGGGCGCCGAAGGATTCGAGGCCGACGATGTGCTCGGCACGCTCGCCGCCCGAGAACGCCGTGACCCGGTGGTGGTGGTCAGTGGCGACCGCGACCTGTTGCAGGTGGTGTCGGACGATCCCGTTCCGGTCCGGGTGCTCTACCTGGGCCGCGGGCTGACCAAAGCCACCCTGTTCGGGCCGCCTGAGGTCGCCGAACACTACGGTGTGCCGGAGCATCGGGCGGGGCCGGCCTACGCCGAATTCGCGCTGATGCGCGGCGATCCGTCCGACGGCCTGCCGGGCGTCCCGGGCGTCGGCGAGAAGACGGCGGCGACCCTGCTGGCTCAGCACGGATCGCTGGAACAAATCCTGGCGGCCGCCTACGATCCGAAATCGAAGATGGCCAAGGGTTTGCGCTCGAAACTGCTGGGCGCGACCGACTACATCGAGGCCGCGGGGCAGGTGGTGCGGGTGGCCACCGACGCGCCCGTCAGCTTGTCGACGCCGACCGACGCGCTACCACTGGTGGCCGACGACCCGCAACGCACGGCGAAGCTGGCGACCAAACTGGGCGTCGGGTCCTCGATAGCCCGGTTGCAGAAAGCGCTCGACGCGCTACCGACGTAACCGGCTACTGCGGGCGGCCGACCTCGTAGGTGCCCTTGTTGTCCTGGAAGGTCACCGTCACGTGCTTGGGGGCGCCGTCAATGCTGACGTCACAGTCGAAGGTGGCACCCTTCTTGACGGTGGGGTTCTGGCCGTGGTTGCACTTGACGTTCTGGACGTTCTTGGCCCCATAGCCGTTGGTCTCGTCGGACAGGACTTGCTGCACACCGGTCTGCGCCTTGTTGACGTCCAGCTTGGTGGTGACGAAGAACCCGGGCTGCCAGAAGCCGAGTATCAGTACGACCGCAATGAGCAGGAACGCGATCACCCCGCCCACGCCGGCGATTACGCCGACCGACCGCTTCTTGGCCGGCTGCTGCTCGTACGGCGGGTACTGCTGCGGGTACTGGCCCTGCTGACCGTATTGTCCGGGCTGACCGTACTGTCCCGGCTGACCGTATTGCCCCGGCTGCTGGTACTGGCCCGGCTGGCCGTATTGCCCCGGCTGCCCGTACTGGCCGGGCTGCGCATATTGACCGGGCTGCCCGTATTGCCCGGGCTGCTGATATCCGGGCTGCTGCGGGTATTGCTGCGGGTACGCCTGCTCGGCCGGCTGTTGGTACTGCGGGTAATCGGCGGGCGGCGTGTACGCCGGGGCCTGCCAGGTCGCCTCCTGGCCCGGCTGCTGCTGCCAGGGCGAGCCGACCTGGGTCGGCTCGGAGGAGTGATCGCCCTGGCCGGGCGGTTGCCACTGCTGTTCCGGTCCCTGCGGTCCGCTCATCGTCTCTCCTCAGCCCCTTGTGTCTCGGCACGAATCATCGGCGTTGTGATTTCCGCATCTACGGTAGCTTCGGCTCAGCCTACCCGGCGTCAACAGCGACGACGCCGCGCCGAACGTCGTTGATGGCGCGCTTGGCGGTGGCGCGCAGCTCGGGGTCCGGGGCGGCGTTGCGAATCTGGTCCAACAGATCGAGCACCTGCCGGCACCAGCGCACGAAATCCCCCGCCAGCAGCGGCGAGCCGGTGCCGGCCGGGTCGACGGCCGCCAGCGCGGCGGCCAGGTCGCCGGTCTTGGCCCAGCGATACATGACGTTGACGAAACCGTCGTCGGGCTCCCGACTGGGTGCGATCCGGTGTGTCTGCTCGTCGGTGCGCAACGCATACGACAACCGCGACGTTTGCTGCAGCGCCTGCCGCACGTGCTGGGTGGGCGCCTCGGCGGCGAAGGCCGCCCGCGGGCCCTCAGAGCCCCTGCTCTCGTACAGCACCGCCGAGACCACCGCGGCCAGCTCGGCGGGCTTCAGATCGGCCCACGCGCCGGTGCGCAGGCATTCGGCGACCAGGAGGTCGCTCTCGCTGTAGATGCGAGCCAGCAGCCGGCCGTCGTCGGTGACGTGGGGATCGGTTTCCGGGCCTCGAATGAAGCCACGCTCGGTGAGCAGGCCGACGATCCGGTCGAACGTCCGCGCCAGCGAATTGGTCGCGGCGGCAACCTTTTTCTCCAATTGGGCGTTGTCGCGTTCGATGCGCAGGTAGCGCTCGGCCTGCCGGACCTGGGCCTCCACGCCGGGTTCGTTGTGCGACGGGTGCCGACGAAGCTCCTCGCGCAACGACGCCAGCTCGGGGTCGTGGAAGCCGTCGTCGTCGCCGCGACCGCTGCGCCGCCTCGCCGGAACGGCCAACCCGGCGGCCGCCGACCGCAGCGCGGACGCCAGGTCACGACGGACCCGCGGTTGCCGGTGCTCGACCCTCTTGGGCAACGGCATCGAACCGACCGGGGCCGCCGCTCCCGAGTAGTCGGCCGTCGAAATCCGGCCGGCCCAGCGGTTTTCGGTGAGCACCAGCGGGCGCGGATCGTCGCCGTCGCGGGCGGATTCCAATACCACCGCCAGCCCGCCGCGCCGGCCGTGGGTGATGTTGATGATGTCCCCGCGCCGCAGCGCGGCCAGCGCGTCACTGGCCGCCTGCCGCCGCTGCAGCCGCGACGCGCGGGACTGCGCGCGCTCCATCTCGGTGATGCGCGCACGCATCCGGGCATAGTCCAGGATCGGCGCCTTCGGCCCGCCGAGCTCGGCGGCGATCTCGCCGAGCATCGCCGTGCCGCGCTCGATGCCGCGGACCAGGCCGACCACCGAGCGGTCAGCCTGATACTGGGCGAACGACTGCTCCAGCAGCCGATGGGCCTGCTCGGGACCCATCTGTTGCACGAGGTTGATCGTCATGTTGTACGACGGGGCGAACGAGCTGCGCAGCGGGAAGGTGCGGGTGGACGCCAGGCCCGCCACGGCGGCCGGCTCGGTGTTCTCGTCGGTGGGATTCCACAGCACCACCGCGTGGCCCTCGACGTCGATGCCGCGCCGCCCGGCGCGCCCGGTCAGCTGCGTGTACTCCCCCGGCGTCAGCGGCATGTGCTGCTCGCCGTTGAACTTCACCAGACGTTCGAGCACCACCGTGCGGGCGGGCATGTTGATGCCGAGCGCCAAGGTCTCGGTAGCGAAGACCGCCTTGACCAGCCCGGCGGTGAACAGCTCCTCGACGGTGTGCCGGAAAACAGGCAACATCCCGGCGTGGTGGGCCGCCAGACCGCGCAACAGCCCCTCGCGCCACTCGTAGTAGCCGAGCACCGCCAGGTCGGCGTCGGCAAGATCACCGCACCGGTGCTCGATCACCTCGGCGATCTGCGCGCGCTCCTCCTCGGTGGTCAGCCGCAGCGGCGAGCGCAGGCACTGCTGGACGGCGGCGTCGCAGCCGGCGCGGGAGAACACGAACGTGATCGCCGGCAGCAGCCCCTCGGAGTCCAGCGTCGCGATCACGTCCGCCCGGCCGGGCGGACGATAGAACCGCGGCCGGCCAGGCGCACCGCGCCCGCCCCGCGACCTGCGCGGCTGCCAGTCCGACATCCGGTCCGCCTCCCGGCGATGCGCGATGTGGCGCACCAGGTCCGGGCTCACGCGCGACTCGTGGCCGGCGATCGGCTGTCCGCCGGCTTCGGAGCCGCGGTAGTCGAACAGGTCGAAGAGGCGCTTGCCCACCAAGACGTGTTGCCACAGCGGCACCGGCCGATGCTCGTCGACCACTACGGTCGTATCGCCCCGCACCGTCTGGATCCAGCCGCCGAATTCCTCGGCGTTGCTCACCGTCGCCGACAGGCTGACCACTCGCACCTCGTCGGGCAGGTGCAGGATCACTTCCTCCCATACCGGGCCGCGCATCCGGTCGGCCAGGAAATGCACCTCATCCATCACCACGTAGGAAAGCCCTTGCAGCGCAGGCGAATCGGCGTAGAGCATGTTGCGCAGCACCTCGGTGGTCATCACCACCACGGGAGCGTCGGCGTTCACCGACATGTCACCGGTCAGCAGGCCGATCCGGTCGCGCCCGTAGCGCGCGGTCAGGTCGGTGTGCTTCTGATTGCTCAGCGCCTTGAGTGGCGTGGTGTAGAAGCACTTTCCGCCCGCGGCCAGCGCCAGGTGCACGGCGAATTCGCCCACCACCGTCTTGCCCGCCCCCGTCGGCGCGCAGACCAGCACGCCGTGACCGCGCTCGAGCGCGGCGCACGCCCGCTGCTGAAAGCCGTCCAGCGCAAAGGGCAGTTCCGCGGTGAATCGGGTCAGCTCGACGAGCTCCGTCACGTCCTGTGGCACCGACGGGTTAGGTGACATCGTCATGCTGGCCGGTGAACGACGGCTCCCAGACCGGGTCCTGTACCGGTGCGGGCGGCTCGATGACCGATGCCTCGTCGTCCGGGATCACCGCCTGGGCTTCGCGCTTGGCCTTCCGCCTGTCGTGCAGGCGGGCGATCTGGATGGCGAACTCGAGGAGCACCGACAGCGCCACGCCGAGGGCGGTCATCGAGAACGGGTCGGACCCGGGGGTGAAGACGGCCGCGAACACGAACATCGCGAAAATCAGGCCGCGCCGCCACGACTTGAGCCGCTCGTAGGGCAGCATGCCCGTCATGTTGAGCATGACGATCAGCAGCGGAAATTCGAAGCTGACCCCAAACACGACCAACAGGTTGATCAGGAATCCGAAATACCGGTCCCCGGACAGCGCGGTCACCTGCACGTCGCTGCCGACGGTCAGCAAGAAGCCCAGCGCCTTGGACAGCACGAAGTACGCCAGCACCGCGCCAGCGACGAACAGCACGGCCGCGGGGACGACGAACCCGACCGCGAAGCGCCGCTCCTTCTGGTAGAGCCCCGGCGTGATGAATGCCCACAGCTCGTAGAACCACACAGGGCAGGCCAGCACGACCCCGGCGGTCAGCCCGACCTTGAGCCGCAACATGAACTGGTCGAACGGGGCCGTGGCCAGCAGCCGGCATTGACCGTCGGCACTGATGCTCGCGCGTGCGGATTGAGGCAGCGAGCAGTACGGATGGCGCAGCCACTCGCCGAGGCTTTCCAGCCCGAAGATCGAATGCGAGTACCAGACGAACCCGAAGATCGTGGTGACCAGGATAGCGGCCAGCGAGAGCAGCAGACGCGTGCGCAGCTCCGTCAGGTGGTCGACGAGCGACATCGTCGCGTCGGGATTGGTGCGGCTGCGCCTGTTACGCGGATTGAGGCGCCTCAGCACGCCGGCAGTGCGCGCTGAAACCTTGAAAACTTTCACGACGCTCGTTCAGTGGCGTTCGGGCACCGCGACGACGATGGCCGGCTACGCCGGGCGAGCTTCGGAGTGCCCCTGCTCGGGAGCCGCCGCCGGGGCGTCGACCCGCTGCGACTGCACGGGAGTGGGGTTCGCGGCGGAGGGGGCACTGTTGGTCGCGCTGTTCGTCTCCAGGGCCGACGACTCCGCTTTGTTCTCGCTCTGCATTTCGCGCAGCTCAGACTTGAAGATGCGCATCGACTTGCCCAACGAACGTGCTGCATCGGGGAGCTTCTTGGCACCAAAAAGCAGGATCACCACCACGGCGAGGATCGCCCAGTGCCACGGACTAAGACTGCCCACTTTGATTACCTCCAGACGTCTACCCGATGCTACCGCAGTGCGACGGTCCCCCGGGGCGCCCGCGCCGTGACCTCAGTGGGTAAGCGCCTGATAGGACTCGCACGCCGCGGCCGCCGCATCCCGGACACGTCTCGCGAGTGATTCCGGTTCAAGCACCCGCACGTCCGACCCAAAGCCCAGCACGAGGCGCGTCATCCAGTCCTCGGAGGCGTAGGTCATCACCGCGTCGCAGGATCCGTCCGGCAACTCCCGCACCTCACGCATCGGGTAGTACTCGAACATCCACGACGCCGAGGGCGCGACCCGCAGTTTGGCCGACGGCAGTGACGGATCTCCGTCGAACAACGACGTGTCCGGCGGGGCCTGCAGCGCCAGTTCGGGCGGGGCCGCCGGCTCGTCCAACTCGGTGGCATCGACGATCCGGTCGAAGCGGAACAGCCGCACCCCGTCCGATTCCCGCGACCAGGCCTCCAGGTAGCTGTGGCCACCGATCAGCAGTACCCGGACGGGGTCGACGATCCGGCTGGTAAGGGTGTCATGCGACGCGGAGTAATAGTCGATGGCCAGCGCGCGTTTGTGCTGGACGGCCGTGCGGACCGCGGCCGCCGCGCGGCTTTCCGCGGGCGCGGGCTCGTCGACCGCTGCCACCGAGCCGGTGGCGTCGTGCCCGATGGCGCCGGCCGCGGCCTCGATCTTGGCGATCGCGCTGCGTGCCGCCTCCGGGTCGACGACGCCCGGGATATCGGCGAGTGCCCGCAACGCCACCAACAGACCGGTGGCCTCCGGTGAGGTGAGCTTGAGCGGCCGGTCGATGCCCGCGGAGAACGTCACCTCGATGGTGTCGCCGGAGAATTGGAAGTCGATCAGGTCACCCGGGTAGTAACCGGGCAGGCCGCACATCCACAGCTGGTTGAGGTCCTCTTCCAGTTGCTTGGCGGATACCCCGAGGTCGGCGGCCGCCTTGGCCCGAGTGACCCGCGGGTTGGCCTGGAAATACGGCACCATGTTGAGCAGCCGGATCAATCGCGTGGATATGGGGGTCATGGCTGGTTCGCCTCCTCCACGTGGGCGCGCAGCCGCGCCAGCACGTCGTCGCGCAGGG
This sequence comes from Mycobacterium sp. 852002-53434_SCH5985345, assembly GCF_001667155.1. Lineage (NCBI taxonomy): Bacteria > Bacillati > Actinomycetota > Actinomycetes > Mycobacteriales > Mycobacteriaceae > Mycobacterium > Mycobacterium sp. 852002-53434_SCH5985345. The sequence continues at coordinate 186,726 of NZ_LZIE01000028.1, forward strand.
ACTGCGGCTCGAGCACTATGGCGTCGGCCCCATAGCCGGCGATGTCGCGGGCCAACCGGTCGCTGGATCCGATGTCGATTTCGACCACGTCGCCGTCGCGGCCGCCCAGCTGCCGCGTGCCGGTCGACGTCCCGGCGCGCCGCAACGCGGTGGCCCGCCCGTCGGCGACCCACACCCGCGCCTGCCCACCGGTCGGGATCTCGGCCACCGTGCGGGCGACGATCTGGCGCAGGTCCACGTCCTCGGGCACGACGACCACCCCGGGTGGGCCGATCGGCCTGACCTCGGCGCCGATTCGCGACAGCCGAAAGGTGCGAGTGGCGTCGCGGTCGCGGTCGTGGCCCACCAGATACCAGCGACCCTTCTGGGTCACGACGCCCCACGGTTCCACGGTGCGCATGCTGTACGGCTCGGCCCGCGACGGCCGGTGCGGGAACTGCACCGCCTGCCGGGAATCGATGGCCGACAACAGGACTCCGAGAACCTCCTCCGACCCGCGCAGCCCGGGCACGCCGGCCGGGGAGGCGATGGCCACCGGCGCGTCGGGGTCGACGTCCACCCCGGCAGCACGCAGCTTGAGCAACGCGCCCTGGGTGGCGGTGATCAGCTCGGGCGACTCCCACAATTGCGTCGCGACGGCTACCGCGGCCGCCTCGTCCGAAGTCAGCTCGACTGCCGGCAGCGAGTAGGCGTCGCGGTTGATGCGGTAGCCCTCGGTGGGATCCTGGGCCGACGCCCTGCCGACCTCCAGCGGTATGCCCAGATCGCGCAGCTCGTTCTTGTCGCGCTCGAACATGCGGGAGAACGCCTCGGCGCTGGGACTGTCCGCGTACCCGGCCACGCTGGACCTGATCTTCTCCGCGCTGATGTAGCCGCGGGTGGACAGCAGGGCGATGACGAGATTGACCAACCGCTCGACTTTCGAGGTCGCCATTCGCACCAGGTTATAGCTGGCGCTCGCGCCGCGCCTGCACCGGCTGGCGAGTCGCACCATTAACAATCGCCACACCAGTCACGAGCCGGCGAGCACCACAGCCTTCGAGAATTTGATAGCGCCGGCGCTATCACGTTTCCGGCGGGAGCATGGGCCGCCCTGGCGGGACTGGTGTGACTGGTGCGACCAATGGTGAGCGGTGGAGCTACATGCTGGCGATCAGCCGCTTGACCCGCTCGTCGACCGCCCGGAAGGGGTCTTTGCACAGCACGGTGCGTTGGGCCTGGTCGTTGAGCTTGAGGTGCACCCAGTCGACGGTGAAGTCGCGGCCCGCGGCCTGGGCGGCGCTGATGAACTCGCCACGCAGCCGGGCGCGGGTGGTCTGGGGCGGATGGTCGACCGCCTCCGTGATTTCCTCGTCGGTGGTCACGCGCGCCGCAAGGCCCTTGCGCTGCAGCAGGTCGAACACGCCGCGCCCGCGCTTGATGTCGTGATAGGCCAGGTCCAGCTGGGCGATCTTGGGGTCGGACAGCTCCATGTTGTAGCGGTCCTGGTAGCGCTGGAACAGCTTGCGCTTGATCACCCAGTCGATTTCGGTGTCGACCTTGGCGAAGTCCTGGCTCTCGACAGCGTCGAGCTGACGCCCCCACAGGTCCACGACCTGCTCGATCTGGGCGTTGGGCTCGCGGGTCTGCAGGTGTTCGACGGCGCGGGTGTAGTACTCGCGCTGGATGTCCAGCGCGCTGGCCTGACGCCCGCCGGCCAGCCGCACCGGCCGGCGGCCGGTGACATCGTGGCTGACCTCCCGGATGGCGCGGATGGGGTTGTCCAGCGAGAAGTCGCGGAAGGGAACGCCGGCCTCGATCATTTCCAGCACCAGCGCCGCGGTCCCCACCTTGAGCATGGTGGTGGTCTCGCACATGTTGGAGTCGCCGACGATCACGTGCAACCGCCGGTACTTCTCGGCGTCGGCGTGCGGCTCGTCGCGGGTGTTGATGATCGGACGGCTGCGGGTGGTGGCCGAGGAGACACCCTCCCAGATGTGCTCGGCACGTTGGGAAAGGCAGAACGTCGCCGCCTTGGGGGTTTGCAGCACCTTGCCGGCCCCGCAGATCAGCTGGCGGGTGACCAGGAACGGCAGCAACACATCGGAGATCCGGGAGAACTCGCCGGCCCGCACGATCAGGTAGTTCTCGTGGCAGCCGTAGGAGTTGCCCGCCGAATCGGTGTTGTTCTTGAACAGGTAGATGTCGCCGCCGATGCCCTCGTCGGCGAGCCGCTGTTCGGCGTCGATGAGCAGGTCTTCCAGCACCCATTCGCCGGCCCGGTCGTGGGTGACCAGCTGTACCAGGCTGTCGCACTCGGCCGTCGCGTACTCGGGGTGGCTGCCCACGTCGAGATACAGGCGGGCACCGTTGCGGAGGAAAACGTTGGAGCTGCGCCCCCAGGACACGACGCGCCGGAAGAGATAACGGGCGACCTCGTCCGGGGACAGGCGGCGATGGCCGTGGAAGGTGCAGGTGACACCGAACTCGGTCTCGATGCCCATAATTCGTCGCTGCACGTAATCGAGGGTACTGGTTGTCCGACCGGGAGGGCGCGGAAGCCGCGCCTACGGGTCCCGACGACTTTCCCGCGGCCCGCTAGCGCCTCCGGCGACGGCTCACCAGCACCCTGGGTACCAGCGGTCCCAGAACCGCACCCGTGCGCTCGGTGTTCTGCCGATAGCGAACACGCGCGGACACGCCCGATTCAGCCCGCGGAGTCGCCGTTGGAATCCGGCGCTTCGCCGTTGCTTTCCGGCTGCTTCGAATCTCCCTCGTGCAACAGGTTTTCCAGGGCGGCCCGGTTGATCCGCCGGAACGCCCGCCGCGGCCGGCTGACGTCCAGGATGGCAACCTCCAGGCTGCCCACATCCGGAGAAAGATCCCCGTTGGAACCGTCGGCACTGCCGGCCCGCAACGCCTTCACAGCGATCTGCGTCGCGTCGCGCAGGTCGGCGTTCTCGGCGTAGGACTCCTTGAGCGCGGTGGTGATCGGCTCCGTCGTACCGCCCATCACCACGAAATGCGGCTCATCGGCGATCGACCCGTCGTAGGTGATGCGGTACAACTCAGGCGGTTTCGTCTCGCCGTAGTGCGCCACCTCGGCGACGCACAACTCCACCTCGTACGGCTTGGCCTGCTCGGTGAAGATGGTGCCCAAAGTCTGGGCGTAGACGTTGGCCAGCTGGCGGCCGGTGACGTCGCGGCGGTCGTACGCGTAGCCCCGGGTGTCGGCGAACTGGATTCCGCCGCGCCGCAGATTATCGAACTCGTTGAACTTGCCCGCGGCTGCGAAGCCCACGCGATCGTAGAGCTCGCTGATCTTCTGCAGGGACCGCGACGGGTTCTCCGCCACAAACAGCACACCACCGGCGTAGACCAGCGCGACCACGCTCTTGCCGCGCGCGATGCCTTTGCGTGCGAGCTCGCTGCGCTCGCGCATCGCCTGCTCGGGCGATATGAAATAAGGAAAGCTCACTTCTCACCGCCATCGGGGCCGAAAGTATCGGCGCGCGAGCGACTTTCGATAACTTCGCGGGCCAGCTCGGCGATCCGCCGCTCGGGCACCTCGGCCGCCCCTTCGGCACCGATGGTGACCGCCGTCGGGTAAATACCGCGCACCAAGTCGGGTCCGCCGGTGGCGGAATCGTCATCGGCGGCGTCGTACAGCGCCTCGACGGCCACCCGCACCGCGGAATCGGCGTCGACGACGCGCGAGTACAACTTCTTGATCGACGACTTGGCGAAGATCGACCCCGACCCCACCGACTGGTAGCCCTCTTCTTCCACGTTCCAGCCGCCGGCGGCGTCGAACGAGACGATCCGGCCGGCTCCCTCGGGGTCGGCCGCGTGGATGTCGTAGCCCGCCAGCAGCGGCAGCGCCACCAGTCCCTGCATCGCGGCGGCCAGGTTTCCGCGCACCATGATCGCGAGCCGGTTCACCTTGCCGGCGAACGTGAGCGGCACACCTTCGAGCTTCTCGTAGTGCTCGAGTTCCACCGCGTAGAGGCGGGCGAACTCGACGGCGATGGCCGCGGTGCCCGCGATGCCCGTGGCGGTGTAGTCGTCGGTGACGTATACCTTTTTCACGTCACGCCCGGCGATCATGTTGCCCTGGGTAGAGCGACGGTCGCCGGCGATGACAACGCCACCGGGATATTTCAGGGCCACGATGGTCGTGCCGTGCGGCAGCTGCGAGCCGGCCCCGCCGGCTTGCGCGCCGCCGAGAGTCGCCGGCAGCAGCTCCGGCGCTTGACGGCGCAGGAAGTCAGCAAACGACGACAGGTCTACGGCGGGATTTGCCGGGAGGGGGGAGTTAGCGGAGAGACGGTCGGAGAAGGGCCAGGTCACTGTCCGCCCTTTTGGACGTATGCCCGGACGAAGTCTTCAGCGTTCTCTTCGAGGACGTCATCGATCTCGTCGAGCAGATCGTCGGTGTCCTCGGCTAGCTTCTCGCGGCGCTCCTGGCCCGCGGCCGTGCTGTCGGCGAAATCGTCGTCGTCGCCACCACCACCGCCACGCTTGGTCTGCTCCTGAGCCATCGCCGGCCTCCTGCTTCATGTGAACTTGTTCAGCGGCTTGCTTGGTTCGTCAGCCACACTGCCCCGCTGGTATCTCTACCCTACCGGTCAACCCCGACGTTCCCCGGTTTAACCGGCTCAGCTGGTGAGTTGTTCCACCAGTTCGGCGGCGCTATCCACCGAATCCAGCAGTGCTCCGACGTGCGCCTTACTGCCGCGCAGCGGCTCAAGCGTCGGAATCCGAACCAGCGAGTCGCCACCCAGGTCGAAGATCACCGAGTCCCAACTGGCCGCGGCGATGTCGGCGCCGAACCTGCGCAGGCATTCACCCCGGAAGTACGCGCGCGTGTCCGTCGGCGGGTTGTCCACGGCCTCCAGCACCTGGTGTTCGGTGACCAGACGCTTCATCGAGCCACGCGCGACGAGCCGGTTGTACAGGCCCTTGTCCAGCCGGACATCGGAATACTGCAGATCGACCAGGTGTAGCCGCGGCGCCGACCAGCTGAGATTCTCCCGCTGCCGGAAGCCCTCCAGCAGCCGCAGCTTGGCCGGCCAGTCGAGCACCTCGGCGCATTCCATCGGGTCCCGCTCGAGTTGGTCGAGCACCTGGGCCCAGGTCTGGACGATGTCGGCGGCGCGGGGGTCGGGGTCGCGGCTGTCGACCAGCTTCGCCACCCGGTCCAGGTAAATCCGTTGCAACGCAAGGGCCGTCAATTCGCGACCGTCGGCCAGCGCCACGACGGCCCGCAGGGACGGATCGCGGCTGATCGCGTGGACCGCGTGCACCGGCCTGGCCAGCACCAAGTCGCTCAGGTCGATCCCGTGCTCCGGGCCGACTTCGATCAGGTCCAGCACCAGCGCCGTGGTGCCCAGCTTCAGATAGGTCGACGTCTCGGCCAGGTTGGCGTCGCCGATGATGACGTGCAACCTGCGGTACCGGTCGGCGTCGGCGTGCGGTTCGTCGCGGGTGTTGATGATGCCCCGCTTGAGCGTGGTTTCGAGGCCGACCTCGACCTCGATGTAATCGGAGCGCTGGGACAGCTGGAAGCCGGGCTCGTCACCGGACGGCCCGATGCCGACCCGGCCGGAGCCGGTCACCACCTGCCGGGACACCAGAAAGGGGGTCAGTCCGGCGATGATCGACGAAAACGGCGTCTGCCGCGACATCAGGTAATTTTCGTGCGCGCCGTAGGAGGCGCCTTTGCCGTCCACATTGTTCTTGTAGAGCTGCAGCTTGGCGGCCCCGGGCACGCTGGCGACGTGCCGGGCGGCGGCCTCCATCACCCGCTCGCCGGCCTTATCCCAGACCACCGCGTCGAGCGGGTCGGTGCACTCGGGCGCCGAGTACTCGGGATGTGCGTGGTCGACGTAGAGCCGCGCCCCGTTGGTCAGGATCATGTTGGCGGCGCCGACCTCGTCGGCGTCGACCACCGGGGGCGGACCCGCCGAGCGGCTCAGGTCGAAACCGCGGGCGTCGCGCAGTGGCGATTCCACCTCGTAGTCCCATCGGGTGCGCTTGGCGCGTTGAATGCCGGCGGCGGCCGCATAGGCCAACACCGCTTGGGTCGAGGTGAGGATCGGGTTGGCGGTCGGGTCGGACGGCGACGAAATGCCGTACTCGACCTCCGTCCCGATAATCCGTTGCATGCGTTCAGCGTAGGCCGGGCGACGATCCGTCCTCGCGCAGGGGGAAAACGCCCGGCACGAGGTTGCCGCGCCACTAGGGTGACCGGATGTGGACCCAACTCCGCGCCGCACGCCGGACCGCAGGCAGGCGGCCGCGGCTGAACAGTGGTTCTTAGAGCGTGGGTTGCCGTCGGTGCTGACCCGGCGCGGCCGGTGGCGGCGGCTGTGGCCGCGGTGCGCTCCCGCGCTGGCGGCCTGGGCGGCGGTGGAGGTCTGCCTGCTGGGCGTCTATTTCGTCAGCGACGGCAAAGAGGTCTTCATCAGCGGAACGCCGACGACTCACCAGTGGGTGATTCTGGCGCTGCTCGCGGTCGCTCTCCCGCTGGCCGCCCTGGCCGGTTGGCTGGTATCGCGGACGTCGAGCGGGCGCAACCGCGCGACCGTCGCGACCGTGGCACTGGGCCTCGCGATCGCGTGCGGTGTCATCGAATCCGGCCCCATGCAGTTGACCCGGCACGCCGTCATCCTGGTCCTGGTGTTCGTGCTGACCGGCAGCGGCGTTGGGTCGGTGTTCGCGTGGGCGGTGCGCATGACGATGGAGCACCTGTCCACGGTTGGCACGCTGGCGGTCCGCGCCCTGCCCATCGTGCTGCTGACCGCGTTGGTGTTCTTCAACACCTACGTCTGGCTGATGGCGGCGAACATCAACGGCGAAAGACTTTCGCTGGCAATCGTTTTCCTGCTCGGCATTGCAGGGACCTTCGTCGTGTCCAAGACCGTGGAACGAGTGCGACCCCTGTTGAAGTCGACGGCGTCGCTGCCCCAAGGTAGTGAGAACCTCGCCGGCACACCGTTTGCGACGATGCATGATCCCGCGGCCGGCACCCCCCTGAAACGCGCAGAACGCCTCAACGTGGTGTTTCTGCTGGCGACCTCACAACTCATCGAGATCCTGGTGGTGGCCGCCGTCGCCGCGACGATGTATCTGGTCCTCGGCCTGATCATCTTGACGCCACCACTACTCAAGGAATGGGCGCACAACACGGCCACCACCTCGACGGTATTCGGCTTCACGTTCCCGGCGCCAGATTCGCTGATCCACATGTGCCTGTTCCTGGGCGCGCTGACGTTCATGTACATCAGCGCCCGCGCGGTCGACGACGCCGAGTATCGGGGTATGTTCCTCGACCCGCTGATCGACGATCTGCACACCGCCCTGGCGGCCCGCAACCGCTACCGCGGCGCGGTCGCGCCGTCCGCGCTTGCTGTTGACGGCACCGACGGTAGTGACTAACTTCACCGTGTGTCCGCCCCCGAATCCGACCACGTCGGTAAACACTCGCTCGACCTGGCCGGAAAACGCTACGGCGAAGTGCTACTGGTAACTTCCGGCGAGGCCGGCCCGCAGGCAACGGTCTACAACAGCTTTCCGCTCAACGACTGCCCCGCCGAACTGTGGTCCGCGCTCGACCCGCACGCCATCGCCGCCGAAAACGGCGTGGCCGCAGCGCTGCTCAACGGTCCGCGGTACTGGCTGATGAACGCCATCGAGAAACAAGCCCAAGGTCCGCAGGTGACCAAGACCTTCGGCGGCATCGAGATGATCCAGCAGGCGACGGTCCTGTTGTCCTCGATGAATCCCGCGCCCTATGTCCCCAACAAGGTCAATCGCCACACCGTCTTCGTCTTCAACGCCGGACAACAGATCTACGAACTCATCGACCCCCAGGGACAGCACTGGGTGATGCAGACCCTGAGCCAAGTCGCCGACCCCAACCTGTCGCAAGCCGATTTGCCGCGACTCGCCGACCGGCTCGACCTGCCGGCGGGGTGGACCTACCAGCCCCGTGTCCTCACCGACGAGCTGCGCGTGGACACCCGGACCCGGGCGGCCCAAGTGCTGCAGGACAATCTGACCAACAGCTACTCGTTGGTGACCGACTGACGCTGAACCGCACCGCGCCGGCGCGCCGCCTTACAGGTATTGGCCGAGGTTGGATTCGGTGTCGATGGCCCGCGATGCGCTCGAGCTCTTGCCGGTGACCAGCGTGCGGATGTAGACGATCCGCTCGCCCTTCTTACCCGAAATCCGTGCCCAGTCATCGGGGTTGGTGGTGTTGGGCAGGTCCTCGTTCTCGGCGAACTCGTCCACGATCGAGTCGAGCAGATGCTGGATGCGCAGACCCGGTTGCCCGGTTTCCAGCACCGACTTGATCGCGTTCTTCTTCGCCCGGTCGACGACGTTCTGGATCATGGCTCCGGAGTTGAAGTCCTTGAAGTACATGACTTCCTTGTCACCGTTGGCGTAGGTGACCTCCAGGAACCGGTTGTCGTCGATCTCGGCGTACATCCGCTCGACGACCTTTTCGATCATCGCCCGGATGCAGGCCGAACGGTCGCCCCCGAACTCGGCGAGATCGTCGGCATGCACCGGCAGCGTCTCGACCAGGTACTTCGAGAAGATGTCTTGCGCCGCTTCGGCATCGGGCCGCTCGATCTTGATCTTCACGTCCAGACGGCCGGGCCGCAGGATCGCGGGGTCGATCATGTCCTCACGGTTGGAGGCGCCGATCACGATGACGTTCTCGAGCCCCTCCACCCCGTCGATCTCACTCAGCAGCTGCGGGACCACGGTGGTCTCGACATCGGAGGAGACGCCGGTGCCGCGGGTGCGGAATATCGAGTCCATCTCGTCGAAGAACACGATCACCGGTGTTCCCTCGGACGCCTTCTCGCGGGCCCGCTGGAAGATCAGCCGGATGTGCCGCTCGGTCTCGCCGACGAACTTGTTCAGCAGCTCCGGGCCCTTGATGTTGAGGAAGTAGGACTTCGCCTCGCGCGCGTCGTCCCCACGCACCTCGGCCATCTTCTTCGCCAGCGAGTTCGCCACCGCCTTGGCGATCAACGTCTTCCCACAGCCGGGCGGGCCGTACAGCAACACACCCTTGGGCGGGCGCAGCGCGTACTCCCGGTACAGCTCCTTGTGCAGGAAGGGCAGCTCCACCGCATCGCGGATCTGCTCGATCTGGCGAGTCAGGCCACCGATGTCCTGGTAGCTGACGTCGGGCACCTCTTCCAGCACCAGGTCTTCGACCTCGGCCTTGGGGATGCGCTCGAACGCGTAGCCCGCCTTGGTGTCGACCAGCAACGAGTCGCCCGGCCGCAGCTTGCGCGGCCTGGTGTCGTCGTTGAGGGCGTCGGGGTGTCCCTCCGGCAGGTCCTCGGCCACCAGCGGCTCCGCCAGCCAGACGATGCGCTCCTCGTCGGCGTGACCGACGACCAACGCGCGGTGCCCGTCGGCCAACAGCTCACGCAACGTGGAGATCTCGCCGACCGATTCGTAGGTGCCGGCCTCGACGACCGTCAGCGCCTCGTTGAGGCGAACCGTCTGGCCCTTGCGCAGCGACGCGACCTCGATGTTCGGCGAGCAGGTCAGGCGCATCTTGCGGCCCGAGGTGAACACATCGACGGTGTCGTCCTCGTGCGCGCCCAACAATACGCCGTAACCACTCGGCGGCTGCCCGAGCCGATCGACTTCCTCCCGCAACGCCAGTAGTTGCTGGCGCGCCTCTTTGAGCGTCTCCATCAACTTCGAGTTGCGGGCCGCAAGCGAGTCGATGCGGGCTTCCAGTTGATGCACATCGCGCGCGGAGCGGGCGCCGCCTTGCCCGGCCGCATGCTCGAGTTGCTCGCGCAGCAGCGCTGCCTCGCGGCGTAATTCTTCCAATTCGGCAGCATCGCCGGGGGACATGCCTGACTCACGGGGGGTACCGAATGATTCAGAACGCTCTGAGCCACCCATGTTGCGCTCCTTTCCCACACCGAATTGGCGCGGTGGATACTTCAAAGCTACCGGCGATTGACCAATGATGTGCGGAGTCAAATACCCACGAAAAGTTAAGATTTTCGTCTCGCTGGTAATCTCGGCCACTAATCTCGCTGATCGAAAGGGCCGCTGTGACCGCAAAAAGCCTCGCCACCGGCCTAGTCGGCTCAGCCGACGTCGGCGCGGCGAGCGCGGGTGTGAGTTCAGTTGCACCCGTTGGCCCGACCGCGCGCCGGGTGCCCCCTCCGCACAGCGTCCCGACCCCGCAGCCGGCCTGATCGACGGGATGCACCGACACCTGTCCGCAACGTTGAGCGCCGCCACCATCCTGGCGGCGGTCGGACTCTCGGGATGTTCGTCGCATCAGCAACCCCGAATTGCCTCCTCCGTGCCCGCGGCGGCCCCAGCCACGTCGAGCACGGTCGCTAGTTTTCCGACTACCCCGCTGCCGACGCCTGAAGCCCTTACCGACATCTTGACCCGGCTCGTCGACCCGAACGTATCCGGTATCAACAAGGTGGGTCTGGTCGAAGGCGCGACCCCCGAAAGCGCGGACACCCTGGGCAAGTTTTCCAACGCGTTGCGCGACAACGGCTACCTACCCATGAACTTCGTCGCGCACGACATCGCCTGGTCGGACAAGACCCCCGCCGACGTGGTGGCGACCATCGACGTCAACACCGCCCAGCCGGCAAACGCCAGCTTTCACTTCCCCATGGAATTCACGCCCTTCCAAGGGGGTTGGCAGTTGTCCCGGCGAACCGGCGAAATGCTGTTGGCGGTGGGCAAGTCGCCGGCGGTGACCCCGCCCCCCAGCCCGGCACCGGCGCCGCCTCCGGTGCCGGCCTGGGG
>NZ_LZIE01000029.1:0-23581 GCF_001667155.1 Mycobacterium sp. 852002-53434_SCH5985345
GGGTAAGGGCGGGCAATGTCCCTCACGACCTCGCATCGTCCGGCGTCGATCACCCGATCAATCAGGCCATTCACCACTTCGTGGATCGTGTCTTGAAGACCGGCTGTGGCGCGGGGGGTGAACGCTCTCGACACCAGCTTGCGTAAGCGAGTATGGGGGGCGCCCTCGAGGCCTAAAAGGCTGCTCATCAGTTTGTCGTATAGCGGGCCCGAGGTGATGCCCTGCGCCGCCAGCGTGATGCCGGGCGGCATGCGGAACCTGTTGTCGCGCAGGATTTCCCGAGCCATATCGTACGAAAGGATTTCCGGGCCGAGGGGCCCAATCGCGATGGGCGCGCACGATTGCGCCTCTCGGACATCCTCGAGGATGTCGTGCGGCGTGGCGGTGAGGCTGTAATTGAACGTGGGCAGGCCGGCGTCGAGGACGTTGGGGGCGGTGCTGTGGGCGTTCATCGGTGTCTCAACTTCCGTTGGAGCCAGATAGGCGTCAGTTACGGACATATATACCAAAAGCGTATGACCAGCGTCCTAAGTTAGTCAATGCAACGTGATAAATCGCGTGTTCAAGAGACAAATCGCCTGCTGTGATCATACGTTCTATGGTCTTAACGTCCGCTCAGTGTTCAGCAGAACCCAACCTCATGTAGTGCCCTGAAGGCAGCCCAGTAGCGGAGTCGGGTTGCTGACTCACACGGCTCATGACCCGGTGTGTGGACGCCCTGTGGACGCGGCGTGGACGTGGCGCCCCTTGAGCCGTGGCGAACAGCACGGAACGGGACGCCGCGCAGGCCCTCTAGCTTCACAAAACACCTGGTGGGGCGAGCGGGGCTCGAACCCGCGACCAACGGATTATGAGTCCGCGGCTCTAACCAACTGAGCTACCGCCCCTAGCGATGTTCCGTAGGAAACGGTAGCCGAACGCCGACATCGATGTCCGCCGGGCGGGATCCCGGGCAGATCAGGTGTTCGGCCGTTCGGCCGCGCCGGTTATAGCATTTCGTCGGTTGCTGGCGACGAATCGTGAGGGGCCCTGCCACAGCACTTGGCATCGTCGCCGAGAGATCACACGTCGCGCTCAGCGAGAGGAGAGCCATGGCCGACGTCATGACGCTCGGCCTGACGACCGCCGAGGCGACCAAGCGACGCGCGCAGGGCGGTGCCAACAAGCTCCCCGCGGCGAGGCGGCCGTCGACCGCTCGCCGGCTGCTCGGGGAGCTGACGCACTTTTTCGCCCTGCTGCTTTGGGCAGCCGCGGTGCTCGCCTTCATGGCGAAGCTGCCCCAACTCAGCGGCGCCATCATCGCGGTCATCGTGCTGAACGGGGTCTTCTCCCTGATCCAACAAGCGCGGGCAGACCGGGCCGCCGACCGGCTCCAAGAGATGCTGCCGACGCGCGTCACGGTCTTGCGCGACGGCGCTCGGCGGGTGATCGAGGCCGAGGACGTAGTCGTCGACGACGTGCTGCTACTCGAGAGCGGCGACCGCGTTCCCGCGGACGCCGTAGTGCTCAGCCAGAACCGGTTGCTCGTCGACTCCTCCATGCTCACCGGCGAGAGCGAGGCCGGCGCAGTCGCAGCACGCGAGCCCCTGTTCGCGGGCACTTTTGTGGTGGAAGGAGATTCGCGTGCCCTGGTCACCGCTATCGGCCAACAGACCCGCCTGGCCGGCATCACCCGACTGACAACCTCGACCAGGAAACCGGACACGCCACTGACCCGCGGTTTGCGTGGCGTCGTCCGCCTCATCGCAGCGATCGCAATCGGTGTGGGTGCGCTGTTCCTGCTCGTCTCTGTGCTCGTAGGCAACCCGATCCAGCAGGCCTTCGTGTTCGCGATCGGGGTCACGGTCGCCCTGGTCCCGGAGGCGCTGCTGCCGACCGTGACGTTGTCTCTCGCCTGGGGCTCGGAGCAGATGGCGAAGCGGCAGATCCTGGTCCGCAACCTCGAGGCCGTCGAGACGCTCGGGTCCACGACTTTCATCTGCACCGACAAGACGGGAACCCTCACTCGCAACCAGATGACGGTGGTCGAAGCCTGGTCGCCGGCCGGCTCGTTGACCATCGACGGCGCCGGCTACTCGCCCACAGCGCGGCTCACGTGGTCCTCACCAATCGCAGAGGAGCCCATTCGCCGGCTCGCCCTGGCCGGGGAACGCTGCTCCACTGGATACGCCGAAGAAGTCGACGGGCAGTGGCGGGCCCACGGCGACCCGATGGAGGCTGCCCTCGATACGTTCGCCCGACGACTGGGCATCGACACCGTCGAAGACCGTCGTACCGCCCACGCCGAGCTGCGGTTCCCCTTCGATCCCCGGCTGCGCCGCATGGCTGTCGCGCTGGCCGACGAGATCGTCGTCAAGGGGGCGCCGGACGCCGTGCTTCCGCTCTGCGGTGACGAGCCGGCGGCGCACCAAGCCGTGGATACCCTGACCGCCCGGGGGCTCCGAGTACTCGCCGTCGCCGCGGCCCCGAGGAATGGTCGCACCCCCCGGGACCAGCAGGAATGCGACCAGGGGTTGCGCCTGCTCGGCCTGGTGGCGCTCGAGGATCCGCCGCGTGAAGACATCTCCACATCCCTCGACGCGTGCCGCAAGGCGGGCGTCAAAGTGGCGATGGTGACCGGTGATCATCCGGCCACCGCCACGGCCATCGGCAACGAGGTACGGCTACGGTCCGCCGACTCCGCCGTGCTGTTGGGAGCGGACTTACCGGAGGACGAGCAGCATCTCGCCGCCGTCCTCGACCACGACGGGGTGGTGATCGCTCGGGTCTCTCCCGAGGACAAACTCCGCATCGCCCGTGCCCTTCGCTCCCGGGGCCACGTGGTGGCGATGACCGGCGACGGCGTCAACGACGCGCCGGCACTGCACGAGTCGGACATCGGCGTGGCGATGGGCCGCTCCGGCACCGACGTCGCACGCGAGGCGGCCGACCTGGTTCTGCTCGACGACTCCTTCGCAGGCATTGTGGCCGGCATCGAGCAAGGGCGCGCCACCTTCGTCAACATCCGCCGGTTCCTGACGTACCACCTGACCGACAATGTTGCCGAGCTGGCACCTTTCCTCGTCTGGGCGCTTTCGGGCGGCCTGTTCCCACTCGCGCTCGGTGTTCTGCAGATCATCGCGCTCGACATCGGCACCGACACCTTGTCGGCGGTCGCACTCGGCGCCGAGCCGCCCGCGAAGCACTTGCTCGAGGGACCACCGGTTCACGGCCGGCTAATGAACCGCACGGTGCTGCGCCGGGCCTTCGGGGTGCTAGGGCCGCTCGAGGCGGCCGTCTCGCTCACCGCCTTCGTGGTGTCCCTGATGGCGCTCGGCTGGCGTCCCCCGAACCCATTCCCGACCGGGCACAACCTGGCAATGGCATCCGGCGCGGCATTCATCACCGTCGTCTTCGCCCAGACCGCCAACGTCTTCGCGTGCAGGTCCTCCTCGCGCTGGCCGGGAGCGTTGGGTTGGGTCACCAACCGGCTCCTGGTGCCCGCGGCGTTCATCGGGCTGGCCTTTTCCCTTGTCGAACTGTGGGTGCCACCCATCGCACGGTTGCTCGGTCAATGGAATCCACCCCTGTGGGGCTGGGCCGTCGCCCTGGCCGCGATGCCGCTCCTGTTTGGCGTCGACGCGCTGGACAAGTACCGGCGGGCGCATCGCCGACCAGCGTCCTCGAAATCACGCGCAGTACGGGTTGAGGCGCATCCCTGACCTTCGTGCAGTTTCACTGCATAGCGAACGCAAAGAGCCAAAGCCCTTTCGGCGCTTCAACATTCCTTACGCACAGGCCAGCTCACGCCCGCGAAGTACGCCGCCGGGGGCGGCATCGGGGCGTCACACGGGCGCGGGCTGCCCGGGCACTTGCCGCGCGGCCTCGTCCTTCATCTTGGGAATCACGTCCGGTGCATAGACATAGACCGCCGACTCAACTTCCCACTCGGCCTGGGCTTGGCTCATCGGCGTGGTCCTGGTGATCATGTTGATCAGCTCCTGACCCTCTCCGAACGGGTTTGGGTTGGACCGGATCTGAGACGCGAACCACCGTCCCTCGGCGGCCTCGCTGCAATCATTGAAATCCGCGTTGTGAACCATCTTATTCTGCGCCAGCAGCTTGATGTACTGATCGTCGGCGGGGCTCATGTTGCACGACGCCGAGGCATGCGGCGCTGTGAGCACGGCACCACCGAACATTGCGGCTCCCACAACGCCGGCGGCCCCCACCGCCAGCATCTGCGCGCGCGATCGTGTAGTCGTCACTTCTCCAGACCCCCTCATCGTGGAAATTTGCTGATTTTCCTTTCGCGCTAACGCTCTAGTACCACCGTCGACGAGCGTCGCAAACGACCGGTTCGTCAAACAATGAATGAACAGTGGTTAGCCAAAATCGTTGCGATTCAGAAGCTTCCGACCGCCAGGTGACCCGCAGGCGATCGACGGCCGCCGCCGACGGGCAATCACGCGCTTCGCTTTGATCGCCGATGCCGGCGGTGCCGGTGCCTTACTTGAGTTAGCTGGCGAGCCGAGTCGTTACGCCGTCGGCCAGTCTGCGTGCGCGGCCTGATCCTTGATCTTGGGGATCACGTCCGGCGCGTAGACGTAGATCGCCGACTCGACCTCCCACTCGGCCTGGGCCTGGTTCATCGACGTCGTGTTCGTGATCATGTTGACCAGCTCCTGGGCCTCTCCGAACGGATTCGGATGGTTGCGGACCTGGTCGGCGAACCACCGTCCCTCGGCGGCCTCGGTGCAATCGCTGAAGTCGGCGTTGTGGACCATCTTGTTCTGCGCGAGCAGCTGGATGTACTGGTCGTCTTTCGGACTCAATTGGCAAGACGCCGAGGCTTGCGGCGCCGACAGCACCGCGCCACCGAGCATCGAGGCCCCCAGCGCGACGCCTGCAACCCAGACCGATGACCCGCGCATGCGCGGGCGCGAACGGGTGGTTGTCATCTCCGGTCCTCCCTCTGCGTGGGAAGCGAAGTTGCTCTCCGACGCAAGCCAAGCCTTGTGTGGTAACTGCTAACCGACAGCGATCCGGGCAACGGCTAACAGTCACGCGGTCTATGGTCGTAAACTCAGGCGGCGCTGCCATCTGAGATCACCGGCACATATGAGTTCACATATGAGTTTTGGTGTCGCGACATAAATTTAGCCAGTACCTGCGGCCTGAGCGGCGAACTTTAGTTTGCGTGACCGTGTACGGATGGTTAACATTCGCTACTTCGCCCCGGGCCTCGGGCCGTCGTCCGATCCACGCCCGCTGAGGCCTCCTAGGCAGGGTCGAAAGCCTCTTGACCATTGGCTAATCGCCCCGCACCGGGGCCGCTTCGGCCGCCGAACGGCTCAGTTGAAGACGGTCTTGCCGTCGGCTCCGAGCAGGTATCGCTCGGTACCCTGCTCCACCCTGGGGGCGTCGGCGCCCAAAGCGACGGCAACTTTGTTGCTTGCATTCCGCATGATGTCAAAGGTGAGCTCGACGGCCTCGGCGTCGGAGAACCGGGAGCGCACCTCGGCGACATCGTCGGCGGCGAGGTGCGCAGGGGTCCAAATTAACGCATCGGCGTAGCGCAGGGCCGCTTTCGCGCGGTCATCGAGCAGCGCCGACGACTCGAAGCGATCGATCTCGTCGTAGAGCGTCTCCGAACCGCCGGCATCGAGTGCCGTGCCCTCGCGCAGCGACTTGCACAACCGGCAATTGTGCTGAGCCGCCCCGCGCAGCCGGACCAGCTCGGAGGTGACCGGGTCCAGCGCACGCATCCGGGCCACCGCGGGCAAGAAGTCGTTGAACACCGGCCCCTGCGGGTCGGTGGTGCTGTCCCACTCGATGGTGCCGTCGACCCAGCCCAAGTACCCCGATCCGACTCCGAGCGCTTCCAGCCCGGCCCGCACCCGCGGCACGAAGTCGGCGATATACATCAGGACCACTACGCCAAATGCTTTATCGCCCAGGTGCTTGATCAACCGGGACCGCTGCCCTTCGGTGATCGCGGAGACGTCGGCGCTGAACTGCTCGGCGAACTCGGTGGCGACGGCTTCGGCCTCCGACTCGGGCGCGACGACATCGACGGGACTGGGCAGTGGCGGTAGCGACAGCGTCTGGGCGCACGTCCGCCGAATTAGGGCCGCAATGCGCGCGTCCGCCGGCGAGCCCGGAGCCAGGGCCACCAACCGGGAGAGCTGATCTTCTTGGACCGAAACCGGAGCCACCATTCGTCACACGCTAGAACGCGGCCGGCCCGGCGGCAATCGCCTATTGCGCCTGGCTCACCGAAGACATATAGAAGTCCGGTATCCGCAGGGACGGCATGGCAGCGCGGGTGGCCCAGTCCGCCCACTCCCGGGGCAGGGTCTTCTCGCTCGCCCCGGCCTCGGTGACCCGCCGCAGCAGGTCCAGCGGACTTTCGTTGAACCGGAAGTTGTTGACGGCGGCGGTCACCTCGCCATCTTCAATGAGGTAGACGCCGTCGCGAGTCAGCCCGGTGAGCAACAGCGTGGTGGGGTCGACCTCGCGGATGTACCACAGCGTGGTCAGCAGCAGGCCGCGTTCGGTGGCCGCGATCATGTCGGCAAGCTCGGCCGATCCGCCGGTCATCACCAGGTTGTCGGCGGCCACCGCGACGTGGGCATCGTATTTGGCCGCGGTCGCGCGCGGGTACGCCAGCGCGTTGATCACCCCGTTGCGGATCCAGTCCACTTGACCGATCTCCATGCCGTTGTCGAAGACCGACGCCGTCTCCGACGAGCTGCTCACCGCGACGAACGGCGTGCACGCCAGCCCCGGCGCCATCGGATCGGAGAACAGCGTCAGAGGCAGTTCGGTGAGCCGCTCCCCCACCCGCGTCCCACCGCCCGGCGCCGAGAAGGCAGTGCGGCCTTCCTGTGCGCCCCGGCCGGCCATCGACCAGGCCAGGTAAAGCATCATGTCGGCCACCGTGGACGGCGGCATGATCGTCTCGTAGCGCCCCGCGGGAAGTTCCACGCGGCGCTCGGCCCAGCCGAGCCGCATCGACAGCTCCTCGAGCAGCGAATCCATTGGCACGTCGACGAAGTCGGGCGTGCCGATACCGGCCCATGCGCTTGCGTCGCCGCGCTTGCCGTTGATCTCCACCGCCCCGGCGGGTTGGGTGTAGCGGCGGCGCACTCCGGTCGACGATGCCAGGAACGTCGTCGAAACGCTGTGGTGCGCAAAGCCATACAACCGATCGGCGCCACGGAACCCACGACTCAAGGAGTCGGCGACATCGGCGAACACCAACGGCCCGGTTCCGGGCACCGGCGCGTCCCAATCGACCGGCGCCCCGGTATCGGTCAACAGCGGCGCGGCGTCACCGGCCTCGGGCGCCGAGCGGGCCGCCTCCTGGGACGCCGCCACCAGTTCGGGGATCACCCGCGGATCCACCTCGGCGGAAACCATCGTGCCGACCCGTGCGCTGGACCCTGCGCGGACGACGGAGATCACCGTGATGCTGCGGTTGACCGAAACACCGTTGGTGGTCATCGAATTGCCCGCCCAGCGCAACGTTGCCTCGACTTTGTCGGTGACGAGCACCATGGTCTCGCTGGCACCGCCGAGCTTGGCGGCCTCCTCCAACACAAGGTTGACGACATGCTGCGGGGTGATCATCGGCCGCCCTCGGTCCGGGTGTTGAGCACGTTGACGCCGCGGAACAAGGCCGACGGGCAGCCGTGGCTGACCGGGGCGATCTGGCCGGGCTGCGCCTTGCCGCAGTTGAACGCGCCGCCCAACCGCCAGGTCGACGGGCCGCCCACGGCCTCCATGGAATCCCAGAAATCGGTCGTGGTGGCCTGGTAGGCGACGTCTCGCAATTGACCATCCAGCCGACCGTCGCGGATGCGGAAGAACCGCTGGCCGGTGAACTGAAAGTTGTAGCGCTGCATGTCGATTGACCATGACTTGTCGCCGATGATGTAGATGCCGTCCTCGACGCGGCCGATCAGGTCGGCGGTGCTGACGTGCTCGCGCGCCGGCTGCAGCGACACGTTGGCCATCCGCTGAATCGGCACGTGATGCGGCGAGTCGGCATACGAGCACCCGTTGGACCGCGGCTGCCCGAGACGCGGAGCGAACACCCGGTCGAGCTGATAGCCGACGAACACCCCGTCGCGCACCAGATCCCAGCTTTGCGCCGCCACCCCCTCGTCGTCGTAACCGATGGTGGCCAACCCGTGCTGGACGGTGCGGTCGGCGGTCACGTTCATCACCGGGGAGCCGTACCGCATGGTGCCGAGCTTGTCCGGCGTGGCGAAAGACGTTCCCGCGTAAGCGGCCTCATAGCCGATGGCCCGGTCGTATTCTGTTGCGTGCCCGATGGATTCGTGAATGGTCAACCACAGGTTGGTGGGATCGATCACCAGGTCCTTGCGCCCCGCCGTCACGCTGGGCGCCTTGACCTTTTCGGCGAGCAGCGACGGCAACTGCGCCAGCTCGTCGGTCCAGTTCCACACCTCGTCGCCGGCGAGCACTTCCCAGCCGCGCCCCGTCGGCGGGGCCAGCGTGCGCATCGAGTCGAAGCTGCCCGCCTCCGCGTCGACGGTCACCGCCTCCAGCGACGGCTGCACCCGCACCCGCTGCTGGGTGATCGACGATCCGAAGGTATCGGCGTAGAACGTCTGCTCCTTGACGGCGGTGAGAACGGCCGACACGTGATCGACGCCGTCGGCACTGAGCAGCCGGCCGGAGTATTCCTCCAGCACACCGATCTTGTCGCTCGCCGGGACGCTGAACGGGTCGATCCGGTAATCGGAAACCCAGGTGGCGTCGGCGTACACCGGCTCGGGCGCCAACTCGACGTGCTCGCTGTTCAGCGTCGCCAGGGTGGTGGCCACCTGCACGGCGCGACGCGCCGTCTCGGCCGCGACCGAGGGCGCGAGCTCGGCGTGCGAGGCGAATCCCCACGTGCCATCGACGATCACCCGCACCGCCAGACCGACCTCGCGGTTGACAACCGCCGTCTCGAGCTCGCCGTCACGCAGCTGGATGATCTCGGTGACGATGCGGTGAACCCGCAGGTCGGCATAGCTGGCGCCGGCCGCGCCGGCCGCCGAAAGCGCAGCCTCGGCCAACTGGTGGCGGGGCAGGTTCAGGAAGTCGGCATCGATCCCCCGGTTCGGTGTCACGGATCCACCGTAACGGCCGTTCACCCCAAACCCCGGCCCCGCCCGCTTTAATTACCTCCATGGCCAGCGGCGCCCTGAGGACACAGCCTCGTTCCACCGCGCTGGGCTATGCCCTGCTGGCGCCCAGCTTGTTCGGCGTCGTGGCCTTCTTGCTGTTGCCCATCCTCGTGGTGATTTGGCTGAGCCTCTACCGCTGGGACCTGCTGGGCCCGCTGCACTATGTGGGCGTGGCCAACTGGCGGTCGGTGTTGACGGATCGCAACTTCGCCAACTCGCTGATCGTCACGGCTCTCTTCGTGGCGATCGTGGTGCCGGCGCAGACGGTGCTGGGCCTGCTGGCCGCGTCCATGCTGGCCCGCCAGCTTCCCGGCACCGGCCTGTTCCGCACCCTCTACGTGCTGCCCTGGATCTGCGCGCCGCTGGCGATCGCCGTGCTGTGGCGCTGGATTTTGGCCCCGACCGACGGGGCCGTGAGCACCCTGCTGGGACACAGCATCGAATGGCTTTCGGACCCCAGCTTTGCCCTGCCGCTCGTGTCGGCCGTCGTCGTGTGGACCAACGTCGGCTACGTCTCCCTGTCGTTCCTGGCGGGCCTGCTGGCGATCCCCGACGACATTCACGCCGCCGCGCGCACCGACGGCGCCACCGCTTGGCAACGGTTCTGGCGCATCACCCTGCCCATGCTGCGGCCGACCACGTTCTTCGTGTTGGTGACCGGAATTGTCAGCACGGCACAGGTTTTCGACATGGTCTACGCGTTGACCGGCGGCGGACCGGGGGGCAGCACCGATCTGGTAGCCCACCGCATCTACGCCGAGGCTTTTGGCGCGGCGGCCATCGGGCGGGCGTCGGTGATGGCGGTGGTGCTGTTCGTCATCTTGATCGGCGCCACGATGGTGCAGCACCTCTACTTCCGGCGGCGGATCAGCTATGACCTCACTTAGCCGGCTCGCCATTTACGGCGGGCTCATCCTCGGTGCGCTGATCACGTTGGTCCCCTTTCTCCTTGGTTTGTTGACCTCGTTCACCTCGGCGCACCAGTTCGCCACCGGTACGCCGCTGCAGCTGCCACGACCATTCACTCTGTCCAACTACGCCGACCTCGGTGGAGCCGGATTCGGCCGCGCGGCGGCGGTGACCGCGTTGATGACCGCGGTGATCCTGGTGGGCCAGTTGACCTTTTCGGTATTGGCCGCATACGCGTTCGCCCGCTTGCAGTTTCCGGGGCGCGACGCTCTGTTCTGGGTCTACATCGCGACGTTGATGGTGCCGGGGACGGTCACGGTGGTGCCGCTGTATCTGATGATGGCCCAGCTCGGCCTGCGTAACACGTTCTGGGCGCTGGTGCTGCCCTTCATGTTCGGCTCGCCGTACGCGATCTTCCTGTTGCGGGAGCACTTTCGGATCATCCCGAACGACTTGGTCAACGCCGCCCACCTGGACGGAGCCAACACCTTGGACGTGATCGTGCACGTGGTGATTCCGTCCAGCCGACCGGTGTTGGCCGCCTTGACGCTGATCACGGTTGTCTCGCAGTGGAATAACTTCATGTGGCCCTTGGTGATCACCAGTGGCCACAAGTGGCGGGTGCTTACGGTGGCGACGGCCGATCTGCAGTCGCGGTTCAACTCGCAGTGGACGTTGGTCATGGCGGCGACGACGGTCGCGATCGTCCCGCTGATCGCGCTGTTCGTCGTCTTCCAGCGTCACATCGTCGCATCGATCGTCGTCTCGGGGCTCAAGTGAGCCGTTCGCGCGCCGAGATTGCCGTAACGGCTGCGATTCCGGGCGATCCACGACCACCACGGCAATCTCGGTGCGCGACATGAGCCGGCCCCGCTTTTCGACGCTGATGGCCGGGGCGCTCGCGCTGGTCGCAGTGCTGTTGGGTGCGACCGCGGTACTGCTGGACTACTCCGGCCAGCCCCCCGGCGGCAAAATCGTCGTGACGGTGCGGGTCTGGGCCGAGCAGATCGCCGCGGCCTATCGGCAGTCGTTCGAGGCGTTCAATCGCGCGCATCCCGATATCGCGGTGCACACCAGCGTGGTCGCGTATTCGACGTACTTCGACACGCTTCGCACCGATATCGCCGGCGGCAGTGCCGACGATATCTTCTGGCTGTCCAACGCCTATCTGGCCGCCTACGCCGACAGTGGTCGGCTGATGAAGATCGACAGGGCCGCCCCGGCGTGGGATTCGGCGGTCGTCGGCCAGTTCACCCGTGGAGACACGCTGTGGGGGGTGCCGCAGCTGACCGATGCCGGGATCGCGCTGTATTACAACGCAGACCTGCTCGCCGCGGCCGGCGTCGACCCCGCCCAGCTGAACGGGTTGCGGTGGGGCGCCGCTGACGAGGACACGCTGCGGCCTATGCTCACCCGGCTCACCGTGGACGCCGACGGACGTCCCGGAAACACGGCGGGTTTCGACGCCGGACGGGTCCGGCAGTGGGGCTACAACGCCGCCAACGACCCGCAGGGTATCTACCTCAACTACATCGGCTCGGCCGGCGGTGTTTTCCAGCGCGGCGACACGTTCGCGTTCGACAATCCCGGTGCCGTGCAAGCCTTCCGCTATCTGGTCGGCCTGATCAATGACGACCACGTCGCGCCGCCGGCGTCCGACACCAACGACAACGGCGACTTCTCCCGCAACCAGTTCCTGGCCGGCAGGATGGCGCTGTTCCAGTCCGGCACCTACAACTTGGCGCCGGTGGCCCGCGATGCCCGCTTCCGCTGGGGGGTGGCGATGATGCCGGTGGGCCCGGTCGGACGGGTGAGCGTCACGAACGGCATTGCGGCGGCGGGCAATGCCGCGACGAAACATCCCGACGCGGTGCGTCAGGTCCTGGCCTGGATGGGCAGCAAGGAGGGCAACGAGTTCCTGGGTCGCGAGGGCGCGGCCATCCCGGCGGTCCTGTCGGCTCAGCCGGTCTACTTCCATTACTGGTCCACCAGGGGCGTCGACGTCACACCCTTCTTCGCCGTGCTCAACGGCCCGCGCATCGCGGCTCCCGGCGGCGCCGGCTTCGCCGCCGGCAACGATGCCCTGCGGCCCTATTTCGACGAGATGTTCTTGGGCCGCGGCGATATCGCGGCAACCCTGAAGCGGGCGCAGGCGGCCGCGAACGCCGCGGCGCAGCGTTAGCCCGGCAGCACCAGCACCGGCACGGGGCTTTCCCGGATGATCTTCGCGCTGCGGGAACCGAGGAAGACCCGCCGGATGTCGCCGCGCGGCCGGGTGCCCAATGCCAGGATCTCGCCCTCCTGCCAATCCGCCTCCGCCAGCGCATCTTTCCAACTGCGGCCGGTAACCACCTGCAGCGCAACATCTTCGCTGACGATCCCGCTCGTCTTCAGCTCCTCGAGGATGCCGCGCGCTTGCGACGCCCAGGCCTGCAATACCTGATCCTCGACCTCGAGCCCGACCTCCGGCGGATACATCGTCTTGCCACGGACCGCAAACGTGATCACCCGCATCGGCACGCCGAATCGCTGACCGAACTCGAAGCAGCGTCTCACCACGTCGATCGCATCGGGGGTGGCCGAGTAGGCACAGGTGAGGCGGGTCAACTTGCCTTGGTGTGCACGGTAATTGCGGGGGCTGATGGCCACCGGAACGGGCGACGCATGCAGCAGCCAGTCGGCGGTGGAGCCGATCAGCACTTGGCCGTGCCCGCCGCTGGGCAACGAACCCAGCACCAGCACGTCGGCGTCAATCTCGTGGATGACCTCGAGGAGTCCCCCCGACACGGAGCCGTGCGCGCGGTGCAGGTACGTGACCGCGATTCCGTCGGCCACCGTGTTCAGGACGCCGCCGGCCTCCTTCGCCGACTCGTCGGCCATGGCATCGGCCCACAGCTCGTATTCGGCGTCGACGCGGGCGAGCGACGGCGTCAGCCACGGTTTGGGCACAATCGTCACCACGGTGAGCGAGGTTCCGCGGGTGCGCGCGATGCGCACGCCCAGGTGCAAACCCGAGAGTCCCACCTTGCCGGCACGGTAACCGACGACGACGGTCACAGCGCGTCCCGCTCGAGCGCTTCGCTGTTGAGCGCGCTGTGATGGCGGCCCCACACGAAGTAGAAGGCTAATGCGAGCGCGACCCAGCCGCTGAACGCGATCCAGGTGTACCAGTGCAAACTGGCGAGGATGTAACCGCACGCCAGCACCGAAAGGACGGGCGTGACGGGATAACCGGGAACCTTGAAGCCGCGCGGCAAGTCGGGCTCGCGCACCCGCAAGATGATCACTCCGGCGGATACGACGACGAACGCGGTGAGCGTCCCGATGGACACCATGTCCGCCAACTTTTCCAGCGGTATGAAGGCGGCCAGCGCAGAGGCTGCGATGGCCACGATCACCGTGTTGCCCACCGGCGTCATGGTGTTCGTGTTCACGCGCGCGAAGCGCGTTGGCAGCAGCCCGTCGCGTCCCATCGCGAACAGGATGCGGGTCTGCCCGTACATGCTGACCAGGGTGACGGAGAAGATCGAGATGACGGCGCCCGCGGCCAGAATCGTGCTGGCCCAACTGCCGCGGGTGACCTTGTCGAGGATGGTGGCCAGGCCGGCCTCCTGCTGCCCGGCGAAGTCCTGCCACGGCTGGGTGCCCAGTGCGGCGAGCGCGACGAACACGTAGACGCTCGTGACCGTCACCAGCGCCGCAATCAGCGCGCGCGGCATGGTCTTCTGCGGGTTCTTCACCTCGTCACCGGCGGTGGACACGGCGTCGAGGCCGATATAAGAGAAGAAGATGGTGCCGGCGGCCGAGCCGATGCCCGCAGCGCCGAATGGCGCGAAATTGCGGAGATGGCTCGCATCGAAGGCGGTGAACGCGACGATCGCGAAGATGACCAGAACTCCCAGCTTGATCAGCACCATGATCGTGTTGACCCTGGCTGATTCGCTGGCGCCGCGGATGAGCAGCAGCGCGCACATCCCGATCAAGATGATCGCCGGGAGATTCAGCCAGCCGGGCCGCGCATCCCACGGCGCGGCCGACAAGACATGCGGCAATTGGAAACCGAAGACATTGCTGAGCAGCTTGTTGAGGTAACCGCTCCAGTTCACCGCGACCGCGGCGGTCGACACCCCGTATTCGAGCAGCAGGCAGGCCGCCACCCCCATCGCGACGACCTCGCCCAGAGTGGTGTACGCATACGAATAGGAAGATCCGGAAACGGGTACGGCGGAGGCCAATTCGGCGTAGCAGATGGCCGCCAGCCCGGCCGCGAGCCCGGCGATGAGGAACGAGAGAATCACTCCGGGGCCGGCTTCCGGCACGGCTTGAGACATGACGAAGAAGATGCCCGTCCCGACCGTCGAGCCGACCCCGAACATGGTCAACTGGAAGGTGCCGATGGTTCGCTTGAGGTGGTCCGCGGCCCCGTACGCGACGGGCGTGCCGACAACCGGGCGGCGCCGCAGCATCTGCTCTTTCAAGCTGATCGACGTGGGTGGCAATGGCCCCTCCTTGCTCGATCAGCTGATTATGGGCCAGCCTCCCGCAACACCATAGCGAACTGCTCAATCGCCCAGTCGATCTCCTGCTCGCCGATCACCAGCGGTGGCGCGAATCGCAACGTCGACCCGTGGGTGTCCTTCACCAACACACCACGGTCGGCCAGCCGAAGACTCAGCTGCTTGCCAGTCCCGAGCGCGGGGTCGACGTCGACGCCGGCCCACAGTCCCAGGCCGCGCACCGCCAGCACGCCGTGACCCACCAGTTCGCGCAGGCGCGCGTGCAGGTGCGCGCCCAACTGCGCCGCGCGGGCTTGGAACTCTCCGCGACCCAGCATGGAAACCACGGTGGTGCCGACGGCGGCCGCCAGCGGGTTGCCGCCGAAGGTGGACCCGTGTTCGCCGGGATGCAACACGCCCAGGACCTCGTCGTCGGCGACCACCGCCGACAGGGGAACGACGCCGCCGCCCAGCGCCTTGCCGAGCAGGTAGACATCCGGCGCCACGCCCCAGTGATCGCACGCGAAGGTGTGCCCCGTGCGCGCCAGGCCGGACTGAATCTCGTCGGCGATCATCAGCACGTCGTGCTCGCTGCACAAGGCGCGCACGGTAGGCAGGTAGTCGTCGGGCGGAACGACGATGCCAGCCTCGCCCTGGATCGGCTCGAGCAGGACCGCGACGGTGTCGTCGTCGATCGCGCGGGCCAGAGCGGCGGCGTCCCCGAAGGGCACGGAGCGGAATCCCGGGGTGAACGGTCCGAATCCGTCCCGGGCCACGGGATCCGAAGAGAAGCTGACGATGCTGATCGTGCGGCCGTGGAAGTTGTTGTCCGCCACGATGATATTGGCGCGGCCGTCGGGCACACCCTTGACCTCGGCACCCCACTTGCGGGCGACTTTGAGACCGCTCTCCACGGCTTCGGCGCCCGAGTTCATCGGCAACACCAGGTCTTTGCCGCACAGCTGGGCAAGGGCGGCGCAGAACGGGCCGAGCGTATCGGAATGGAACGCGCGGCTCACCAACGTGACGGCGTCGAGCTGGGCATGGGCCGCCGCGGTGATCTCGGGGTTGCGGTGGCCGAAGTTGACCGCCGAATAGGCGGCCAGGCAATCCAGATAACGCCGGCCCTCGACGTCGGTGATCCACGCACCCTCCGCGCTGGCCGCCACCACGGGCAGCGGCGAATAGTTATGCGCCGCATAGCGTTCGACCAGGCCGATCGCCGCCTCGGTTTGGGTCGAAGTCCGGGCGTCGAGGATCGTCACGGAAACACCTCCAATGTGCAGCACTTGACCGAACCGCCGCCCTTGAGGAGCTCGGACAGGTCGACGCCGACCGGCTCGAAACCGGCCGCACGCAGTTGCGCGGCGAAACCCGTTGCCGCGGCGGGGAGGACGACGTGCAGGCCGTCGGAGACGACATTGAGGCCGAGCACGAACGCGTCGGCGCTTCCGACCACGATCGCGTCGGGAAACAGCGCCTGCAGCTGGTCCTGTGCGGCCGCGCTGAACGCCGGCGGGTAGAACGCGATGGTGCGGTCGTCGAGAACCGCCAGCGCGGTGTCGAGGTGATAGAAGCGCGGATCCACCAGCTCGAGCGAGACGACCGGCACCCGCAGCGCCGCGGAGATTTCTGGGTGCGCGCGCCGGTCGGTGCGAAAGCCGTAACCCGCCAACACCGTTTCCCCGACCATCAGCAAGTCGCCCTGCCCCTCGTTGATATGACGGGTGGACACCGGCCGGTACCCGAGTGAGGACATCCATTCGGCATAGGCGCGTGATTCGCCCGTCCGCTCGGCGAATCGAAACCGCGCGACGATCGCGACGTCGCGCGCGATGAATCCGCCGTTGGCGGCGTACACCATGTCCGGGAGCCCGGGCACGGGCTCGATCACTTCCACCCGGTGCCCCAGCCGTAGGTAGCTCGTGCGCAGGGCGTCCCATTGGGCCTTCGCGACGCCGACGTCGACGGGCGTGGCGATGTCCATCCAGGGGTTGATCGCGTACTCCACCGCGAAAAACTCCGGCGGCGTCATCGCGTACCGGCGGGCCCGCGGCGTGCGCACGAGCTTGGCAGTCGCGGGTGCCGCCACGTACGAATCCGTCATAGATCAACGGTATTTGCGCCTCCTAAAACAAGCAAACGACGTTTCTTGCGCATCTATAGTCGATCTATTGCGCCATTGCGCGTGTAACGGCGATTTATTAAGGAGTCACGGATGGACCGCCTGGATGAGACGGACGAGCGCATCCTGGCCGAGCTGACCAGAAACGCCCGGGCCACCTTTGCGGAAATCGGCCAGACGGTGAACCTCTCGGCGCCGGCGGTCAAGCGCCGCGTCGATCGGATGCTCGATGACGGTGTGATCAGGGGCTTCACGACGGTTGTCGACCCTAGCTCGCTCGGCTGGAAGACAGAGGCCTACGTGCAGGTGTTCTGCCACGGCACCATCGAGCCCGAGCGACTGCGGGCGGCGTGGGTGGACATGCCCGAGGTGGTCAGCGCGGCGACGGTCACCGGCACGTCGGATGCGATCCTGCATGTGCTGGCCCGCGACATGCGTCATCTGGAGGCGGCGCTCGAACGCATCCGCTCGAGCGCGGACATCGAACGCAGCGAAAGCATCGTCGTGCTGTCGAATCTCATCGACCGGATGCGGACTTGAGACGCGGTCGCGCGCGGCGCGCGCGTAACGACACTGCGAAATTGCAGTCCATATTCGCAGTCCCGTTACGCTCGCGGCCTCAGCGCTTTCGAACGAGGCGCCTCAGCCTCGACGGCCCCGCCGTCGGCGGTCGGCGAGATGCATAGGGCCACGGACGGTTTCGCTCCGGGACGGAACTGGCCCTGGCCTGCTTGAGCTCGGTCCGCAGGTGTTGACGCACGCCGTGCAGATCCGGATCGGGCCAACGGTTGATCGCTTCGATCGGGTCCGCGGTGAGGTCGTATAGCTCCCACTGATCGTCGAGCGGGGACGTCCGGTAAGCCTCTCCCCCGAGCCCGTTGGCCGCCAAGTGCCGCACTCCTGGTTCCGTCCAGGTGCTCGGGTCGTCGAAAGTGCGCACCAGCTTCCAGAGATGGCCTGCGCCACCGGTGGCCGTCGCCTCGTCGACGCGGACCACCAGCCCCTCGAAGTTGGAGGCGGTGTAGGCGGGGACCCGGATGCGCAGCGGCGCAGGCGGATCGACGGTCCGTTTCAGGCGGCGAGCCAATCCCGAAGCGCCGCTGTCCCCTTCGAGCATGTTGTCGCGGGTTATCAGGTAGACGGCGCGGGTCTCGTCGGCCGGGGCACCATCCACGATGGGCATGAGGTTCCGGCCGGGCAGCTGATGTACTTCCGAGAACGACTGGGCCAGTGTGGCGGTCGCCGCCGCGACATCGACGCCCGCCGCCGCCAGCAGCGTGGGGACCAGGTCGACGTGTGAGGTGGGTGCGGTGACCAGCCGTGGCCGCGTCGAGTGCGCACCGATGCGGGCGACGACGAAGGGGACGCGGGTGGCCTCGTCGTAGAGGTTGAACCATTTCTGGTGCAGACCGCCGTGGGCGCCCAGCAGGTCGCCGTGATCGGCCGTGCGCACCAAAACGGCGTTGCGCGAGCCGCATTCGGTGACGGCACGCCTGACGCGGTCGATCGGTCCGTCCACCTCGGCGTGCAGCCGGTAATACAGGTCGCGGTAGCGCTGCGCGTTGCGCCCATAGGTGCGCTCGATCGCGGGCGCGGGGCCGTAGCCGGAGTAGTAGGCCTCGCGAAAGGCGATCTGCGCCGCCGGTTTCGTGGACAGGTCTTCGTCCGCGGTGGGCGCGGCGGGCACCGCGGGCGGGTCGAGTGGCGACGGCTTGACCGGGCTCCGCCGCGACCAGGTCGGGAACAGCACGATGTCGTGGGGATTGACGAAGCTGGCGACCAGTAGGAACGGGCGCAGCGCGGCGGGGTCGCCGGCGCGGCGGCGGGCGTAGCGGTCGGTGAGCCATGCGACCACCCGATCGGCGATCAGGGGGTCGCGGCGGATACCGGCATCGGCCAGTGCCGCCCCGTGCGGCTCCGGGCCGACCCATCCCGAGAATCCGAACGGCCCCAACGGATCCGCCTCCAGGTAGCGCCGCACCGCGGCGGCGTCGGCGACACCGTTCTCATCGTTGGTCGCCAGCGGCCCACCGGTCCTCGGGTCGGTGAGGTCGGCGTGCGAGATGTGCCACTTGCCGTCGTAGTGAGTGTCGTAGCCGGCGGCCCGCAGCCAATTGCCCAGCGTGGGCACTTCAGCCTGGCGTAGCCAGCGCATGCGCGAATCGCCGGCGGTCTTTCCGATGCCGTCGGTCTGGGTGACGCCGTGCAAGTCGGGATAGTGTCCGGTGAAAATGGTTGGGCGGCTTGGCACGCAGGCCAGCGAGCCGGTGTAGTGCCGAGCGAAGCTGACGCCGTGGTCGTCGAACCACTTGCGCCCGGTCAGCCTCCGGTCGCGCCAGGCGAGCACGTCGGGAGCCTCGTACGGCGGCACCGCGCGTTCCTCGTCCGTCATGATGACGATGACGTCGGGGCGATCAGACACCAGCATGCTCCAATCGATTCGCAAGCCCGGCGAGCATTGATTCGGACTGTCGCGCGAGGACGCGGCACAGGGCCAGTTCGGCCAGCTTTTGCATTGCGTGCGGACCGATTTCGACGGTGCTGGTGAGGGTCACCGCCGTCGCGGCGGCCGAATCGGCGGTGGCGGGTGCCAGCGTCCAGCGGTTGGACACCCTGCGCAGGCGCCTGGGCAGGCCTTCGATGTCGTAGCCGAGGGCGCGGGGCGGGTCGAACTCGGTGATGCGCTCGACGAGTGCGTCGCGGTTGACCTGCACCCGCCGGGCGGTCCCGACGGGAGCTCCGTCCGGTCCGGAAAACAAGATGCACGAGTGGTCGACATTGCCGGCCCACGAACTGATCGCCGCGAAGTCCGCGAGCGTCTCCCAGACGTCACCGATGCGAGCCGCGATCGTGCGAGTCCGGTGGATGTCGGCCACGCGCTCACGCTACGCGAATGATCATCGAGTCAGATGGAATATCGTCTCGATCGCCACCGCGGCACCGCTGATCGCCAGGGTGACCGCGAGCGTCGCCCAATCACCCAATCTCGGCCGCGCCGGATCGGCGGAGAGTTGACCGATGCCGCCGCGAGCGGTGATCGCGTCGCCCATCTCGTCGGCACGCCGCAGGGTCACCACGATGGCGGCGGCAACCAAGTCGATCGAGTTGCCCGTCGTCTGGCGAACCCGAGCCTTGCGACCCTGCGGCATGTGGTTGGGCCGCAATCGACGAGCGGCGTAGAGCACCTGGAATTCCTCGATCAACAACGGGAAGGCGCGTAGCGCCAGGGCCAGGGCCACCGCCCACTCGTCGACCGGAATCCGCAGCCATTTGAACGGGCGGCCCAAAATGGCCAGCGCCGGGGCGATTTCGGCGACGTTGGTGGTCCAGGACACCATGGCCCCCAGCCCGAGCAGAACGATCGACAGCGCGGTGATCCGCAGGAAGTTCAACGCTCCGCCGAGCCAGATGTTGACGCCGTGAATCGAGATCACGGGGCTACCGCCGGCCAACGCCGCGGTCACAAAACCCAATGCCAGGAGGACCCATAGCCACCGCGGAATCGACGGAACCGCACCCCGGGGGATATGTGCGATCCAGATCGCCGCCACCACGAGCACGGCCACCGCCCCGATGGTCACCCAGCCCGGATAGAGGGTCAGCAACACCGAAACACCGAATACCACCAGCAGTTTGGTGCCGGCCCACAAGTTGTGAATGGCCGACCTTCCGGGCACCGGAACCAGCAGCACCACCGGACGAGAACTGCGCCGTTTTCTCCCCGATGCGGAGGATGAGGTTGTGGTCACGCCACACCCCCGGCCGCGGCGGTGGCCGACAGAGACTGCAGCGCGCCATTCTGCAGATGCAGGACCCTTGGGCACACCTCTTCCAAACCCACGAAGTCGTGCGAGATAACCACCACGGTGAGGCCTCGGTGACGGCGCAGATCGGCCAGCAGGCGCAGCAGGCCCCGCTGGCTACCGATGTCCAACCCGGCTAACGGCTCGTCGAGGATCAACACGCGTGGCGAGCACGCCAGCAGTCCGGCCAGCACCACCCGCCGCATCTCGCCACCGCTGAGCTGGTCGATGCGGCGATTGCCCATGGCGGGCTCCAGACCGACCGCGCGCAGAGCAGCGGCCACGCGGTTCACGTCACGCTCCGAAAACCCGGCCACGGAAGCGATTTCCAGGCCAACGTGGCTGCGCATCAATTGCAGCCTCGACGTCTGAAACGACAACCCCACCGCGCCGACGTGCTCACGGATGGGTTGACCGTCAAGCAGACAGGCACCGCTGGTGGGAACGGTCAGCCCGGCCATGATCCACGCCAGCGTCGACTTGCCCGACCCGTTGCCGCCGTGGATCAAAATCCCGTCGCCCTGTTCGACTACGAAGCTGATCCCGCGCAGCGCGGTTTTCTGCCAGGGCGTGCCACTGTTGTATTCGTGTCGGACGTCGACGATTTCGAGTACCGGCTTGCTGAAACCCCGCTTGACTGCGATGGCCGGCGCCGGGGGCGGAGCCGTCTCGACCATGCCGGCGTTGCCGGGGGAATCGCTGAGGTTGATGGTCCGGTCCGCCGACGCGGCCTCGTTGTCGAAATGCGTGATGTGCACCAGCGCAGTCCGATGCCGTTGGGGAAGGCCTGACAGCACGTTCAACAGGACGTTACGGCCCTGTTGATCGACCATGCTGGTGAACTCGTCAGCGATCAATAGCGCCGGCTCCCGGGCGAGCGCCGCGGCCAGGGCCAAGCGCTGCAGTTCCCCACCGGACAGGCTGCCGGTATCACGCTCGGCAAAACCCTCGAGACCTACTTCGCGGAGCAAGTGGTCGACATCGACCTCGGTGCCCGGCGGCAACCCCCAGACCACATCGTCGGCGACCCGGGTTCCCAAGACCTGGCTCTTCGGGTGCTGCAGAACAAGCGCCGTGCCGCCCAACATGCCCAACCCCACCGCGCCCGGGCGCTGCACGGTACCCGACGTCGGTTGCCGACCGGCCAAAATCAGGGTCAACGTCGTCTTTCCGGAACCGTTGGCGCCGATGACGGCAACGTGTTCTCCGACTTGGAGTTCCAGGCTGATTTCGCGCAGGGCGTCTTGCTTCGCGTGCGGGTAGCGGAACCGCACCTTCTCCAACCGCACCGGCACCGGCCCGATCGTGGCGCCGGGCGACTCGTCAGGGGCGTCGAGTTTGTGCACGTCCGGAACGTTGCCCATCCGTTCGAGCAGGCGCGAAAGCGCCCACCACCCGATCAACGACGAGAACATCACCCCGTAGGTGACATAGCCGAGCATCAGCCACGGCCAGTAATGCAGCCCGAATTCGAAGCACCGCTTCACGTCGGCGCCGAGCCATTGCAGGTCCACCCGTTTGAGGAATGCGACAACACCATCCACGTTGGCCGTCATCACCTGAAAAATCAGATGCCGCAGCCGATTCAGCACCATCAACATGCCGACCGTTGCGGTGGCGACGGCGAGCCCGACGACGAGGGACGAGGCGAGCACCGTCGGGGTGCCCCTGCCCCTGCGTTTCACGAATCCGGTCAACCCGCCGATGTATGCGCAGTTGACGACGGTGAGGAAACTGCCCAGCCCGGAGATGAGGAAGGCGATCATTCCGGCAGCAAAGGTGGCGGCGAGCAGCACTCGCAGCCGGTAACGGTAGGCCAGCAGCCCCATCGGCACCGTGCCCAGCAGCGCCAGTCCCTGGGCGAACGGAATTACTCCGGCGATGATCGCGATGACCGCGCAGAGCGCCCCCATAACCGATGCCTGTGCCAATTCGGCCGGTTGTAACGGTCCACCCCGACGGCGCGAACGGACGGGGCGACGGGCATTCACTTCACTGATTGTGCCAGGGCGCGGCGCCAAGTCGCTTCATCACACTGAGTAACTTCCGACCCGGTTCGGCCGGCCGCCATTCGTCTCACTTAGCAAAGCTATGGAACTATGGAGACATGGACAGAGTTGTCGAGACCGCAAACATCGAGGCCCAACAGCTGGGCGCGGATTTGCTCGCCGTAGTGGCGCGGCTCAACCGGCTGGCCACCCAGCGGATCCAGATGCCCCTGCCTGCGGCGCAGGCCAGGCTGCTTGCCACGATCGAAGCGCATGGAGAGGCCCGGATCGGCGACCTCGCCGCAGTCGATCACTGCTCGCAACCGACCATGACCACGCAGGTGCGCAGGCTCGAGGACGCCGGCCTGGTCACCCGAACCGTGGACCCGGGCGACGCCCGCGCGGTCCGGATCCGCATCACCCCCCAGGGGAAGCGCACGCTCAACGCCGTTCGCGCCGACCGTGCCGCCGCGATCGAACCGCAACTGGCATTGCTCGAGCCGGTGGACCGCCAGGTGCTGACGGACGCGGTCAAGGTATTGCGCCGGCTGCTCGACAATGCATCGGTGGCGGGCCGGCGCCACACCCTGTGATCGCAGGACCCCGGTGGATGGACGGTGGCCGGCGGGTAGACACTAAGTCGAGCTGACCGGCGTGACGAAAGGTGGCGGCCATGCGGCCCGAGGCTTCCGCGTTCAGAGCCTCCCCGTTGACCGTCTGGGTCGGGTCGATGAGGTTCGACTTCGCCCCGGGCCGAGACGTGATCGTCGGCTACGGCCCGGGCAGCGACATCGCGCTCGAGCGATTCCTGAATCCGGCATCGCCGCCGCCACCGCCCCGCCCTGAGGTGGTGTTGCGTTTCGCCGGCACCCACTGGGTGGCCATCGACCTGAGCCACAACGGCATCTTCGTCGACGGTGCGCGGGCGTCGACGGTGAACATTCGCGACGGCCAGGCGATCAGTATCGGCGATCCGCAGCGCGGCCCGCGGCTTGTATTCCGCACCGGCCACCCTTCCGGCCCGCCCGGGCAAGCTCCTCGTCCGGCCCCTCGACCTGCTGCGCACCCTCGGGCC
>NZ_LZIE01000030.1:0-91018 GCF_001667155.1 Mycobacterium sp. 852002-53434_SCH5985345
CGCGCTCGCCTCCTCCGCGGCGCAGCTGTCGCTGGACGAGTTCTTCGACGCGCAGTTATCGCGAATCACCCACGGGCGCTGACCGCTACCGCGCTGGTCGGGTTCAGGCTCGCCAGATGCCCGCTTTCCACCCCGGCCGCCGGGTCGAGCTCGCAGTCGATGATCGACGGCATCCGAGAGCCGATCGACTCGGACAGCGCCGACTGCAGCTCCGCCGGGGTGGTGACGTGATATCCCTTGCCGCCGAAGGCTTCCGCGAGCAGCTCGTGATGGGCCCGCGCGTTGAGGACGGTGGGCGCCGGATCAGATCCCCGCGCTGCTTCGTCGCCGCGGTAGATACCGCCGTTGTTGAGAATGACGACGGTCACCGGAAGCCGGTAGCGGCAAATGGTCTCGATTTCCATCCCGCTGAAGCCGAACGCGCTATCACCCTCGATCGCGATCACGGGGTCACCGGTTTCGACGGCGGCCGCAATGGCGTAGCCCATGCCGATGCCCATGACGCCCCATGTTCCCGTGTCGAGGCGGTGCCGCGGCACCTCCATACCGATGACGTTGCGGGCCAGGTCCAGGGCGTTGGCTCCCTCGTTGACCACGTAAGCGTCCGGGTTTTCCTGCAGCACAGCGCGGATCGCACCCAGCGCGTTGTAAAAGCGCATGGGATGGGGGTTTTCGGTCAGGCGCTCGCGCATCCTGGCGTCGTTGCGGGCGGTGCGCTCGGCTAGCTCCTTGGTCCATTCGGCGGGCACCGCGAGGGGGTGGGCGGCCAGGCCGTCGCGCAGCGCCGACATCACCGAGCCGATGTCGCCGGCCAGGGGCGCGGCGATCGGCTGGTTGCTGTCGAACTCCGACGGGGCGATATCGACCTGGATGAACTTGGCGCCGGCGGACCATTGCGGCGAGTCCCCGTGGCCGAGTAGCCAGTTCAGCCGGGCGCCGACCAGCAACACGACGTCCGCGCGTGCGACCGCGAGCGAGCGGGCGGCCGCGGCGGACTGCGGGTGGGAGTCGGGGAGTAACCCCTTGGCCATCGACATGGGCAGGAAAGGAACGCCGCTGGCCTCGACGAACTCGCGAATCACGTTGTCGGCTTGGGCATATGCCGCGCCCTTGCCGAGCACGATCAAGGGTCGCCGCGCCTGCGCCAGCACCCGCAGCGCGCGCTCGACCGCGTCGGGCGCCGGCAGCTGCCGGGGCGCGGGGTCGACGATCCGCCAGACCGTCTCCGCACCGGCCGCGGCGTCCATGGCTTGACCCAACACGTCGCCGGGGATGTCGAGGTAAACGCCACCGGGACGGCCGGAGATCGCGGTGCGGATGGCACGCGCGACGCCGCGCCCGACGTCCTCGACCCGGCTGATCCGATAGGCCGCCTTCGCGAACGGCCGTGCGGCGTTGAGCTGGTCGATTTCCTGATAGTCACCGCGTTGCAAATCGACCAGCGCCCGGTTGCTGGAGCCCGAAATCTGGATCATCGGGAAGCAGTTCGCCGTGGCGTTGGCGAGTGCCGGCAACCCATTGAGGAAACCGGGCCCCGATGTCGTGAGGCACACGCCGGGTCGGCGGGTCAGGAATCCGGCTGCGGCGGCGGCGTTACCGGCCGACGTCTCTTGCCGGAAGCCGATGTATCGGATTCCGGACGCCTGAGCGACGCGGGCGAGGTCGGTGATCGGGATGCCGACGATCCCGTAGATGGTGTCCACGTCGTTGGCCTTGAGCGCTTCCACCACCAGGTGGAAGCCGTCGATCAAGCGAGTGGGCTCGTGCTCCTGGCCCGGAGATGCCGAAACTGTGGTCATGGTGCCGACTCCTCATGTGTGGTCGGAGGTGAGGTAAAAGCCTCAGCCCATACTCTGGCGCGGCCGCCCCGCGGGTGTCCAAGACCAAGCCGCTATGCCGCGATTCACGCCGTCTATCGGTGCTGGCCGGCCGGGTTCCGCGGCGTCGATAGCCAGCGGTTATCGGTCGTGAGCGAATCGATATTGGACGCGCGGGACGGCCACCCGTCATGGTTCGAGCAGGTGGACGACGAAGAGACAAGGAGCGCGGCGATGAAACCTGAGGCGATCATCGGCAGCCATGCCACGGCGGAGACGTCGGGCCCACGCATCGCCGATTTGGTCGAGGAGGCGGCACGCCGGTCCCCGGGGGCGCCCGCGCTGGTCGCCACCTCCGACCGCGCACCGGTCAGCTACCAGGATCTGCTCCGGCTCGTGGACGACCTGGCCGCGCAGTTGAAGCGGGCCGGGCTGCGGCCGGGCGATCGCGTCGCGCTGCGCTCCGGGAGCAACGCGGAATTCGTCGTCGGACTGTTGGCCGCCTCGCGGGCCGACCTGGTCGCGGTCCCGCTGGACCCGGCCCTTCCGGTCGGCGACCAGCGCACCCGCAGCGAGGCGGTGGGCGCCCGGGCGGTGCTCATCGACGGCGACGCGCCCGCCGATCAGAAAAAACCGGGCCTGCCGTGGTGGCCGCTCGCGGTGACGGTCGGCACCCCGACGGTGCGCTTGGACGTGACCGCAGCTCCGGCACAACACTTTTCGACGCCGGAGGGGATGCGCGACGACGACGCGATGATCATGTTCACCGGCGGCACCACCGGGGTGCCGAAGATGGTCCCCTGGACCCGCGGCAACATCGCCGCCTCGGTGCGGGCCATCATCGCCGGTTACGGGCTGAGCCCCAGCGACGCCACGGTGGCGGTGATGCCGCTCTACCACGGTCACGGGCTTCTGGCCGCGCTGCTGGGGACCCTGGTGTCCGGGGGAGCGGTGCTGCTGCCCGCGCGGGGACGGTTCTCGGCCCACACCTTCTGGGACGACATCGGCGCCGTCCGCGCCACCTGGTACACGGCGGTGCCGACCATTCACCAGATCTTGTTGGAGCGGGCCGAAACCGACCGACCGGGCGAGGCCGGATTGCGGTTCATCCGCAGCTGCAGCGCCCCCCTCACCGCCGAAACGGCGCAGGCGCTGCAGGACACGTTCTCGGCCCCGGTAGTGTGCGCCTTCGGCATGACCGAAGCCACCCACCAGGTCGCCACGACAGAAATCGGCCACGCCGAAAACCCGGCTGCCACACCGGGTCTCGTTGGTCGCTCGACAGGGCCGGAAATCAGAATCGTCGGGACCGACGGCCGGCCGGTGCCTACGGGGGAGGTCGGTGAGGTGTGGCTGCACGGACCCACCGTGGTCCGGGGCTACCTGGGCGACCCGGCGATCACCGCAGCCAATTTCACCGACGGGTGGTTGCGCACCGGTGACCTGGGAACGCTGTCGGCGGCCGGTGAACTGATCATCCGTGGGCGGATCAAGGAGCTCATCAACCGGGGCGGCGAGAAGATCTCCCCGGAACGCGTCGAGGGCGTGCTGGGCAGCCACCCCGGCGTGCTGGAGGTGGCCGTCTTCGGGATGCCGGACAAGCTGTACGGGGAGACGGTGGCAGCGGTGATCGTTCCCCGCGGACCGGCCGCACCGACCGCCGACGAACTGGCCGCGTTCGCCCGCGACCGGCTGGCCCCCTTCGAAGTGCCGGGCAGCTTCCGGCAGGCGACGGAGCTGCCGCACACCGCCAAAGGATCACTGGATCGCCGCGCCGTCGCCCAGCGATTCGGGGCGTAGCGACTTATGAGCTCAGACGCTGGCCTTCACCCGAGTGGCCGCGGTTTCCGGCATCGGTTCGTAGCGGGAGAAGGCCCGGGTGAACGATGCCGCCCCATGGGCCAGTGAGCGCAAGTCGATCGCGTAGCGCGTCAACTCCACCTGCGGCACCTCGGCTTTGACCAAGGTGCGTTCGTGGCCGGCGGTCTCGGTACCGAGCACGCGACCACGACGGCCCGACAGGTCGCCCATCACCGCACCCACGAAATCGTCGGGCACCAGCACCGAGATCTCGTCGATGGGCTCTAGCAGGCTCACCTTGGTCGCCGCGGCCGCCTCACGCAGCGCCAGGGAGCCCGCCATCTGGAACGCGAAATCCGAGGAGTCGACGCTGTGTGCCTTGCCGTCGAGCAGCGTGACCCGAATGTCGACCATGGGGTAACCGGCGTGCACGCCCTTCTCCATCTGCGCGCGCACGCCCTTCTCCACGCTCGGGATGAATTGCCGCGGCACCGCCCCGCCGACCACCCTGTCGAGGAATTCGAATCCGGAGCCCTCGGGCAGCGGCTCCACTTCGATGTCGCACACCGCGTATTGACCGTGCCCGCCGGACTGCTTGACGTGACGACCATGGCCTTTTGCCTTGCCGCCAAACGTTTCTCGCAGCGGCACCCGGAGCTCGACGGTGTCGACCGTGACGCCGTACCGATTGGCCAGCGCGTCGAGGACGACACCCGCGTGGGCTTCACCCATGCACCACAACACGATCTGGTGGGTCTCCTGGTTCTGCTCGATGCGCAGCGTCGGGTCTTCGGCGGCCAGCCGCCCGAGCCCGACCGACAGCTTGTCCTCGTCGGTCTTGGCGTGCGCCTGGATCGCCACCGGCAGCAGGGGCTCGGGCATCGTCCACGGTTTCAGCACGAGCGGCTCCGCCTTGTCCGAGAGGGTGTCGCCGGTTTCGGCCCGGCTCAGCTTGCCGATTGCGCAGATGTCGCCGGCCACCACCGCCGGTGCGGGGCGCTGCTGCTTGCCCAGCGGGAAGGACAGGACTCCGACGCGCTCGTCTTCGTCGTGGTCGGGGTGCGTGCTGCCGTTCCCGTTGACCGCCCCGAAGAACGACGCAAAATGGCCCGACACATGGACCGTCGTGTCGGGCCTGATGGTCCCGGAGAACACCCGGACCAGGCTGACCCTTCCGACGTAGGGGTCCGACGTCGTCTTCACCACCTCCGCGAGCAGGGGTGCGTCCGCGTCGCAGGTCAGCGTCGCGTGCGGGGCGCCCTGCGGTGTAAACACCTCCGGGAGTGGGTGTTCCATCGGGGACGGGAATCCGCGCGTGGCGACCTCCAGCAGTTCGAGCGTGCCGACGCCGGTGCTGCTGCATACGGGGATCACCGGGAAGAACGACCCCCGGGCGACGGCCCGCTCCAGGTCCTCGATGAGCACCGCCTCGTCGATGGACTCACCGCCGAGGTAGCGATCCATCAGCGATTCGTCCTCGGACTCCTCGATGATGCCTTCGATGAGGGTCCCGCGCGCCTCCTCGATCTTCTCCGCGTCGGATGGATCGGCCGGTTGCATGGTCCGCTTGCCGTCGGCGTACTGGTAGCGGGTCTGCGACAGTAAACCGATCAAACCTTCGCAAGACGGCAGGCCGCTCGGCAGGTATAGCGGTAACACCTTGTCGCCGAACGCGTTCTGCGCGGCGGCCAACGCCTCGGAGTAGTTGGCCCGGGCGTGGTCGAGCTTGGTGATCACCACGGCGCGGGGCATGCCGACCTGATCGCATTCCTGCCACAGCGATTTGGTGGGTTCGTCGACGCCCTCGTTGGCAGCGATCACGAACAGCGCGCAGTCCGCCGCGCGCAGGCCGGCCCGCAACTCGCCGACGAAATCGGCGTATCCCGGGGTATCGACCAGATTGATCTTGATGCCGTCGTGCGCCAGGGAAGCGACGGCAACGCCGACGGACCGCTGCTGGCGGATCTCGGCGTCGTCGTAGTCGCATACCGTGCTGCCGTCGGTGACGGAACCCGCTCTGTTCAGCACCCCGCCGGCGACCAACAGCGCCTCGACCAAGGTGGTCTTGCCGCCACCCGAGGGCCCCACCAGGACGATGTTGCGGACATCGCCGGGACCGTTCGCGGTGGGGGCGGCCGCCGCGCCCTGGGAGGCATTCGCCTTGTCCGCCATGTCCTTCCTCCAGTTCTCCCCGGTGGGTGCGCCCAGCGCGGTGTGTCCTAGCTCACAGGGGCTAGAGGCAACTTTTCCCCCAACCGCGGCCCAACACAAGGCCACGGGCGAGCCACATTTGCGCCGGCCCGGCGGGGCAGGGGGTGTCGGATCTCAGGCGTGCCAGCTCGACCAGCGGTGCACCGCGATCGCGATCACCGGCCCGTCCAACGGAACGGATTGGTACTGAGGGTATTTGGCGCGCAGTAGCCGGTATGCGGACTCCATCGCGGGCCCGTCGGCATGGATGCTGGCCGCACCGTCCACCCGCACCCACCACAGCCGCGTCCAATCGTCGGCGTAATGGTCGACGAGCAGGCTCACGTGGGGGTTCTTTTCGATGTTGGCCAGCCGCCGCAGTCGCCGCGTCGTCTTGGGTTTCGCGTCGACGGCCGTGTACACCACGTCGGGAGCGGCCTCAGCGACCGCGAATACCACCGGCACCAGGTGGGGGAAGCCGTCGGGCGCGATCGTGGCCAGCCGGGCCACCGGCGATCGGGTGAAGCTGGCCTTGGGGTCGAATTCGCCCACCGTGTCAGCCTAGGCGGATTGGAACCTTGCCACTGCCATGAATAGCTACCTGCATTACGGTTATATACACATCATTGTGCCGCCCAGAACCGCAAGGCCGGGACAGTTTGGTGTTACCGCAAAGCAGGAAGGGTGACGGATGAGCAAATCGCACCACCGCTCGGTTTCGTGGTCGTGGTTGATCAGCGTGCTGGCCGTGGTCGGACTGGGCCTCGGCCTGGGCACCGTACCAGCGGCCGCATCGCCGTTCCCGCGGCCGCAGGCTCCGGTCGACGCGGCGGCATTGGTCGGCCAGGTGGGGCCGCAGGTGGTCAACATCAGCACCAAGTTCGGCTACAACAACGCGGTGGGCGCCGGGACCGGCATCGTCATCGACCCCAACGGTGTCGTGTTGACCAACAATCACGTGATCTCCGGGGCGACGGATATCAGCGCGTTCGACGTCGGCGACGGGCAGACGTACGCCGTCGACGTCGTCGGATATGACCGCACCCAGGACATCGCGGTGTTGCAACTCCGCGGCGGGGCCGGCCTTCCGACCGCGGCGATCGGCGGCGGCGTGTCGGTGGGCGAGCCGGTCGTCGCGATGGGCAACGCCGGCGGCCAGGGCGGAACGCCCAGCGCGGTGTCCGGCAAGGTCATCGCGCTCAACCAGTCCGTCTCGGCGACCGACACGCTGACCGGCGCCAACGAGTCGCTGGGCGGGTTGATTCAGGCCGACACACCGATTCGCCCCGGCGACTCCGGCGGTCCGCTGGTCAACAACGCCGGGCAGGTCGTGGGAGTGAACACCGCCGCCACTGATAACTACAAGATGTCGGGCGGCGGGCAGGGCTTCGCCATTCCGATCGGCAGGGCGATGGGCGTGGCGGGGCAGATCAGGTCGGGCGCCGGGTCGAACACCGTGCACATCGGCCCGACCGCGTTCCTCGGCCTGGGGGTGACCGACAGCAACGGCAACGGCGCGCGCGTCGAGCGCGTGGTCACCAGCGGCCCCGCGGCGGCGGCCGGGATCTCCCCCGGCGACGTCATCACCGGGGTTGACAACGTCGCGATCACCGGTGCCACGTCGATGACCGAGGTGCTAGTCCCGCACCACCCCGGCGACAACATCACGGTGCGCTACCGCTCCGCCGGGGGCGGCGACCGCACCACGAACGTGACGCTGGCGGACGGACCTCCAGCCTGATCCCCATGTCGACGATGCCCGGCGGGTGGCCAATTCCCTTGGCGCCGGGCTTGTTTCGTCACATGTCAGTAGGTGTGATTCCGAATGTCGCGCCTCGGGTACCCGTGGCATCGTGGATTTGATGAACGACGCAAGAGAAGCTGTCGAACACCATCCCGGAGGGGGCAGTCACGTCCAGGACGGGGTCGTCGAACACCCCGAATCCGATGACTTCGACAACGCCGCCGCGCTGCCCACCGACCCGACATGGTTCAAGCACGCCGTTTTCTACGAAGTGCTGGTGCGGGCGTTCTTCGACGCCAACGCGGACGGGTCGGGCGACCTGCGCGGACTCCTGGGGCGCCTGGACTACCTGCAGTGGCTGGGCATCGACTGCATCTGGTTGCCGCCGTTTTACGACTCGCCGCTTCGTGATGGTGGTTACGACATCCGGGACTTCTACAAGGTGCTGCCCGAGTTCGGCACAGTCGAGGATTTCGTCGCGCTGCTCAACGCCGCGCACGAGCGGGGCATCCGGGTCATCACCGACCTGGTCATGAACCACACCTCGGATTC
Source organism: Mycobacterium sp. 852002-53434_SCH5985345 (assembly GCF_001667155.1). Taxonomy (NCBI): domain Bacteria; kingdom Bacillati; phylum Actinomycetota; class Actinomycetes; order Mycobacteriales; family Mycobacteriaceae; genus Mycobacterium; species Mycobacterium sp. 852002-53434_SCH5985345. The sequence goes on from NZ_LZIE01000030.1 coordinate 8,104, forward strand.
GCACCCCTGGTTCCAGGAGTCGCGGCACGACCCGGACGGCCCGTACGGCGACTTCTACGTGTGGAGCGACACCAGCGAGAAGTACACCGATGCCCGCATCATCTTCGTCGACACCGAGGAGTCCAATTGGACCTTCGACCCGGTGCGCAAACAGTTCTACTGGCACCGGTTCTTCTCGCATCAGCCGGACCTGAACTACGAAAACCCGGCGGTACAGGAAGCGATGATCGACGTGCTGCGCTTCTGGCTGGGCCTGGGCATCGACGGGTTCCGCCTGGACGCGGTGCCCTACCTGTTCGAACGGGAGGGCACCAACTGCGAGAACCTGCCCGAGACGCATGCCTTCCTCAAGCGCGTCCGTAAGGTCATCGACGACGAGTTCCCGGGCCGTGTGCTGCTGGCCGAGGCCAACCAGTGGCCGGCCGACGTGGTCGAATACTTCGGCGATACCAGCACCGGCGGCGACGAATGCCACATGGCGTTCCACTTCCCGCTGATGCCGCGCATTTTCATGGCGGTTCGCCGGGAGTCGCGCATTCCGATCTCGGAGATCCTGGCGCAAACGCCGGAAATCCCCGACATGGCGCAATGGGGAATCTTCCTGCGCAACCACGACGAGTTGACGCTGGAGATGGTCACGGACGAGGAACGTGACTACATGTACTCCGAGTACGCCAAGGATCCCCGGATGAAGGCGAACGTCGGAATCCGGCGCAGGCTGGCGCCGCTGCTCGACAACGACCGCAACCAGATCGAGTTGTTCACCGCGCTGCTCCTGTCGCTGCCCGGCTCGCCGGTGCTGTACTACGGCGACGAGATCGGCATGGGCGACGTCATCTGGTTGGGTGATCGCGACGGCGTGCGCACCCCGATGCAGTGGACACCGGACCGCAACGCCGGGTTCTCCAAGGCCAACCCGGGCCGGCTCTACCTGCCGCCCAGCCAGGACTCGGTCTATGGCTATCAGGCCGTCAACGTGGAGGCCCAACGCGACACGTCCACGTCGCTGCTGAACTTCACCCGCGTGATGCTGGCGGTGCGGCGCCGCCACGAGGCCTTCGCGATCGGCACATTCGAGGAGCTAGGGGGCTCCAATCCGTCGGTACTGGCGTTCGTGCGCCAGGTGCCCGACGGGGGCGACACGGTGTTGTGCGTCAACAACCTGTCGCGGTTCCCTCAGCCGATCGAACTGAATCTGCAGCACTGGAGCGGTTGCACGCCGGTGGAACTCACCGGGCACGTCGAATTTCCGCGGATCGGGCACCTGCCCTACCTGCTGACGTTGCCTGGGCACGGGTTCTACTGGTTCCAGCTGACCGCATGTGAGGATGAAGAGGAGCGGCGCACATGACTGAGCCAGCCAAGTTGCCCTGGTCGGACTGGCTCCCACAGCAGCGGTGGTACGCCGGGCGCAATCGAGAACTGACCTCCGCCGAGGCCGCCGTGGTCGTCCCGCTACGGGAGGACCTCGACCTGGTCCTGGTCGACGCCCAGTATGCCGACGGCTCGTCCGAGCGTTACCAGGTGATCGTGCGGTGGGATACCGCGCCGGTCTCCGAATACAGCACCGTGGCCACCATCGGCGCCGCCGGTGACCGCACCGGTTTCGACGGCCTGTACGACACCGAGGCGCCGCAGTTCCTGCTGTCGTTGATCGATTCGTCGGACGTTCGAACCGCGTCGGGCACCGAAGTGAGGTTCGTCAAGGAACCCGACGCGGTGTTGCCGCTGGAGGCGATGCCGCACGTCTCCGACGCCGAACAGAGCAATACCAGCGTGATCTTCGATCGGGACGCGATCTTCAAGGCGTTCCGCCGCGTCAGCAGCGGCATCAACCCGGACATCGAACTGAACCGGGTGCTGGGCCGCGCGGGCAACCCGCACGTGGCCCGGCTGCTCGGCACCTACGAGATGGCCGCCCCGGACGGAACGGACGATGAGGCGTGGCCGCTCGGCATGGTGACCGAGTTCGCGTCCAACGCCGCGGAAGGGTGGGCGATGGCCACCGCCAGCGTTCGCGACTTGTTCGCGGAAGGTGACCTGTATGCCTACGAAGTCGGCGGTGACTTCGCCGGCGAATCCTGCCGGCTCGGCGAGGCCGTGGCGTCCGTGCACGCCACGCTGGCCGAGTCCCTCGGAACGGCGCAGTCGGCCTTCCCGGTCGACACCGTGCTGGCGCGGCTTTCGTCGACCGTGGCGAAGGTGCCCGAGCTGCAGGAGTACGCGGCCACCATCGAGGAGCGATTCGCCAAACTCGCCGGGCAGACGATCACCGTCCAGCGGGTACACGGGGACCTGCACCTCGGGCAGGTGCTGCGCACGCCCGAAAGCTGGTTGCTGATCGACTTCGAGGGCGAACCGGGGCAGCCGCTCGACGAGAGGCGGGCGCCGGATTCACCGCTGCGCGACGTGGCAGGTGTGCTGCGGTCCTTCGAATACGCCGCGTACGGACCCCTGGTGGACCAGGCGGCCGACAAGCAACTGGCGGCCCGCGCCCGGGAGTGGGTCGAACGGAACCGGACCGCGTTCTGCGAGGGCTACGCCGCCGCGTCGGGCACCGACCCGCGTGACCCGGCCGAGCTGCTGGCCGCCTACGAGCTCGATAAGGCCGTGTATGAGGCCGGCTACGAGGCGCGGCACCGGCCCGGTTGGCTGCCGATCCCGCTGCGCTCCATCGCCCGGCTCACCGCCTCATAGGTGCGGGATAGGAATTCGCTATGCGTGCCCTGCGGGGGCGGCCGGCGTCTGACAGCATGTCAGCGTGGCGAGCGAAACCTTTAATAGCGAAGCGCGGTTGTCGTGGGTGCTGGCGGTGTTGGCCGGTGTGGTCGGCGCGATCTCCTTCACCCACTCCGCGGGCTACTTCGTGGTTTTCATCACCGGTAACGCCCAACGCGCCGTGCTCGGTTACTTCACGGGGCAAGGGTGGCTGGCCGCAAGCGCCGGGTTCCTGATCGCGGCGTTCGTTGCCGGCGTTGTCGTTGCGTCGCTGTGCCGACGATTTTTCTGGGTGGACCATCCGCACGGCCCGACGGTGCTGACCACCTTCAGTTTGGCGGCCGCCACCGTTGTCGACGTCCTCGATGAGGGCTGGGAGGAAAATTTCGTCGATTTCTTGCCGATGATGCTGCTGGCGTTTGGTACCGGGGCGTTGAACACCTCTTTTGTCAAAGATGGCGAGGTTTCGGTGCCGTTGAGCTATGTGACCGGCACGACCGTCAAGATGGGCCAGGGCATCGAGCGCCACATCGCCGGTGGTGGAAACGTCTCGGACTGGCTCGGTTACTTCCTGCTGTTCGCCAGCTTTGTCGTGGGCGCGGCGGTGGGCGGCTTGATCAGTGTGGTCGTCAACGGGACCTGGATGCTGGTGATGGCCACGTCCCTTTGTGCGGTAACGACCGGGTACACCTACTTTCACCAGGACCGGCGCGCTCTGTTGATGCAACGGTCCGACAAAAAGCATCGGCAGTAGCGCTGACCGGTGCGCTACTGCCGATGCTGGCTCGGCGGATTTCAGGTGGCCGGTTGTGCCGGTGGTGCCGGTTGGGCCGGTTGAGCGGTGGTGTTGCTGGCCAGCAGCACCTGCTGGATGTCGGGCTTCATCGCGAGCAACTGCTGGTTCCAGTAGGGCCACGAGTGCGTCCCGTTGGCCGGGAAGTTGAACGTCCCGTTGCGCCCGCCCGCGGCGGCGTAGGTGTTCTGGAACTGCTGGTTGGTGCGCAGCGTGAGGCCTTCCAGGAACTTGGCCGGCATGTTGTCGCCGCCCAGGTCACTGGGTGTGCCGTTGCCGCAGTACACCCAGATGCGGGTGTTGTTGGCGACCAGGCGCGGGATCTGGACCATCGGGTCGTTGCGCTTCCACGCCGGGTCGGTGGACGGACCCCACATGCTGTTGGCGCTGTAGCCGCCCGCGTCGCTCATCGCCAGGCCGATCAGCGTCGGCCACCAGCCATCGGAGGGGTTGAGGAAGCCCGACAGCGATGCGGCGTAGGGGAACTGCTGCGGGTAGTAAGAGGCCAGGATCAGGGCGGAGCCACCGGACATCGACAGGCCCACCACGGCGTTGCCGGCCGGCGAGATCTGCTTGTTGGCCTGCAGCCACAGCGGCATCTCCTGGGTCAGGAACGTCTCCCACTTGTAGGTGTAGTTCTGGCCATTGCTCGACGACGGCTGGTACCAGTTGCTGTAGAAGCTGGACTGGCCTCCGACCGGCATCACCACCGACAGGCCGGACTGGTAGAACTCCTCGAAGGCCGGGGTGTTGATGTCCCAGCCGTTGTAGTCGTCCTGGGCCCGCAAGCCATCGAGCAGGTACACCGCGTGCGGTCCGCCGCCCTCGAACTGGACCTTGATGTTGCGGCCCATCGACGGTGACGGCACCTCCAGGTACTCCACCGGCAGCCCCGGCTTCGAGAACGCCCCCGCGGTAGCCGCGCCGCCGGCGGCGGTGACGAGGCCAGACACCAGGGCAGCCCCCACAGCCGCGACCGCCAGTTGGCGCGGCATGGTCGCGGCGGCGCCACGCAACTTCCGCAACTCTTCGAAGAACTTCATAGCTCTCTACCCATCCCAACTTTTATCTGCCATGTGCGGCGGTCGAATCTGTTCGCTGGGCAGTCAAACACGTGGGGAGGGCTCGATTCGCCTGTCACGGCCGAAGCTTCACATCGCGGTTGGCTAACGATTGGGAGTCAGCCCGGAATCGTCACCGTTGGATCACGATTGGCCATCGGAACCGCACGCCGGCCTTCCCAACGGCCGGCGCATCGGCTAACGCCGGCCGCCGTCCCTAGGCGACGAGTCGGCGCAATAACGTTGACGCCGCAGCGATTCCGAGCACGGCGGCCACCACCAGCACGACGATGTCCATCGGGTTGAAGGGCGTGCCGATGAGCAGTCCCCGTAGGGCGTTGACCTCGTAACTGAGCGGGTTGACCCTGCTCAACACGTGCAGCCACGTCGGCATCACGTCGACCGGGTACAGCGCGTTGGAGGCGAAGAACAGCGGCATCGTGATCGCCTGGCCTATGCCCATCAGGCGATCCCGATTGCGCACCAGGCCGGCCAGCGTCATCGACAGGCAGGCGAAGAACGCGGCGCCGAGCATGACGACGGCCATCGCCGCCAGAATTCGCAGCGGGTTGACCGTCAGGCCGACATTCATCAGATACGCCAACGCCATCACGCCGACCACCTGGGCCACCGAGCGGACCCCGGCCGCAAACGCCTTGCCGGTGATCAGCGCCGACGCGGGCGCCGGCGTCACCATCAGCTTGGCCAGGACACCGGCGTCCCGATCCCAAATGATCTGTATCCCATAGAAAATCGAGATGAACAGCGCCGACTGGGCGATGATCCCCGGCGCCAGGAAGGCCAGGTAGGACACCGACCCGGTCTGGATGACGTGCAGGTGGCTGAAGGTGGTTCCGAAGATCAACAGCCACAGCGCCGGCTGCACCATCCGGGTGACGAGCTCGGTCCTGTCGTGCTGCAACTTCTGCAGTTCGACGATCGCGAACGCGCCGATGCGGCTCAACACGGCGCCGACCCGTTGCCATCCGCGGGGCGCCCGGACCAGGGTACCCGGCATGGCGTTATCAACCGACACGGCGCGCAACCTTTCTGGCAGAACGGATTTCGCGGAACGATCCCGCCGACTCGTCCTCCAAGCCCGAGGCGGCATAGTGGCGGAACACGTCCTCGAGGGTTGCGCGCGGCGACACCGTCGACTTCAACTTGGCGGACGTGCCCACCGCCCGCAACTCACCCTGGTGCATCAGCGCGACGCGATCGCACAACGCGTCGGCCTCTTCCATGTAGTGGGTGGTCAGCAGCACGGTCATCCCGAACTGCGCCTGCATCTTCTGCACCTGTGTCCAGACGCCGTCGCGCGCAATCGGGTCCAGCCCGACGGTCGGTTCGTCGAGAACCAGCAGTGACGGGCGGTTCACCAGCGCCTGCGCCACCTCGAGACGGCGGACCATGCCGCCGGAATAGGCGGAGGCCATCCGGTCGGCGACGTCAAGCAGGTCCATGGCCGCCAGCGCCTGCCCGACCCGATCGGAGCGCTCGGCCCGGGGGACCCCGTAGAGCCGCGCGAACCATTCGACGTTTTGCCGGCCCGTCAATGCGGGCTCGATCGAGAGTTGTTGCGGCACATAGCCGATGTTGCTGCGAATGTCGGTGGTTTGGCGGCGCGCGTCCAAACCGAAGACGCGCAATTCGCCTTGTTGCACCGGCGCCAGCGTGGTGAGCATCCGGACCATGGTCGTCTTCCCGGCGCCGTTCGGACCGAGCAGGCCCATGGTTTCGCCCGGCCGCACCTGCAACGTCACGTCGTTGACGGCCGTGAACTGGCCGTACCGGTAGGTCAGGTGCCTGGCATCGATCGCCATCGGCAGTGATGCGCTCATGGCCGTCGCTCCTGCAGTGTCTGGGTCATCATCTCAATGACCTCCAATCCTCTGGTCAAAGCCTCGATTTGGTCGTGGTCAAGTTCGGCGAGCACCTCGGCCAGCACCGCTCGCCGCGCGGCCCGGGACGCGTCGACGATCTGCTGGGCGGGCTCGGCGAGGTGTAACCGGCCGACCCTGCGGTCCGTGTCCCCGACGGTGCGCATCAGCAAACCGCCGGATACCAGCTTGGACACCAGGGTGGAGGCGGTGTTGGGGGCCAGCCCGAGCTCGGCGGCAGCGGCGTTGACCGAGATGCCCGGCCGCCGGCCCACCAGCCACAGCAGCTCGGACTGCGACTCGGTCAGCCGCGACGAATCGAAGCCGCGGCCGGCCGACCGGCGTAGTTGCCGGCGAAATCTGCCGACGACGCGAAACACCTCGGTGACCACGTCGGTACTTGACTTCACCCGTTCCATAATACCTCTGTAGCCGAGCTATATATGTGTGGAAGCTATGCAGAAGGTATGTACCCGTTACTTCTGGAGGCGATGCAGGACGACGTCGGCGAGGGTCCCGTCGGCGACGTCGGCGGTCATGTAGGTGCAGAACGGTTGTCGGCGCCGGTCCGTCGGCGAGCCCGGATTGAGCAGGCGCAGGCCGGTGTCGGTGTGGCTGTCCCAGGGGATGTGGCTGTGCCCGAACACCAGGACGTGGGTGTCGGGATACAACCGCGACATCCGGGCTTCGCGGCCCGTCGCCGCGCCGGTCTCGTGCACCACCGTGAATCGCACACCCGCCAGGGTCACGTCCGCCCGTTCCGGCAGCCTGGCCCGCAGTGCCGGCCCGTCGTTGTTGCCCCAGCAGGCGACCAGCCGGGCCGACCTGGCTTCGAGTTCGTCGAGCAGCTCGGGCACCACCCAGTCGCCGGCGTGCACGACGACGTCGGCCGCGTCCACCTCATCCCAAATCCGTGCGGGCAGGTCGCGGGCGCGTCTGGGGACGTGGGTATCGGAAATCAGCAGCAGCCGCACAACCCCATCTTGCCGCGACCCTGGTCGTTACCTCGCCGTCGACGCCATCGTTTTTTCGGGCTTGGTGATTGGCGCGTCGGCCTCCTCGCCGAGCAGGAGGGAACGAACGAGGCGACGGGGTCCGAAGGGCCGCAGCATGGCGCTGGCGGGGCGGGGCCGCACGCGCATCGGCCACCAGAACCACCGCCCCAGCAGCGCCGCGATCGACGGCGTCATCAACGAGCGCACGATCAACGTGTCGAACAGCAGGCCGAGACCAATCGTGCTGCCGGCCTGGCCGATTGAGCGCAGGTCGCTGGCGACCATCGACATCATGGTGAAGGCGAAGACCAGGCCCGCCGAGGTGACCACGCCACCCGTCCCGCCCATGGAGCGGATGATGCCGGTCTTCAGTCCGGCTCCGATCTCCTCCTGGAAGCGGGAAACCAGCAGCAGGTTGTAGTCGGATCCGACCGCCAGCAGGATGATCAGCCCGAATACCGGTGCGATCCAGTTCAATTCCAGTCCCAACAGGTGTTGCCACACCAACACCGAGAGCCCGAAGGCGGCACCCAACGAGAGCAGCACCGTGCCGACGATCATTAGGGATGCGACCAGCGCACGCGTGATGATCAGCATCACGACGAAGATCAGCGTCAGCGCCGCGAGCCCCACGATCAGCAGGTCGTAGTGGGAGCCCGACTGGATGTCGCGGTAGATGGCCGCCGTGCCCGCGAGGTAGAACTTGGCGCCCGTCAGGGTCGTACCCTTCACCGCTTGATGTGCGGCGGCCAATTCCGGCATGACCGCCGAGATGCCCGCAGGCGTCGCCGGGTCCGCGTCGTGGGTGATGATGAAGCGGGCGGCCTTGCCGTCCGGCGACAGGAAAAGCTTCAGGCCGCGCTGAAAGTCGGTATTTTGGAATGCTTCCGGCGGCAGGTAGAAGTAGTCGCCACTGCGGGAAGCGTCGAAGGCCTGACCCATCGCGCTCGCCGTGTCGGTCATCTGCCCCATCTGGGTGACCAGACCGGAGAAGCTGCTGTGCATGGTGAGCAGAGTCCCCTGCATCGACTGGGCGACGGCGATAATCGGCGGGAACTCGGCGAGCATCTGGGGCAATATCGCGTCGACGTTGTTCACGTCATTGATCAGGGTGCTCATGTTCTCGCTGAACTTGTCCACACCGTCGATCGCCTCGAACACCGACCTCGCAGCCCAGCACACCGGGATGTTGAAACAGTGCTGTTCCCAATACAGATAGCTGCGGAACGGCCGAGCGAAATCGTCGAAATCCGCAAGGTGGTCGCGCATCTCGTCCAGCGTGGCCTGCATCTCGTGCATGTCGCCGACCATGTGATGGGTTGCGCCGCTCATCTGCCCGACCAAGCCCTGCATCCGCTGCATCGAGACGATCATGGCGCCAAGGTCGTCGCTCATCTTGAGCATGTCGTCGGTGCGGTCCCGCATGAACTGCAGGTTCTGCTGGATCGGGATCGATTGGGCGCTGATCTGGAAGGGTATGGAGGTGTGCTCGATAGGGCCGCCCAGCGGCCGGGTGATGCTCTGCACCATCGCGATTCCGGGTGAGCGAAAGATGTCTTTGGCAAGCCTGTCGAGGATGATCATGTCGCCGCTGTTCCGCATGTCGTGATCGCTTTCGATCATCAGGATGTCGGGATTCATTGTGGCGGCGCTGAAATGGCGCTCCGCTGCCGCGTACCCGACGCTCGACGGGAGGCCGCGGGGTATGTAGAAGCGGTCGTTGTAGCTGACCTTCATGCTCGGCATGACGAGAATGCCGACGATCGCTATGACCAGCGAGGCCGCGAAAACCGGACCGGGCCAGCGCACGGTGGCGGTGCCGATGCGCCGCCAGCCGCGCGTCTTGATCATCCGTCTCGGGTCGAGCAGGCCGAACCGGGTTGCCACCGCGACGACGGCGGGGGCCGCGGTCATCGCTCCCGCCACGACGACGAGCAGGCCCAAGGCGGACGGAATGCCCAGTGCCTTGAAGTACGACAGGCGCGCCAGGTGCAGGCAGAACGTAGCACCGGCGATCGTCAATCCCGAGCCCAAGATGATGTGTGAGGTCCCGCGAAACATCGTGTAGTAGGCGGTTTCTCGGTCTTCACCGGCCTGACGCGCCTCCTGGTAACGCCCGATGAGGAAGATCGCGTAGTCCGTGCCCGCCGCGATCGCCAACGAGGACAGCATCGCAACGACGAACGTCGAGAATCCCAACAGCTCGTTGTTTCCAAGCAGCGCGACAAGCCCCCTGGCCGTGCCCATCTCGAAGCCGACCATGACCAGGACCAGAAGAACCGTGCTGACGGAACGATAGGCGATGAACAGCATGATCATGATGACCACACCCGTGACGCCCATCATCTTGAACATGCTCTTGTCGGCGGCCTCGTTCATGTCCGTGTTCAGGGGGGCCGGACCGGTGACGTAGACCTTGAGTCCCTTGGGGGGCTCTGACTTGTCGACGATCTTCCGCACCGCGTCGACCGAGTGGTTGCCCTGGGTGCTGCCCTGGTTGCCGGCCAGGTTGAGTTGGACGTAGGCGGCCTTGCCGTCGCGGCTCTGGACACCGGCGGCGGTGAGCGGATCGCCCCAGACGTTCTGGACGTGCTGCACATGCTTGGGGTCTGCCTGCAGCTTGCGCACCAAGGAGTCGTAATAGCGGTGCGCCTCGTCGCCGAGCTGCTTATCGCTCTCCAGGACGATCATCGCGATGCTGTCGGAGTCCGACTCGTGGAACGTCGCTCCCATGCGCTTGGCTGCGATCATCGCCGGAGCGTCCTGGGGCGACATCGTCACCGCGTGATTGCGTGCGACCGACTCGATCGGCGGCACGAGCACGTTCAGGGCGACGGTGAGTAATAGCCAGCCGATGATGATGGGCCACGCGAACCTGCGGACGAACCGCATGAATTTCGGACGGGCCTCGGTATCGGTGTTCATGCGGCCTTCACCAGACAGGAAGTTTGGGCGTGGCGCCCGGCCGAGGAGCGCTGGTCCTTGACCACACCGTTGACGGTGATGCGGCACCCGATGTTGTCGCTGTCGCCTTGCGCCACAACACTGGCGATCACGGCGGGCACCGTCGTCGTGACCGTGAAGGTCCACGGCAGCGTGGCGAAGTCCACCTGTTCCGGCTGCGCGTTGTTGTCGAGGTAGCTCGCGGTTCCCGTTGTGCCGCTGGGGCCGTAGACCTCGTAGGTCACTTGCTTGATGTGCGAGGGTTCGAGTGGTTCGGCGCTGCGGCCCGTCGCGGTGAAGATCGCGTCGGACCCGAAGACGCCGCGGAGCCGCTCGACGGCAATGCCGCCGAGGGCGACTGCCGCCACGACGACCAACGGCACCCACGCCCGTCTGAGAAACGTGGACAATGACGTTTCCTTCCCTCGTGACCTGGTCGTTCTGGTACGGAGTCTCAGCCCGCATCGCCCCAACGAATAGGGCCATTTGGCCCGCACCTGAGGGCCAGCGGGCACACGTCGCGCGTGTTCGCGTGACCGGTACCCAAGAGTCGCGGCATCAACCGCAACTCAATTCGTACCATACCCCCCGGGGTATTATCAATCGGCCCGGTATACCCCGGTGGGTATGGTATGAAGGAGTCATGGCAAACGAAGTTCACGACCCCGGCGACATGGATGCCGTCCTGGCCCGGTTGCGTCGCGCACACGGTCAGCTCGGCGGCGTCATCGCGATGATCGAGCAGGGCCGCAGCTGTAAGGACGTCGTTACCCAACTGGCCGCGGTATCACGGGCGCTGGATCGCGCCGGCTTCAAGATCATTGCCTCGGGGCTGCGCGACTGCATCGCCCGACCGGAGGGTAGTCCCACCGAGAGGCCGGCCGTGTCGATCGATGAGCTGGAAAAACTGTTCCTGAGCCTGGCCTGACGGCCCGGTGCCGACGAGAGGGAAGCGCAATGAACCCTGCTGACAGCGGTCGAGCCGGATCGACGGTCACACTCTGGTTGGACCCGGTGTGCCCGTTCTCGTGGAACACCGCACGGTGGCTTCGCGCCGTTGCCGAGAAGACCGGCATGGCTGTCGACTGGCAGCTGATGAGTTTGGCGGTGCTCAACGAGGGGCGAGAACTTCCGGCCCCTCAGCAGGCCCGCATGCGCGACTCGCAACAAGTTGGCCGGCTGATGGCCGCCATCGCGCGCGAAAGCGGCGCCGCAGGATGGACCGCCGCGTACTTCGCGTTTGGTGAACGGTACTTCGACGGCTCCGAACCCCTTGACGACAGTCTCGTCGCCCACGTGTTGACCGCCGCCGGTGCGCGAGACACCACCGCCGCGGCCACCTCGGACACATCGCTGGACGACGTCGTGCGACGTGGACACCAGGCGGCGCAAGACGCGCTCGGCGAAACCGGGGGGAGCCCGATCCTGCGGATCGACGGGCACGCGTTCTTCGGGCCGGTCCTGACCGCGGTGCCCGACGCCGCGGACTCGATCGCCGTATTCGATGCGGTCGCCACCTTGGGTTCGGTTCCCCAGTTCGCCCAGCTGCAGCGGCCACGCGCCGCCGCCTAGCGCCACACGTCACAGATGAGAACCGGAAAGAGGAGAAAACGATGACTGCAGGGCTGACCACCACGTTGCACACCTCGTTCGACGACGCGGTGAAACGGACAACGGAAGCTCTGGCCGAACAGGGCTTCGGGGTGCTGACCACGATCGACGTCAAAGCCACCCTGAAAAACAAACTCGGGGAGGACATGGAGGACTATGTGATCCTGGGTGCCTGCAACCCGGTGTTGGCGCATCGCGCGCTGGGCATTCACCGCCAGATCGGCCAGTTACTGCCGTGCAACGTCGTGGTTCGAACCGACCCCGCCGGTAGCGATGCGGTTCTCGTCGAAGCGATGGACCCGCAACTCATGGTTAAGGTGACAGGCGAGCAGGGGGCCCTGCAGGAGGTTGCGGATCAGGCCACCACCAAATTGCAGGCCGCGATCGGCGCGCTTCGGTAACCGATTCGCTGTGGTCCATGGGGTCAGCCTTGCTGGCTCCGCGCTTCGGCACCCGTTTCCCCGGCATCGAAAGAATCGTCGGGACCAGCCGCTCCCACGTACGAGCCGTCGGCCTCTCCGGCCGCGGCGCGTGACCGTGACTCGTGAGCCTCCGGTTCGACGTCGGACTCTGTCTTGTGGCCCTTCGGCTCCCCCATTTGCTTCCTTCCGGTGCGGGTCGTGACTTCCGACGGGTTCCCCGCGTATGCGCCGCCAAACCGGATCGTGCGTGCGGCGGGCCGGGATGGCTGATCTGGCACCAGGACCCCGGCGCTATTCTTAGCGCCCGGACTCAAGGAGAACCTCTATGCGCACCTTCGAATCAGTAGCCGAACTCGCGGCCGCTACCGGCGAAACCATCGGCCACAGCGACTGGGTGACCATCACCCAGGAAGACGTCAACCTGTTCGCCGACGCGACCGGCGATCACCAGTGGATCCACGTCGACCCGGAACGCGCCGCCGCCGGTCCCTTCGGTGGGACGATCGCCCACGGTTTCATGACCCTGGCCCTGTTGCCGCGCCTGCAGCACCAGATCTACACGGTCAACGGCATCAAGCTCGCAATCAACTACGGCCTCAACAAGGTTCGCTTCCCCGCCCCGGTTCCGGTCGGCTCCCGGGTGCGCGCGCAGACGTCGCTGGTCGGTGTCGATGACATCGGAAACGGCGCCGTGCAGGCGACCATGTCGACGACCGTCGAGATCGAGGGTGCGCCAAAGCCGGCGTGTGTGGCCGAGTCCATCGTTCGCTACGTGTCGTGACCTCCTGCCGCGAAACTTAAACTACGGCAGCGCTTTACGGCGTGTCGTGCGCGTGATTTAAGTGCAGCCGGGTCAGAACTCGGCGACGGAATGCTCGAGCCGCTCGGCCAGCCGCGCTTGGGCTTCCGCGCGCCTGGTGGGTATGTGCGCGGACGGGAATGGCGTTGTGACCGGCTGGTATTCGCGCAAGGTGCGGCGGGCCACCGTCATCTTATGCAGTTCGGTGGCGCCGTCGGCGATGCCCAGCGACTCGGCCGCCACCATCATCTTCACGAACGGCATCTCATCGGAGACGCCGAGCGCGCCGTGCAGGTGCATGGCCCGTTGCACGACGTCATGCAGCACCTGGGGCATGGCCACCTTGACCGCCGCGATGTCGCGGCGCACCTTCTGGTAGTCGTGGTGCTTGTCGATCAGCCACGCGGTGCGCAACACCAGCAGCCGGAACTGTTCGATCTGTATCCAGCTGTCGGCGACCTTCTCCTGGGTCATCTGAAAATCGGACAGTCGCCCGTGCCGCGTCTTTCGGGACACGGCACGTTCGCACATCATGTCAAAAGCGCTGCGCGCCAGAGCGATCGTGCGCATCGCGTGGTGGATGCGCCCGCCGCCGAGTCGGGTTTGCGCGATCATGAACGCCTGACCCTCGCCGCCCAGCACGTGGTCGGCCGGGACGCGCACGTCGGTGTAGCGGACATACCCGTGGCTGGCGCGCGCCGACGACTCGGCTCCCACGCCCACGTTGCGGACGATCTCGATGCCCGGTGTCTCGGCCGGGACGATGAAAAGCGACATCTTGTCGTACGTGCGCGACTCGGGGTTTGTCACCGCCATGACTATGAAGAACGAGGCGTGCTTGGCGTTGGTGGAGAACCACTTCTCCCCGTTGATCACCCAGTAGTCGCCGTCGCGGGTAGCGGCGGTGACGAACTGTCCGGGATCGGAACCGCCCTGCGGCTCGGTCATCGAATAGCACGAGGTGATCTCGCCGTCGAGCAGCGGTTGCAGGTAACGGGCCTTCTGATCGTCGGTGCCGAACATCGCCAGGATCTCGGCGTTGCCCGAATCGGGCGCCTGGCAGCCGAACACCGACGGCGCCCAGCGGGAACGGCCGAGGATCTCGTTGAGCAGCGCGAGCTTGACCTGGCCGAAGCCCTGGCCGCCGAGCTCCGGCCGCAGATGCGCGGCCCACAGGCCCTGATCCTTCACCTGCTGCTGCAACGGCCGCAGGATCGCCATCATCTCGGCGTTCTTCTTGTCATAGGGGTCGAGAGCGACCAGATCGAGCGGTTCGAGCTCGTCGACCATGAACTTTTCGACCCAGTCGAGCTTTGCCTGATATTCCGGGTCCGTTTCGAAGTCCCACACGGTGGCCACCCGTTCCCCGGCGCTGCGTCGCGCCGGACTCATCGATGAAGCCACCCCATCGTAGATGGCGGCGGCGGGGTCAGTCTTCGCGGCGAGTATCGATGACACGCTGCGCGATGTCGGCGAGCTTGACCTGGCTCTCCTGGGATAGCTGACGGAGCAGGTCGAACGCGCGCAGTTCGTCCACGTTGTAGCGCTCCATGATGATGCCCTTGGCCTGGCCGATCCGGTCGCGCGTCGACAGGGCCGATTGCATCTGCTGCCCGTGGCGGCTGGCCATGATCGCCGACGCCGCGTGTGCGGCGAAGATGGTGCCGATGGTTTCGGCCTCGGTGTCCCAGACGTTGGCCTTATGGCTGAACAGGTTCAGCGCTCCCGCCGTGCGCTCGGCGGTATACAGCTTGAACGACAGGCTGCTCAGCACGCCGCGTTCCACAGCCGCCGGCGCATAATTTGGCCAGCGGGGTTCATTGCGGAGGTCATCGGTCCGCACGATCGTCTGTTTCAGGGCGGCGTCGTGGCAGGGCCCCTCATTGAAGTCGTGTTGTAGCTTGTCGAGCTCCGCAGCCAGGCTGTCGGTGTCGGCCACCGATTCGAAGTCCCCGCCCCCCTTGATCAGCAACACCCCGGCGACGTCCGCGGCCGGTATCAGCGCTACGGCGGTGTTGGTCACGTCGTTCAGGACATGAGCGAGCGAGCGCGGCGCGGCGGTGTCGCGGGCCAGTTCGGCCATGCGCACGGCCAACTGGTGCCGGGCATTCGGGTCCGATAACTCCATAGGACCGGATTGTCCACTATGGCCGCCGTCGCGTCACCCGCACACCGGTCCGCGGCGCTGGGCGGCCCGCGCCGGAAGTTGCTGTCACCGCCGTTTGGCGGCAAAGGCCGCGGGTACCCGGCGAAACCATAACCTTCTCGACAAGCCAAGGGAGACCAAGTGTTCGTACACAACAAAGATCTTCAATTCGAGGTCCGCGTCGACCGGCCGGACCCGCGGTTCGCGACGTTGCTGATGGACCAATTCGGCGGCGCCAACGGCGAACTCACCGCCGCGTTGCAGTACTTCACTCAGGCGTTCGTGCTGCGGCAGAAGAACCCGAAGATGTACGACCTGTTCATGGACATCGCGACCGAAGAACTCAGCCACCTCGAAATGGTCGGATCGATGATCACCATGTTGCTCGACGGGCTCAACGACAACCTCAAGATCGCCCACGAGAAATGCGACTGGATGCCGGCGGTGGCCAGCGGCGACGGCCGGGACAGCATCATCCATTCGGTATCGGTCAACCCGCTGTTCCTGGTGCTCAGCGGCGGTGGGCCGGACGTCAAGGACTCCGGGGGAAACAACTGGACCGGCGCCTACATCGATGCCAATGGTGACCCGACGGTCGACCTGCGCAACAACATCGCGGCCGAATCGCGCGCGAAGATCGTGTACGAGTACCTCAAGCAGTACACCGACGATCCCGGCGTGCAGGACACCCTCAACTTTTTGATGACCCGCGAGGTGACGCACTATCAGCAGTTCACCGCCGCGCTCAATGAGCTTCCGGTGAACTTCCCGCCGGGGCAGTTGCCGGGCGACCCGCGCTTCCAGAACGTCGCGTTCAACATGTCCAACGGTGGCGGCGAATCGATTCGCGGCCCGTGGAACGAGGGCCAGGGGCCGTGGCCGAAGGGCATGTCATGGGAGTACGTCGAGAAGCCCGAACAGCAGTGGCTCGGCGGCAGCACTCGCCAGAACCAGGGTGCACAGCAGAACCCGCAGGGCTCGCCCGCCATCAAGGCCGAGAAGCCCTTCACGCACGAACAGCACGTTCCAACAAGCTAATTGGGACAAAGAGGCCGGGCGCTGAGGATCCAGCGCCCGGCCTTCAAGTCTCCTACTTGACCTGCGGGTCCGGCGGGTTGTCGTCCGCACGGCCGGTCAACGCGTCGCGCACGTGGTCGACGATTGCCGCCCCCAAGCCCATCGTCTTGAGCACGGTGGGGTTTGGCGGGGTGTCCGGATGGGGCCGGGTCGGCGCGATTTTCTTTGCCTGCTCCAGCTTTTCGCCGATCTTCTCCAGCTCTTCTCGGCTGATCGCCAGCTCCACCTGCGGCCAGACCACGTCCTGCTCGTACGCGATGTGTTCGCGGCCCGCGCGCACGAACTCCTGCAGCGCCTCGTGATAGTCCGGCTCGCCGGGCTTGCCGTCCTCGAGCCGCTGCAACAGCTGCTTGCCGGCCTGCTCCTGCTCGATCGCCTTGTCGACGAGTCCGTCGCCTAGCGCGTCGCGGACCGCCGGCCAAAAGAATTGCTCCTCAATGGCTTCGTGCTGCGACTCGGCGATGATGAGGTTGTTCACCATCGTTTCCAGGCCGCTCGCCTCGGCGCCCGAGCCCGACGGCGCCCCGTCGAGCGTCTCGAACAGACCGAGGACACTCTTGTGGTCCTGGCGAAGAAAAGTGATTGCATCCATGCCTTGCCTTCCAGTTGGGCTTGTCACTCGAAGTGGCCTGCGGATACCCGGGCCCGGGGCGTTGAAACTGCTGCCAGCGGCGCAAACTCCGGTGCGGTTGCGGCAAAACACCGTCGTTTCAACCGGTCTCGTCGGGGTAGGCGGTCGAGTCCAGGTCCGTCTAGTGCAACTGGGGCAAGACGTTGGTGCGGTAGAAGTCGATGGCCGTCAGCGGATTGCTTTGGGGGAAATGCAGAAACGGCACGGCGCCGGCGTCCAGGACCGCTTGCACCGCCTTGATGTGGGGGGCGGGGTCGGTGCCGACGGTCCAATTGGCCAGCACCTTGTCGATGGGATTGACCGCCGCGGCACGCTGTATTTCGACTGGATTCGGCTGGTCGACGGCGCCGGCGGTGAAGCGCCATAGGCCGGCGGCCGTCGTCGCCTCGGTGTTATCGCCGACGACAGCGAACAGCTCCGCGCGCTTGCCCAGGCTGCCCGGGTCGCGGCCGGAGGCCTCCGCACCGGCGCTGAATGCGGCCACGAGTGCGGGGTTCGTGACATCCCGGGCCTGACCGATCCAGCCGTCTCCGTATTGACCGGCCACAGTTGCGCTCTTGGGTCCGCTGGCCGCCACGAAGATCGGGGGCGGTGTGGACGGTGTGTCGTATAGCTTCAGCGCGTTGGTCTGAAAGTACCGGCCGGCGAACGAGGTTCGCGATCCGCTCCACAACTGGCGGATCAGGTTGATTGCCTCGACCAAACGGTCGTGGCGTTCGGCATATTTGCCGAACGCGGTTGTGGTCGCCTGTTCGTTGAGCCGTTCCCCGGTACCGACACCCAGGAACACCCGGCCGGGGCTGAGGATCGCCAGCGAGGCGAACGCCTGTGCCACCACTGCCGGGTGATAACGGTATGTGGGGCAGGTGACTCCGGTGCCGAACGCGATGCGGCTGGAGACGTTGCCCACCAGCGCCAGCGTCAGCCACGGGAACATCGAATGGCCTTCGTTGTCCTGCCACGGCTGAATGTGGTCGCTGGCCCAGACATACTGAAAGCCGGCCTGTTCGGCCGCCTGCGCTTGTGCCACCAGCTGGTCGGTGCGGAACTGTTCGTGCGAGAGCACCACGCCCACCCGCTTGACCGCGGGCGGTGGCGGGGCGGCGGGTGCGGCGTGGTCGTTACCCGGGCGCCCGCAGCTGGCTGTGCCGAGCATGCCCGCTGCGGCGGCCATCCGCCCGAATGCGCGACGCGAAACGCCGGTCACCGCCCTAACGTACCCGCTGCTCCGGTCATGACACCCGGATGTGGCTCACCCGCTAGCCTGACTCGGGTGACTCCCCAGCCACGCCCGGCGCGCAAGGCCGATGTCCGCGAGCTGTCGCGCACCCTGGGCCGGGCCTTCTACGACGACCCGGTGACGACCTGGCTGCTGCCCGACCCGAAGGACCGGGCCGCCAACCTGCACCGGTTGTTCGCAACGATGACCCGCCACCACCATCTGGGCTGCGGCGGCGTCGAGGTGGCTTGCGCCGGCCCGGACATCGGCGCGGCGGCGCTGTGGGATCCGCCGAATCAGTGGCGCGAGACCCGGCGGGGCGAACTGGCGATGATTCCGACGTTTCTGCGGGTGTTCGGCCTTCGTACCGCGAGGGCGCGCGGCCTGCAGGAGCTCATGAAGCGCATGCATCCCGAAGAGCCGCACTGGTATCTCGCCGTGATCGGGAGCGACCCCTCGGTCCGCGGGCAGGGCTTCGGGCAGGCGTTGATGCGGTCGCGGCTGGATCGGTGCGACGCCGAATACTGTCCGGCCTACCTCGAGTCGAGCAAGCCCGAAAACGTGCCGTACTACGAACGTTTCGGCTTCACGGTGACCCGCGAGATCGTCGTCCCCGATGGCGGTCCCACCATGTGGGCGATGTGGCGGTCGCCGCGCTAGGGGCGGGTTGCGTTTAGCCCCCCGATCCCGCGGGCAACCGTTCCCGCATGAGCGAAAACCCCCAAGCCGACGAGCTGGTGGATCCTGCGGACTTCCCCGAGGAGGGCGGTCCCGGTGACACGTTGAACGCGAGCGAAGGTACCGACTCCGACGAGTTGCACAACGACGACGGCGACGTCGTCGTCGACCCGCCCGAGGGCTGGAGCGAAGCGAACCGGTTTGGCATGACCGCGCGAGAAGAGCGTGAGGGCGAATCGCTGGATGCCCGGCTCGCGGAGGAGGAACCGGACATCTCGCCCGACTTGCCCGGGGAGGGTGTGGACGCGCTCGCCGACGGTCCTCCCGGACGCGCCCATCGGGGCCAGATCGATGGAGCGCCCGAAGACGGCCAGTCGCTGTATGAGGTCGTCGATGAGAACAGGGCGCCGGATTTCACTCAGACGACGGACTGAGGTAGCCAGTGTTCGACTGTTCACTCCAGGTGCGGCGCGACTAAGGCTTGCTCTTCCAGCCGGCGATGCCGATGGCGATCATCCGCAACTGCTTGACGGCGAGCCGCCGAATGTCTTCCAGCGTTTCGGCGCTCTGCGAATCCTCGATCGCCTCCGCGATCACGATCATCGCGTTGACGAACAGGGTCGCGAGCACGTTGAGATCTTCGGTGGTCCACTCGTGCAGCCGTGGAAAGCGCGCCAGGTCGGTGGCCAACTCGGACGTGATCAACCGGATCTCGGTGCGGATGGCGTAGCGCAGCACGCTGAGCCCGCTGTTGCGTTCGCGAGCAATGAATCGCCAGTGTTCCCGCCGCTGCGCGACACTGGCGACCAGAATTTCGACTGATGATTCGATCACCCGGTTCGGGTCGAGCTTGCCGGCACGCGCGTCACGCAGGGTGTCGCGCAGGCTTCGGAATGACTCGTCGATCAGAACCAGCCCAAGGGCCTCCATCGACTCGAAGTGGCGATAGAACGCGGCCGGCACGATCCCGACCTCACGGGTCACCTCACGCAGGCTGAGACTGGAAAAGCTGCGGTCCTGCAACAGCTTGAGTGCCGCGGCGATGATTGCGCGACGGGTCGCCTCCTTGCGCTCCTCACGCGACCGACTTTCGCGCGAGCGCTCGCGACCAGAACCGCGCACCCGTGAGCTAGGAGTACGGCTGTTCACTATGTGAACCCTACCACAGACCTGCGGAAACCCTTGACTGACCGGGGGGTATGGTCCCACGGTGTACATATGTTCACTCAAACCGCTCAGACTTCGGGTCGAACTTTCGCTCGGACTTTTCGGAAGCGAGTCTTGGGTTCAGACCTTCTCGATCTCCTCACCGGCCCGCACGGCGTCGACCGGTACACCGAGCTGGTGGCGCCGACCTGGACGCTGGGGGAGGCCCGCGCCAAGGTGATCGAAGTGCGCCGCAGCGCCGCGCGCAGCGTCACCCTCACCCTCGCTCCCAACGACAGCTTCGCATCCGCCCATACCGTCAAAGCCGGCCAGTACGTCAACCTCACCGTCGAAATCGACGGCCGCCGGCACACCCGCTGCTATTCCCCGGCCAATGCCGAGGGGGCCGCCCACCTCGAGCTGACGATCGGACAGCACGACGGCGGGCTGGTCTCGAACTACCTGTACGAACACGCCCGGCCCGGCATGGTGTTCGGTCTGGCCGGCGTCGGTGGCGACTTCGTGTTGCCGCAGCCGGGGCCGAAAGGACCCCGCCGGATCTTGTTCGTTTCCGGCGGAAGCGGCATCACCCCGGTGATGGCCATGGTGCGCACCCTGGTCGCCGAGGGGCACCCCGGCGAGATCGCGTTCATCCATTACGCACGAAACGCGGGCGAGGCGTGCTACCGCGACGAACTCGCGACGCTGCCCGGCGTCCGGGTGCTGCACGGCTACACCCGAGCCGAGGGCGGCGACCTCACCGGCCGATTCGACGCCGCGCATCTGGCCGCCGCGATGCCGTCACCCGATGCTGTGTTCGTCTGCGGGCCAACGCCTTTGGTCGACGCCGTCCGAAAGCACTGCGACAACGTCTACACGGAGAGCTTCGTGCCACCCTCCTTCGAGGCGCCGGCCAATCCCTCGGGGGGGCGGGTTACGTTCTCCGACAGCGGAGTCGATGTCGTTGACGACGGACGTTCGCTGCTAGAACAGGCGGAATCGGCCGGCCTGTCACCCGAAAACGGCTGCCGGATGGGCATCTGCCACACCTGCACGCGGCGGAAGACCGCCGGCACGGTGCGCAACCTGATCACCGGCGCGGTCTCGACCGGCCCCGACGAGGACGTGCAGATCTGTGTGTCCGTCCCGGTCGGCGATGTGGACCTGTCGCTTTAGCCCAACCAACCCTGGAGGAAAAGCCATGACACAGAACAAGATCAACCTGACCCCCGAACAGGCCGACGCATTCGGCCGCGAACTGGACGCCATCAGGGAACGCGTGATGGCCAGCCTCGGCGCTGAGGACGCCGACTACATCCGCCGCGTCATCAAGGCCCAGCGGGCGCTGGAAGTCGGCGGCCGCGCGCTGTTGTTCCTGCCGCCCGCCTGGCTGCTGGGAACCACGATGCTGGGGTTGTCGAAAATCCTGGACAACATGGAGATCGGCCACAACATCATGCACGGCCAATACGACTGGATGCGTGACCCGAACATCTCCGGCCGGTCCTTCGAGTGGGACACCGCGTGCCCGGCCGATCAGTGGCGCCATTCGCACAACTACATGCACCACACCCACACCAACATCGTGGGGATGGACCGCGACATCGGTTACGGCATCCTGCGGATGAGCGAAGACCAGCGCTGGCAGCCGTACTTCCTGGGCAACCCGCTCTACGCCTTCTTGCTGATGGTGTTGTTCCAGTACGGCGTCGCACTGCACGAACTGGAAACCGAGCGAATCCGCTCCGGCGAAATCGAGTTGGCCGACAAACGAGACGTGCTGCGCGCGATCTGGAAGAAGACCCGTCGGCAAACGCTCAAGGACTACGTGGCCTTTCCGTTGCTGGCCGGTCCCTTCGCGCCGTTCGTCTTCACGGGCAACCTCTCGGCCAACCTGATGCGCAACGTCTGGTCCTACATGATCATCTTCTGCGGCCACTTCCCGGACGGCACCCAGGAATTCACCGTCGAGGAGACCAAAGACGAGTCGCGCGGCCAGTGGTACTTCCGCCAGGTCCTCGGTTCGGCAAACCTCACCGGTGGCAAGCTCTTTCATCTGCTGTCCGGCAACCTGTCCCACCAGATCGAGCACCACCTGTTCCCGGACATGCCGGCCCGGCGCTACGCCGAGATCGCACCCGAGGTGCAAGCGATCTGCGAGCGCTACGGCATCCCCTACAACCGCGGCCCGCTGCTGCGGCAGTTCGGCACCGTCGTCCGCAAGATCGTCCGGCTCACCTTCCCGGACTCGGTCCTGCGCAAGTCAAGCTCCGACCGGTCGGCCGATCCGGTGCCCACGGCCGCCTGACAGCCGCCCACGGCCCCCGCACCTGAGCCGGGCATTCACGTGCGGGGGCACAATGGGCTGCGTGGAATGGACCGGCGCGCGGTATGCGGACAAACCGACGGTGGAGGCATCGACATGGATCGATGCGGAGCCGGCCCGGGTGTGGAGCCTGGTCTCCGACATCAAGCTGATGCCGACGCTCAGCAACGAGCTGCAGGCCGTGGAGTGGGCCGAGGGTGCCGACGGCCCGCGCGTGGGCGCCCGCTTCATCGGGCACAACGAGCACGACGCGTTCGGGAAATGGACCACCACTTCGCAAATCGTCGCGTGTGACGAGCCACGCGAATTCGCCTGGGCCGTCGGGGAACCCGACAACCCCGCGGCGATGTGGCGGTTCCGGCTGAACTCCCGCGATGGCGGCACGGCGCTGAGCTACTGGATGCAGATGGGTCCGGGACGTTCGGGGCTGTCGGTCGCCATCGAATCGATGCCCGACAAGGAACAGAAGATCGTGTTCGTGCGGATGCGCGAGTTCGAGGCCGCGATCGGCAAGACGCTCGCGGCGATCAAGAGACTGGCCGAGCACGGGGTGCGCTGATGCGCACCGCCACCACGGTCGAGTTTTCGAGTGCCGGCCGGGACACCGCGGCCTTCGTCGTCGAGGCGGAGAAGCTGGGCCTCGATGTGTGCTGGGTGGCCGAGGCCTGGGGCTCCGACGCGCCCTCGGCCCTGGGTTACCTCGCGGCGCGGACCGAACGGATCCTGCTGGGCTCGGGCATCCTGCAGGTCGGCGTTCGATCGCCCGTCATGGTCGCGCAGACCGCCATCACGCTATCCAACCTGTCGGGTGGGCGTTTTCTGCTCGGGCTGGGCGCGTCCGGTCCCCAGGTGATCGAGGGCTTGCACGGCGTCTCGTTCAGCGCGCCGCTGGCCCGCATCTCCGAAACCGTCGACATCGTGCGGAAGGTGTTCACCGGGGACAAACTCTCGTACTCGGGCAAGCAGTTTCAGATCCCGCTCCCCGGCGGCGAAGGGGTGCCGATGCGGTTGTCGACCCGGCCCGAGCATCCCATTCCGATCTACCTGGCCGCGTTGTCTCCGGCCATGCTGCGGTTGACGGGGCGGGTCGCCGACGGGTGGCTGGGCACCAGCTTCGTCCCGGAGGGCGCCGGCGCCGCCTACTTCTCGCATCTCGACGAGGGCCTGGCCGCCGCCGGCCGCTCGCGCGCCGAGGTCGACATCTGCCAGGGCGCCGAGGTTGCGTTCGCCGCGGACGAGGATGAGCTGCACGCCATGGTCGCCGGCCGCAAGAAGGAGCTTGCGTTCAGCCTGGGCGGGATGGGGACATCGAGCACGAACTACTACAACCAGGCCTACAGCCGGCAAGGCTGGGCCGGCATCGCCGCCGAGGTGCGCGAGCGCTGGCAGCGGGGCGACCGCGACGGCGCGGCCGCGTTGGTGACCGACATGGTGTTGGCCACCACGCTGATCGGCACCGAGGAGATGGTCCGCGCGCGGCTTGCGGTGTGGCGCGACACCGGCGTGAACACCGTGCGGCTGTACCCGGCCGGCGACACACTGGAGGCGAAGCTTCGCACGCTCGGGCGCGCCATCGAGTTGGTTCGCGAAATCTGAGTGCCGGCGGGCTAGCTGGTCTCCGTCGGCGCCTGTGCCACCTTCACCAGTTCCACCTCCGGCCGCTCCGGCACCCCGTCGGCGAGAAACCACCGGAAGGCGAGGTTACCGCGGGGATAGCCCAGCGTGGTCAGCGAATTCGGGTGGCCGGTTCTATCGCCGGACAAGACGATCGTCACCGAGCGGTCGCTGTTGAGAGCGGCGCTGTGGCCGTTGATCGAACAGCGGGCGTCCGGGCCCTCGGCGGCGCCGAAGGTGGCCATGAATTGGTTCCACACCACCAGGTTCCAGAACCTGCACGCGGGCGGTCGGTGCGTGATCACCAGCGCTTCGTCGTCAGCGAGCACAAAGCTGCCATATGAGTAGCAGGCGTCGCGGGCCGACCAGCCGAAGTTTGCGTCGGGAACCTGATAGGGATCGGCGAATTGATTTGCCGCGTGCGCGGTTTCGTGCCCCAGGGCATGGTCGTCGTCGGCACGTGTCCCTACCGTCAGCGGCACGATCGCGAACATGGTGCGCAACCAGGTTGCGACCGCCCGCAGGCTCGCGGCGGTCTCGGCGTCGCCGTGCCGAATCGGCTCCGGATCGTCGAGCGCCTCGATCCGCCAGGTGACGGGGTGGCCGGTCAGCGGGTCGGCCTGGTAGTCGCGGGTCATCAGCACGGCGGCGTCGGGGGTGGGGCCGAGTTCGAAGGCGAAGTCGCCGTTGGCGGCCACGTCGAGATCGCTGTCGCGGACGATCGCGACCACCCGGTCGGACCACGCGCCCGGTGACGGCTCGTTGTAGGCGGTCACCGAAAAGTACACGCTGTCACCGCGATTGCCGCTGATGCGGTAGCGGCGCTTCGGGTCGACCGGACACATGAAGTAGTAGGCGTCGGTGTTGTCGCCACCCCAGCGGCGGTCGCGGCGGAACGGCGTGTTCACCGCGACGAACTGGGGTCGGCCGGGCTCGGGGAAGAGGTAGGCGTCGAATGCCACGCCGAGGGTGCTGGCGAGCATGCGATAGCCGTCGGCGATGTGGCGGTCGTCGGTCACCGCCCGGTCTCCCGCCAGGAAGGAGCGGTCCAGGGTGCCAAGGGTGGCGAGCAATTCCTGCCACGCGGCCGTCGTTTCGTGCGTCATGCGCGGATTCCCTTCAGGAGCAACGTGGTTGTGCGATCGACCCAGGCCTCATCGAGCTCACCGACACGGGTGAGCAGGCCCATCAGGGTGATGCCGGCGATGGCATCGGTGAGTTCGGTGGCGGTCACCTCGGGCCGGACCTCGCCGCGGCCCGCGGCCCGCTCCAGCAACTCGGTCAGGCCGCCGCCGATGACGCCGGCGAATCGCTCCAGCAGCGCCGAGTGCAGGGTCGGGTCCGCGGCCATCTCGCCCACCAAACCCGGCAAGGCCGCCCTGGCGGCCGGCGTCGTCAGGAAAGCCATTGAGCGACAGACCATTTCGCGTAGATCCTCGGGCAGTGAGCCGGTGTCGGGTAGCTCGGTCGCGACACCGATGGGGAACACCGCCTCATGGACCAGGTGCGCCTTGCTCGGCCAGCGCCGGTAGATCGCGGGCTTGCTGGTGCCGGCGCGTTCGGCGATCGCGGAGACCAAAAGCCCGGCATAACCGGTTTCGGCGAGCAGCTCGACCGTCGCGCTGAGCACCGCGCCGTCGATGCGTGGGTCACGGGGCCGGCCAAAATCCACTACCATTACGAAACTGAGAGTAACATAAGTCGCCGTGACCGCCGCCGTTCGCCTCGATGACCTCGCCACGCCCCGCTTCGGCGCCGAGGCGCAACAACTGCTCGACATGATGGCCTCGCTGGCGCCGGACTGCCCGCTGGATGCCGAGGCGTTGCATGCGAGGGCGGCCGCGGACACCGGCCTGGACGACTTCGGTGCGGACGACTATCGCGAACGGCTCGAGGTCTACCTCGCGGCGCTGCGCGACATCGACGGGCTGCACGAGGCCGGGGTGGTGAACTTCTTCGGGCAGCTGCTGCAGTTGCTCAAGAACCGGCTGTTGTTGACCGACCTGGTGCGCCGGCATCCGGAGATCGACGACATCGAGCTGCAGCCGCCGGTGGTGATCGCCGGCCTGCCCCGCACCGGCACCACGCATCTGCACAACCTGCTGGCGGCGCCGCCCACCTTTCGCACCATGCCCTACTGGGAAAGCGTCGAACCGTTCCCGTTGCCGGCCGAGGCCGGGATGGAGCCGGATCCCCGCCGGGCGCGGATGGACCTCGCGGTCGGGTTGATCAACACCGTGATGCCGCACTTCCCGCTGATGCACGAGATGACCACCGAGCACGTCCACGAGGAGATCCAACTGCTCGCCAACGATTTCTCGACCATGCTGTTCGAGACGCTGGCCGACGTGCCGCCCTGGCGCGAGTACTACCAGGCCCACGACCAGACGCCGCACTACGAGTACCTCGCCCGGCAACTCAGGGCCATGCAGTTCTTGCGGGGCGGGCGGCGCTGGCTGCTCAAGTCGCCCCAGCACCTCGAGCAGGTGCCGGTGCTCGATCGCGTATTCCCCGGCAGCATCGTGGTTTTCACGCACCGCGACCCGGTGCCGGTGGCGCTGTCGATGATCGCGATGATCACCTACTCCGCACGCATGCACCGGTCGCCGGTCCCCGTGGAACGGATCGCGGCGTCGTGGATCGACCGCCTCGAGCACATGCTCACCGCCCTGGTCCGCGACCGGGAAACCATCGGCCCGCAACGCTCGGTCGACGTCCGGTTCGACGACTTCATGACCGACGAAATCGGCGTCGCCGAACGCGTATACGCCCTGGCCGGCGAGCCGTTCACCGACGAGGTTCGAACGGCGATCGACGAGTACCTGGCCGGTCACCGCCGCGGCCGGCTCGGCAACATCGCGACGTCCTGCGAGATGTTCGGGTTGGACGAGGCCGACCTGCGTTGCCGCTTCGCGCCGTACGTCGAGCGGTTCCTGGCCTAACCGGCGGCGGGCCGCTACGTTCTCAATTCATGGTCACTATGCCCGCGCTGGACGGTGTCGAACACAGGTATGTCGATCTGGGGAGCGGTGTGACGATCCATGTCGCGGACGCGGGTCCGGCCGACGGGCCGGCGGTGATGCTGGTGCACGGCTTCCCCCAGAACTGGTGGGAATGGCACAACCTGATCGGGCCGCTGGCCGGCGACGGCTATCGCGTGCTGTGCCCCGACCTGCGCGGCGCCGGCTGGAGCTCGGCGCCCCGATCGACTTACACCAAGGCCGAGATGGCCGACGATCTGGCGGCCGTCTTGGATCGCCTGAATGTCAAGGCCGTCAAGCTCGTCGCCCACGACTGGGGCGGGCCGGTCGCGTTCATCATGATGTTGCGCCACCCGGCAAAGGTGACCGGTTTCTTCGGCGTGAACACGGTGGCGCCCTGGGTGAAACGTGATTTGCGCGCGGTTAGGAATATCTGGCGGCTCTGGTATCAGATCCCGATCTCACTGCCGGTCATCGGGCCGCGGATGGTCGGCAATCTCAACTCGAGGGCGAGCCGTCTGCTCGGGTCATGGGTGGGTGGCGGTTTCGCACTGCCCGAGGACGACCTCCGTATCTATGCCGAGTGCATGCGCCAGCCCGGCCACGCCGAGGCGGGTTCCCGGTGGTATCGCAGCTTCCAGACCGGGGAAATGCTGAGCTGGATGCGCGGCGAGTACGCCGACGTCCGCGTCGAGGTGCCGGTGCGCTGGCTGACCGGTACCGAAGACCCGGTGATCACGGCGGATCTGACCGACGGATATGCCGACCACATCAGCGATTTCGAGGTGGAGCTGGTCGACGGCGTCGGCCATTGGATCATCGACCAGCGGCCCGAGCTCGTGCTCGGCCGGCTCCGGTCCTTCCTGCGCGGCGAAGTTTAACCGTCCGGCGCCTCAGGGCTGGACGAGGATACGGATGGGGGTGCCTTGTTGACGCTCAAGCATCTCGATGCCGTGCGCCACGTCTTCCAGGGCGACGATCTCGCTGATCGACCGTGAAAGGTCAAGGCGCCCAGCCGAAACCAGCTTCGCCAGGGTCTCGATGTCGACGTTCTGGTAGCCCAGGTGACCGAGCACCTGCTTGCGGGTCAAGCCGAACAGGGACGTGGGTCCGATGGTCGGAGCCTGCGCGCTCATGCCGACGCCCACCAGGCGGCCGCCCGGGGTGAGCAAATCGAGCGCCTGCTCGAACGTCGCTTTCAGCCCGACGGCGTCGAAGGCCGCATCCAGCAGCCGGCCGCCGGTGACGTCGGCGATCTTGTCCCTGAGCCCGTCGTCACGGGAGTCGAACGCGTAGTCCGCGCCCACGGCCAGGGCACGCTCCAGGACGGCGGGGTTGACGTCGATGGCGATGATCGGTACGGCACCGACCAACCGTGCGAGCTGGACGATATGGGTGCCTAGGCCGCCCACGCCCCACACGCCGACCGACTCGCCGACCGCGACCTTCCCGGTCCGGACGACCGCGCCGAACGGGGTGGACACCGCGTCGGCCAGGATCGCGGCCTGCTCCAGCGGAACGTTGTCCGGTACCCGGGTCAGGCCCGCCGCCTGAGCCACGGTGTACTCGGCCCAAGCCCCGTCGTAAGCGAACGCCATCAATTGGATCCGCAGGCAATTCACCACATCACCGCGCCGGCAGTTCGCGCATTTCTGGCAGGGCCGGCCGGCGGCAACCACGACGCGGTCGCCCTCGGCCCAGCCGGTCACGTCGGGGCCCAGCTTCGCGATGGTGCCCGACGCTTCGTGGCCCTGGATCACCACGGGCCGCTGAGCCGGGAAGGTGCCGTTGATCAGGCTCAGGTCGGAGTGGCAGATGCCGCAGAAGGCGACCTTGACCAGGACTTCGCCGGGACCGGGCTCGGGTATTGGAACGTCTTCGAGCGCAACCCTTTTGGTGTCCGCGTAAAAGCGCTCGGCGCGCATCGTCGTCGCCATGGGGTTAGTCGACGCCGATGGTGACTTCCGTGGACTTGATGAACACGGTTGCGGGCTGCCCGACCTTGAGGCCGAGATCGGTCGCGGCGTCCTTGGTGACCGAGGAGGTGACGACCTGGTCGCCGCCGTCGAGCTTCACCTTCACGATCGCCATCACGGTCCCGAGATCGACCTCGGTGATGGTTCCCTTGAGCTGGTTTCGGGTTGATAGCCGCATCGCGAGGTCCTCCGCTTGGTTGAGGGGTATGCGATGGAGCCTAGTGTCGCGGGCCGAGCAGGGCTATGGAGGCGTCGACGGCCGGCTCGACGATTTCCCGCACCGGCTTTCCGTCTTCGACGGCAAGGGCGGTGAGTTCGCGCAAACCGCCCAGCAGGATGACCGCCAGCGCCGCGGTCAGCGGGGGCAATTCGGCCCGCTGGAACCCGGGGCTGGCGCTGAGGTCGATCAGCAGGCTGGACAGCAGCTGCAGCCCACGGCGCTGCACCGGGCGGGCGGCGGCACCGAGCGACGGAAGCTCCCGGATCCAGCTCAGCGTGATGGCCGGCCGGGATTCGATGTGGCCGACGTAGGCCTCGACGGCCTGACGAATCTGCTGATGCCAATCGGCCTCGGGGTCGACCGCCGCCGCGATGCACGCGCCGAGCTTTTCGTTGTCGGACCCCAGCAGCTCCAGGAAGCACTCTTCCTTGCTCGCGAACTGATCGTAGAAGGTGCGCTTGGACGTCCGGGCGTGACGAACGACGTCGGCGACGGTGCTGGCGCGGTAGCCGCGCTCGGCGATCGAGGTGGTGAGGCCGTCGAGCAATCGGACCCGGAACGGGTCGCCGACAACCGCTTCGTCAGCCGTTGCTGTCGCCGCTGATGTCACGGCCGGCGCCCCTTTCGGTCGGTGCGGCACCCTTGTCAGGTCTGGTACCACAGAGTACCGTATCCTCAAAGGTTCTGGTACACCGCGGTACCACCCCGGGGCCCGGGGGAGAAATGGGGAGTAGTCCGTCATGAGTGAAGCCGTCACCGCCCCACCGGCAACCATGCCCGTCCGGTTGCCCCCCGCGACCAGGCTGCCAAAGCTGTTGCAGGGGTTGGGTTTTGCGATGTCGCGGCGCGGGATGATC
The DNA here is from genome assembly GCF_001667155.1 of Mycobacterium sp. 852002-53434_SCH5985345. NCBI lineage: Bacteria > Bacillati > Actinomycetota > Actinomycetes > Mycobacteriales > Mycobacteriaceae > Mycobacterium > Mycobacterium sp. 852002-53434_SCH5985345. The sequence goes on from NZ_LZIE01000030.1 coordinate 38,197, forward strand.
CAGCGGCTGGCCCGCAGGCACGGTGACGTCTTCACGCTGAACCTCCCCATCTACGGCCCGGTCGTGGTGGTCGCCGACCCGCAGCTGGCCAAGCAGATCTTCACCACCAGCCCGGACGAGCTCGGCAACATCCAGCCCAACCTGAGCCGGCTGTTCGGCTCCGGCTCGGTGTTCGCGCTCGACGGGGAGGACCACCGCCGGCGGCGGCGGTTGCTGGCGCCGCCGTTCCACGGCAAGAGCATGAAGAAGTACGAGGCGATCATCGAAGAGGAGACCTTGCGCGAGACCGCCGGCTGGCCGGAGGGCGAGGCCTTCCCGACGCTGCCGTCGATGATGCGCATCACGCTCAACGCCATCCTGCGCGCCGTCTTCGGGGCCGAGGGCGCCGAACTCGACGAGCTGCGCCGGCTCATCCCGCCGTGGGTCACGCTGGGCTCGCGGATGGCGACGATGCCGAAACCGCAACGCAATTACGGGCGCTTCACCCCGTGGGGGCGGCTCGACGAGTGGCGCCGCCAGTACGACACCATCATCGACAGGCTGATCGAAATCGAGCGGGCCGACCCGAACTTCGACGAGCGCTCCGACGTGCTCGCACTGATGCTGCGCAGCACCTATGACGACGGTTCCGCCATGTCGCGCAAGGACATCGGCGACGAACTGCTCACGCTGCTGGCCGCGGGGCACGAAACGACCGCCTCCACGCTGGGCTGGGCGTTCGAACGGCTGACGCGGCATCCGGACGTGCTGGCGGGCCTGGTCGAGGAGGCCGACAATGGCGGCCAGGAGCTCCGACAGGCGACCATCCTGGAAGTCCAGCGGGCCCGGACCGTCATCGATTTCGCGGCCCGACGCGTCTATCCGCCGCGCTATCAACTCGGGGAGTGGATCATTCCCCGCGGCGAATCAATCCTGGTGAGCATCGCGCAGATTCACGAAAATCCCGACGTGTTCCCGAATCCGGAGCGCTTCGACCCGCAACGGTACGTCGGGACCAAGCCGTCGGCCTTCGCGTGGATCCCGTTCGGCGGCGGCACCCGCCGCTGTGTGGGGGCTGCGTTCGCCAACATGGAGATGGACGTGGTGCTGCGAACGGTGTTGCGCCACTTCACCCTTGAGACCACGACGGCGCCGGGGGAGCGCTGGCACGGGCGGGGTGTTGCCTACACGCCGAAGGACGGCGGGCGGGTCGTAGTACACCGGCGCTAGGCCGGAACGCGGCGCCTACTGGTCCGCGGTGGCCCGGCGCGGCAGTTTCCAGCCCGGGCGGATGTAGTGGCAGGTGTACCCGCTCGGGTAGTGCTGCAGGTAGTCCTGGTGCTCGGGCTCGGCCTCCCAGAAATCCCCGGCCGGGCTGACCTCGGTCACCACCTTGCCGGGCCACAACCCGGACGCCTCAACATCGGCGATGGTGTCCAGCGCAATCCGCTTCTGCTCCTCGTCGAGGTAGAAAATGGCCGACCGGTAACTGGGCCCGCGGTCATTGCCCTGGCGGTCTTTCGTTGTCGGATCGTGAATCTGGAAGAAGAACTCGAGCATGGTGCGATAGTCGGTGACCGCCGGGTCGTAGACGATCTCGATGGCCTCGGCGTGCGTGCCGTGATTGCGATAGGTCGCATTCGGGACGTCGCCGCCGGTGTAGCCGACCCGCGTCGAAACCACACCTGGTTGCTTGCGGATGAGTTCTTGCATCCCCCAGAAACATCCGCCGGCAAGTATCGCTTTTTGGGTTGCCATTGCTCGTCCTCCTCACGGGTCACGATGCCGCCCAGGCTACACTCCGCCGATGAGCTGCAACGGTGCCGCAAAATGACTACCCGTTCGTTCTCCCGCACCGAACTGGCCGCCGCCTTCGAGAGGTTCGAGGAGACGGTCGCCCGGGCCGCCGAGACGCGCGACTGGGACGCCTGGGTCGAGCAGTACACGCCCGACGTCGAGTACGTCGAGCATGCGGCGGGCACCATGCGCGGCCGCGACGAGGTGCGCGAGTGGATCAAGCAAACGATGACGAGCTTCCCCGGCAGCCACATGGTCGCGTTCCCCACGCTGTGGTCGGTGATCGACGAGCCCACCGGGCGGGTCATCCTCGAACTGGACAACCCGATGCGTGACCCCGGCGACGGCAGCGTTATCAGCGCGACCAACATCACGATCATCACGTATGCCGGCGACGGCCAGTGGAGCCGTGAAGAAGACATCTACAACCCGCTGCGTTTCCTGAAGGCCGGGATGAAGTGGTGCCGCAAGGCCCAGGCGCTGGGCACGCTCGACGAGGACGCCGCGCGGTGGATGCAGCAATACGGAGGATCCCAGTGAGCAGCAAACCCAAATTGGTCATCGGCGCCAACGGCTTTCTGGGTTCCCACGTCACCCGCCAACTCGTCGCGGACGGTTTCCAGGTCCGGGCGATGGTGCGCCCGAATGCCAACACCCGCTCCATCGATGACCTCGAGCTCACCCGTTTTCACGGCGACGTTTTCGATGACGCCACGTTGCGCGAGGCGATGGACGGTGTGGACGACGTCTACTACTGCGTGGTCGACACCCGCGCATGGTTGCGTGACCCCGCGCCGCTGTTTCGCACCAACGTCGAGGGCCTGCGCAACGTTCTCGATGTCGCGGTCAGCCAACCCGACCTGCGCAGGTTCATCTTCACGAGCACCTACGCGACGGTGGGCCGGCGGCACGGGCACGTGGCGACCGAAGACGACGTGATCAGCCCGCGGGGACAGACCCCCTACGTGCAGTCCCGGGTGCAGGCCGAAGACCTGGTGATGCGGTACGTGGCCGAGGCGGGGTTGCCCGCCATCGCGATGTGCGTGTCGACGACGTACGGCAGCGGTGACTGGGGCGGCACGCCGCACGGTGCCTTCATCGCCGGCGCCGTGTTCGGCAAGCTGCCCTTCGGAATGAAGGGCATCCAGCTGGAAGTCGTCGGCGTCGACGATGCCGCGCGGGCCATGATCCTGGCCGCCGAACGCGGCCGCATCGGCGAGCGGTACCTGGTCTCCGAGCGGATGATCGCGTTGAACGACGTCGTGCGCATCGCGGCCGACGAGGCCGGGGTGCCGGCGCCGCAACGCTCGATCTCGGTCCCGATGCTCTACGCCCTTTCCGCGCTGGGCAGCCTGAAGGCCCGGCTCACCGGCAAGGACTCCGAACTCAGCCTCGCGTCGGTGCGCATGATGCGCGCCGAGGCCAACGTGGACAGCGGCAAGGCCAAGCGCGAATTGGGTTGGCAGCCGCGCCCGGTCGAGGAGTCGATCCGCGAGGCCGCCCGGTTCTGGGCCGCCATGCGCAGTCCGCGAAAGACCAGCCCGGCCGCGCAGCCCGAATAGACGCCCGGGCCGTGGACCGAATACGCGTCGATCTCGACGGGCCGCCGCAGACGATGCTGGCGACGCTGTATGCAAAGGCGGTCGACGCCGACCTGCCGAACCCGATTCTGGGCGACCGTTATGCCAAAGAGGTCGTCGAGCGGATCGACTACGACTGGACGAAGACCACTATCACCGCGCGCAATTCATCGTCGGTGACGACTCGCACCGCGCACTTCGACATGTGGGCTCGCCAATTCCTTGACGCGCATCCGAGTGCGGTTGTCCTGCATGTGGGTTGCGGACTGGACGGCCGATATTTCAGGCTCCAGCCGAGCCCGCTGGTGGAGTGGTACGACGTGGACTACCCCGACGTCGCGGACCTGCGCTCCCGGCTCTACCCGGCTGCCCCGCACTGTCACGTCGTCGCCGCGTCGGTAACCGATCCGGCCTGGCTGGCGGAGATACCCGACGACCGGCCCGCGCTGATGCTCGCCGAAGGGTTGACCATGTATCTGTCCCAACAGGACGGCATAGCGCTGCTGCAACGGGTCGTTGATCGCTTCGAACGCGGCGAGCTGCAATTCGACGCGTTCAACCGGACGGGTATCAAGTCGCAGTGGATGAACGCGGTGGTGCGCCGGTCCGGGTCGAAGTTGAGCTGGGGCATCGACGGGCCGGGCGAGATCCTCCAGGCGGTGCACGGCACTCGACTGCTTTCCTGGGTGCGGTGGTTTGAATCAGAGACCTTCGAGCGGCTTCCGCGCATCTACCACGTGATGGGCAGGGTCATGGCAGTCGTTCCGGCCATGGCCAATATGTCCCAATATCACCGCTACGCATTCGGGGTGCCTGATCGGGAAGCGTCGGGCGCCGGCTCGTGTTGAAGCCTTTATCGGCGTCTAGGAGGAGACCATGAGCCATCCCGAAATCAAAGAGCCCAGTGCCGGCCACCCGATCACCATCGAGCCGACAAAGGGGCGGGTCCAGGTCCGCGTCAACGGCGAGGTGGTCGCCGATACGACGGCCGCGCTCGAATTACGCGAAGCCAGTTTGCCTGCGGTGCAATACATTCCGATGAGCGACGTGGTGCAAGACCGGCTGGCCCGCACGGACACCGGCACATATTGTCCCTTCAAGGGCGAGGCGAGCTATTACAGCGTGACCACCTCCGCCGGTGACACCGTGGAGGACGTGATCTGGACTTACGAGCAGCCCTATCCCGCGGTCGCGGCGATCGCCGGGCATGTCGCGTTCTACCCGAACAAGGCCGAAATCAGCGTTTCTGCGTCCTAGAAAATCCACCCCGGCAGCGCGGCCTCGTGGGCCCGGGTGTCGCTGTACAGCCGCATCGAGACGATCAAGCCATCGCGGGTGTCGAAGATGCAGACGAATGGGCTGTCGTATTTGACGCCGGCGGTGGTGATGCCGCTGGCGTGCGCCTCGACCACCACGGTCTCTCCCTCGTTCACACACCGCACCAGGTCGATGGTCAGCTCGAGGTCCCGTTTGCGCCGCTCGATAGCTTGCCGGAACGCTTCCTTGTCGCACGAAGCCCGCGTGACGAGCGACCAGTAGGTGAAGTCGTCGCTGAGCAGTGAAAAACCCTCGTCGAGGTCGCCCCCGTCGCTCGTACTTTGCAGGAACATCCAAGCCAGTTCGCCCTGCGGGTCATCGAACGGCGTCATCACATCGCAATATTGACTTGGCACATCGTTAACGGTCAATCGGAGAGTTGGTCGGTGGAAAGCACGCGCACTGTCACGTTCCCCGGGGTGGTCAGCTTCGGGCACACGTTGGCGCCGCTTCGCCGAGGTCGCGGGGATCCGTGTTTTCAGGCTTCCGGTGACGGCACGATCTGGCGGACCAGCCTGCTGCCGACCGGACCCGTCGCCGCGCGGATCAGCCGTGTGGCCGCCAACGCCGCTCACTGTGTGGCGTGGGGTAGCGGCGGGCCGGAATTCGTCGAACGGTTGCCCGCGCTGCTCGGCCACGAGGACGACGCTTCCGATTTCGCGCCCCGGGACCCGATCGTTGCCGCCGCGCAGCGGCGGGTACCCCACTTGCGCCTCGGTCGTACGGGGCTGGTGCTGGAGGCGCTGATCCCGGCGATCATCGAGCAGCGGGTGCCCGGCGCCGATGCGTTTCGGTCCTGGCGCCTGCTGGTGTCCAAGTACGGGTCGCCGGCGCCGGGGCCGGCGCCGGCGCGAATGCGGGTGCCGCCCTCGGCCGACGAGTGGCGGCACATCCCGTCGTGGGAGTTCCATCGAGCCAACGTCGACCCGGGACGTGCGCGGACCGTGGTGACGTGTGCGCGTCGGGCCGCCGCGCTGGAACGGCTGGCGTCCCGTTCGCCCGCGCAGGCGCGCGAGGCGATGATGTCGTTGCCTGGGGTGGGGGAGTGGACCGCCGCGGAAACCGCGCAACGGGCGTTCGGTGACGCGGACGCGCTCTCGGTCGGCGACTATCACATCCCGAAGATGATCGGCTGGACGCTGGCGGGCCGCCCGGTCGACGACGCGGGCATGCTGGAGCTGCTCGAACCGATGCGACCACACCGCCACCGAGTGGTCCGGTTGCTCGAGGCCAGCGGGCTGGCATACGAACCACGGCGCGGCGCCCGGCTACCGGTGCAGCACATCAGCGAACTCTAAACGTGGTCATGGCCTCGTCGGTCCCGCGTTTTCGGCAACGGTCATCGGGTAACCAACGTCAAAAGACGTGACCGTGTGCGAAACGGAGGAAACCGATGACACAGTTCACCATCCCGGGGCTCACCGACAAACAGGGAGCGCGGCTGACCGAACTGCTGCAAAAGCAACTGAGCACTTACAACGATCTTCACCTGACGCTCAAGCATGTCCACTGGAATGTGGTGGGGCCCAACTTCATTGGCGTGCATGAGATGATCGACCCGCAGGTCGAAGCGGTCCGCGGTTTCGCCGACGACGTTGCCGAGCGCATTGCGGCCCTGGGCGGATCACCGCAGGGTACGCCGGGAGCCATCATCAAAGACCGCACCTGGGACGACTACTCCGTCGGCCGCGACACCGTTCAGGCTCACCTGGCCGCGCTCGACCTCGTCTACACCGGCGTCGTCGAAGACATCCGCAAGTACATCGAGGAGACCGAGGAACTCGACCCGGTCACCCAGGATCTGTTGATCGATCAGGCCGGGAACCTGGAGAAGTTCCAGTGGTTCGTCCGGGCGCACCTGGAGAGCGCGGGTGGGCAATTGACCCACGAGGGCTCGACCACCGAGAAGGACGCCGCCAGCAGCGCGCGCGGTTCCTAGCGGGCCGGCGAATCCGGGTGCTGCACGCCGTCTTTGGGCGCGAGGACGTTGACGCGGTCGCCCACGGCGAGCCGTAGTGTGGCGTCGGCATCGACGAGCCGCCGATTGTGCAGCACGGAGACGGGGAAGTGACCGTCCGGCCAGTCGAGGTCACCGAGAACCCGGCCTACGGCGGTCGAATCGCCGGCCAGGGTGTGTTCGACGATGCAATACCCGTCGAGTTCACTGTGCGGGTCGTGTTCGGCGGCGGGTCGCGGCTCGACCCAGTCCGCAGCCGGTTGGCCCGTGGCGACGTCCGGCTGGACGTCCGTGAAGTGGGCCCCGACCGCGCGCAGCACATTCTGGTTGGTCAGCCACCCCTGAACAGACCGGGCCTCGGTGTCGATGACGGGCAGCCCGTCGCGCCCATAGAGGACGAGCTGACGCAGGGCTTGGGCGAGGCTGTCGTTGGCGAACAGCGCCTGCGGTTCGCGCACGCGCGTGACAGGGCCGAGCAAGGCCGTCAAGTTCTGATCGGCATTTCCGACGGCGCGGGTCAGGTCCAGTGGAATGGCGAACGGATGCATGGCGTCGGCCGCGGTGAGGTCGGCGAACGCATGGGTAGGAGTGGGGCGGTCGATGTCGATGCCCCGGCGCAGCAGCTTCGTCGTGTAGATGGTTCCGTAGGAAACCCCCCGCGACACGGTAGTGCCGACCGCTACGGCCAACATGACCGGCAGGGTAAGGGTGAAATCGCCGGTCATTTCGACGGTGCTCGCCAGGGCGGTGAGCGGGGCGCGCGCTGCGGAGGCGAACACGGCACCCATGCCGACGATGGCGTAGAGGGCGGGGTGCCCGACGGCCGTCCCGATGGTGTGCTGGACGAACAGCCCGAAGGCCATGCCGGAAGTGGCCCCGACGAACAGCGAGGGCGCGAACACCCCGCCCGAGCCGCCGATCCCGATGGTCAGGCTGCAGGCCAGCATTTTGCCGGCGGCGAGCACCAGTAGGAGCCACAGCGCGTAGTGGCCGGCGAAGGCGGCGTACATCACCGGGTAGCCGACACCGTAGAGCTGCGGCACCGCGAGCAGCAGCAGGCCGAGCACGATCCCGCCGACCGCCGGCCGCGCCCAATCCGGGCGCCCACCCCACGCCCGGTCGCAAAGATCTTCGGTCTTGTACAGGACATTTTTGAAGAGGATCCCGATCAACCCGGCGATCGCCGCGAGGAGCGCCACCAGCAAGTAGTTGGCTATGTGATTCAGCTCGATGCCGGCAGGCAACTGGGTGAGGAAGGGGGCCGAGCCGAAAAACACGCGGGCGACCACGTCGGCGACCATCGACGACAGCATGATCGTGAAGATCGCCTCGACGGACAGTTCACGCAGGATCAGCTCGACGGCGAAGAACACCCCGGTGATCGGGGCGTTGAAGGTGGCCGAGATGCCGCCCGCCGCGCCACAGGCCACCAGCACCCGCAGCCGATTTTCCGGCATTCGCACCCACTGGCCGAGACCGGAGGCCAGCGCCGCGCCGATCTGAACGATGGGTCCTTCACGGCCGACCGATCCGCCCGTACCGATGCACAACGCGGAGGCCAGGGCTTTCACCACGGTCACCTGCGGACGGATGCGGCCACCGTTCTCCGCCACCGCGATCATGACTTCCGGGACGCCATGGCCGCGAGCCTCCCGGGCGAACCGCGAGATCAGCGGCCCGTACAGCAATCCGCCGATGACAGGGATGATCACGAAGAAGCCAATTCCCAACCAGGGCAAATGGTCGCTGCCCACCCAACCGTCCTGGCCGAATTCGTCGTGTCCGGTCGCCAACCAGGTGAAGCCGTAGATCAGGTAGCGGAACGCCGCCGCGCCCAGGCCGGCGCCGAGCCCGACGACGATGGCCGCACAGAACAGCCCGACCCGGTTCGCGCGCAGCCAACCGGCGAACTGACCCACGGCTCTGGACACTGGCCGGATCGGCAGAACCGTAGCCGTGGCCGCCACATTTTGACCCATCCACGCATCCTTCCCCCCACGGCCGCATTTTGCTTGTCGGCCGCCTCTGGATCGTGCACGCCGCTGCGACCATTTCCTGCAGCAAATATTGCCCTACGCAACTTTTCGCCGCGACGGCAGCACCGGGGAATAACTGGACCGCGGTCCGGTTATTCGGGGTAGTTCTCATTACGGAGGTCATATGCCCGCTATCACCGCCAACACGTTGACGTTGCCCCGCGTCGGTGTCGCCGCACCCGCCGACACCGAGCGCCCGGTCCGGTCGATCACCACAGGGCCGCGCGGCTACGAGGGCGAGGGCTTTCCCGTGGTCCGCGCATTCGCCGGAATGAGCGCTGCCGCCCTTGACCCATTTGTGCACATGGATCAGATGGGCGCGGTGGAGTACGAGCCGGGCGAGCCGAGGGGCACGGACTGGCACCCGCACCGCGGGTTCGAAACGGTCACCTACATGATCGACGGCAAGTTCGCTCACCAGGACTCCCACGGCGGCGGCGGCCTGATCACCGACGGCGCGACGCAGTGGATGACCGCCGGTTCGGGGATCCTGCACATCGAGACGCCGCCCGCAGAACTGGTCGACAGTGGCGGCCTCTTTCATGGCATCCAGTTGTGGGTGAATCTGCCGAAGAGAGACAAGTTCGCGCCGCCTCGGTACCAGGCCATCGACGGTGGTGACGTGCAGTTGATCTCGTCCGACGACGGCGGGGCGCTGGTCCGCATCATCGCCGGGGAAGTCGACGGTCACCGCGGCCCCGGAAGCACTCATACGCCGATCACGCTCGCCCACGCCACGATCGAAACCGGCGCCCGACTGAACCTGCCGTGGCAGCGCGATTTCAATGCGCTCGTGTACGTGTTGTCGGGCAGCGGATGTGTCGGTCCGGTTGCTCACCCGATTCGCGAGGGCCAATTGGCGGTGCTGGGCCCCGGAGATCGGATCACGGTGGGCGCCGATCCGGCACAGGAATCGTCGCGCACGACCGCGATGGATGTGCTGATTCTGGGCGGTCGACCCATTCGCGAGCCGGTATTCCACTACGGGCCTTTCGTAATGAACTCGCGTGCGGAATTGGTTGAAGCGGTGCAGGACTACCAGGCCGGGAAGTTCGGCAGCATTCCGCCAAACGCGCTAATGCCGCACCGTGGCGGTGGCACACTTTAACGATGTCTTCAGGGGTGGGTCGCAGGCCTGGACGCCCCCCTGCCGCAAAGGCGGACGAGACGCGCCAGCGAATCATGCGGGCCGCTCGCCTGGTGTTCAGCGAACGCGGTTACGACGGCGCCACGTTCCAGGCGATCGCGGCCCGCGCTGATCTGACCCGTCCGGCCATCAACCATTACTTCTCCAGCAAGCGCGTCTTGTATCGCGAGGTATTGGAGCAAACCAACGAAGCCATCATCGGAACCGGCATCAAAGTGGCCAGCCGCGAGACCACTCTGGCGGCGCAGCTGACGGCATTCATCACCTCCGCGGTGCAAGCGAATTCGGAGAATCCCGCCGGATCGGCGCTGATAATTTCCGGGGTGCTCGAGTCGCAGCGGCACCCGGAATGGAACAAGACCGAAAACGAGTCAGTCCGGGCCGTCCGGGAATTCCTGGATCGAGTCGTCAAGCACGCGATCGAGCGCGGCGAGGTTGCCGCCGACATCGACGCGTCGGCGCTGATCGAGTCGCTGGTCGTCATCATGTGCGGCGTCGGCCTGTACGCGGGCTGGGTGGAGAGCCCCCAGCAGATGCTGGCCGTGACCGGAATGCTGCGGCAGCTGCTGGAAGGCGGGCTGCTGCGGCCGGAGGCCTAGCCGATCGCGCGGGCAGTGAAGTTGCGCACAAAGCGTATAGGCTAACTAACTTATCCCGGTAGCATGGCCCCGTCATGACTGATGTGGACGCGTCGTTACCGCCTTCCCTGAGATCTGCCGGCGACAGCTGGGCCATCACCGAACTCGTCGGTGCCACCGCGCTGGGCGTCGCCGCCTCGCGCGCGGCGGAAACCGCCGGAAGCAACCCGTTGATCCGCGACGAGTTCGCCCGCGTTCTGGTCTCGTCGGCCGGCCCGGCATGGGCCCGGCTCACCGATCCCGAATTGGCGTGGCTCGACGGCGACGAGCAGGGCCGCCGCGCGCATCGGATCGGCATCGACTACCAGGCCGTGCGTACCCACTTCTTCGACGAGTACTTCGCCGACGCGGTGCAGGCCGGCATTCGGCAGGTGGTCATCCTGGCCGCCGGGTTGGACTCGCGGGCCTACCGCCTGAATTGGCCGGAAGGCACCGCGGTCTACGAGATCGACCAGCCCAAGGTGCTGGAATACAAGACCGGGATCCTGCAGCAGCACGGCGCCGCCCCCGCCGCGAGCCGCCGCCCTGTCCCCGTTGACCTGCGCGACGACTGGCCCGCGGCGCTGGCCGCGGCGGGCTTCGACCGCACGCGACCGACCGCCTGGCTCGCGGAGGGCTTGCTCCCGTACCTGCCAAGCGACGCGCAAGACCGTCTGTTCGAGACTTTCACCGCTCTCAGCGCCCCGGGCAGCCGGGTCGCCATCGAGGCATTCGGCCTGAACTCGCGGAGCAATTCACAGCGCTGGCTGCGGATGCGGGAGCGGCTCGGCCTGGACGTCAACGTGCAGGCGCTGACCTACCACGAGCCGGACCGTTCGGACGCGGCCCAGTGGCTGACCGACCACGGCTGGCAGGTGCGAGCCGTGGACAACCGCGAGGAGATGGCCCGGTTGGGCCGCCCGGTACCCGAAGACCTGGCCGAAGACGCCGTGCGCAGCGTGCTGCTGCGGGCGCACCTCGGCGAGCCGACCGACTGACTTCCGCCCGAGGATCAAGGAGCAATTCAATGAGCTCACTGCGCACCCACGACGACACCTGGGACATCAAGACCAGCGTCGGCAGTACCGCGGTAATGGTCGCCGCCGCCCGGGCCGTCGAGACCGAACGGGCGGACGCCCTCATCCGCGACCCGTACGCCAAACTTCTGGTCACCAACGCCGGTGCCGGGGTCTTGTGGGAGCACATGCTCGACCCGGATGTCGCGGCCAAGATCGAATCCCTCGACGCCGACTCCGCGGCGCAGCTCGAGCACATGCGCGGCTATCAGGCGGTGCGCACCCACTTCTTCGACACCTACTTCAAAGACGCCGTCGCCGCCGGAATCCGGCAGGTGGTAATCCTGGCGTCCGGCCTGGATTCCCGCGCGTACCGCCTCGACTGGCCGGCCGGCACGGTGGTGTACGAGATCGACCAGCCCCAGGTCTTGGACTACAAGTCCGCGACGCTGGCGGAAAACGGCGTGACGCCGTCGGCCGAGCGCCGCGCGGTGGCCATCGACCTGCGGCAGGACTGGCCGGCCGCGCTGCGCGACGCCGGCTTCGACCCGTCGGCGAGGACCGCCTGGCTGGCCGAGGGCCTGCTGATGTACCTGCCGGCCGAGGCGCAGGACCGGTTGTTCACCCAGATCGGCGAACTGAGCCCGGCCGGAAGCCGGGTCTCGGCGGAAACCGCGCCCGCGCACGCCGACGAGCGCCGGCAGCAGATGCGCGAGCGGTTCAGGAAGGTCGCCGACGAACTGGGCATCGAAGAGACCGTCGACGTCGGCGAGCTGATGTACCGCGACGAGCACCGCGCGAACGTCGCCGACTGGCTCAACAACCACGGTTGGCGTGCTCAGGCGCAGCGCTCGACGGACGAGATGCGCCGGCTGGGCCGCTGGATCGAGAACGTCCCGCTGGCCGACGACAAGGACGCCTTCTCCGACTTCGTCATCGCCGAGCGGCTGTAATGCCGCGCTCGCTGGACGACTCCTGGGACATCGCCACCAGCGTCGGCGCCACCGCGGTGATGGTCGCCCTGGCCCGCGCCGCCGAGACCGCCAGCGACTCACCGCTCATCCGCGACCAGTTCGCCGAGCCGCTGGTCTCCACACCCGAGCTGGCCGGAGTCCGCGAGCAGGTGGCGGCCTGGTGGGCGGGCGAGCCGGACGACGACTCCGGTGGCGACGCCCCGGACCCCAACCACATGATCAACTACCAGGCGGTGCGCACCCACTTCTTCGATGCGTACTTCGCCGACGCCGTGGCGGCGGGTATCCGGCAGGTCGTGCTTGTGGCCGCCGGATTGGATTCGCGTGCCTACCGCCTGGACTGGCCGGCCGGCACCGTGGTGTACGAGATCGATCTACCCAAGGTGCTCGAGTACAAGACCGAGACGCTGGCGAGCCACGGCGCCGAGCCCACCGCCGACCGCCGGGCCGTGCCCGTCGACCTGCGCCACGACTGGCCAAAGGCATTGCGCGAGGCCGGTTTTGACGCTAGCCGGCCGACGGCGTGGCTGGCCGAGGGGCTGCTGCCATTCCTGCCCGCGGCGGCGCAGGAGGCGCTGTTCGCCTCCATCGATGCGCTGAGCGGACCGGGCAGCCGGGTGGCGGTGGAGAACTTCGGAGTCGACGAGGAGAAGCGCCGCGAGGCCGAGCAGAGGTGGCAGGAACTGCGGGCCAAGCGCGAAGCGCGCGGCCAAGACACCTCGTTCAACCCCTTCGACCTCTGGTTCTCCGACGAGGGCCGGCCCGACTGCGCCGAGTGGTTCGCCGCGCACGGCTGGACCACGCGCACGGTGAGCGCGCGCGACGAGGGCCAGCGGCTGGGCCGCGCGCCGCAACCGGAGGACCGGCCGTTCGCGAACAGTTTCGTGGCGGCGTCCAAACCCTGAGCCCGTTCGCCGGATCAGATCCTTTCTACTGCTCTCCCAACCGGATGGTTAGGATCGCGGTTATCACCCATGAGCGCTCGTGCGACGAGCAGCGGGCGCATCGGGATGACCGAAGCAGGGGAAGGACAACGATGACCACCGAATCGGTTACACCCACGACATCCGCCGCCAACGGCGCGCCCACACCTCAGCCGGCGAACATCCCCGCGACCGTCGCGCGGCTGCGCAAGACCTTCGCCAGCGGGCGCACCCGCGACGTGGAGTGGCGCAAACGGCAGTTGTTGCAGCTGGCCAAGCTGATGGAAGAGAACGAAGCGGCGATCGCGGATGCTCTCGCCGCGGATCTCGACCGCAGCCCGTTCGAGGCGTTCATCGCCGACATCGCAACCACGGCCGGCGAAGCGAAGTACGCCGCCAAGCGGGTGCGCAAGTGGACGCGTCGCAAATACCAGCTGCTCGAGGCGGCGCAGCTCCCCGGCCGCGGTTGGATCGAATACGAGCCCTACGGCACCGTGCTGATCATCGGCGCGTGGAACTACCCGTTCTATCTGACGCTGGGCCCGGCGGTCGGCGCGATCGCCGCGGGTAACGCCGTCATCCTCAAGCCCTCGGAGATCGCCTCGGCGTCCGCGCACCTGATGGCGGACCTGGTGCCCAAATACCTCGACAGCGACGCGATCGCGGTGGTCGAGGGCGACGGTTCGGTCAGCCAGGAACTCATCGCGCAGGGGCTGGACCGCCTGCTGTTCACCGGCGGCACCGAGATCGGTCGCAAGGTCTACGAAGGCGCCGCCCCGCATCTGACCCCCTGCACGCTGGAGCTCGGCGGCAAGAGCCCCGTGATCGTGGCGGCTGACGCCGACGTGGACGTGGCGGCCAAGCGGATCGCCTGGATGAAGCTGCTGAACGCCGGCCAGACGTGCGTCGCCCCCGACTACGTGTTGGCGGACGCCAAGATTCGCGATGAGCTGGTGAGCAAGATCGGCGCGGCCATCACGAAGTTCACGTCGGACAAGCCCAACGGAATGCGGATCGTCAACCAGCGTCAGTTCGACCGGATCAGCGGCTATCTGGCCGGCGGGGACGGCCAGGTCGTCGTCGGCGGCAAATGCGACCCGTCGAGCCTGCGCATCCAGCCCGCGGTCGTTGTCGACCCCGATCCGGACGGGCCGTTGATGCAGAACGAAATCTTCGGACCGGTACTGCCGGTGATCACCGTCCAATCCCTTGATGACGCAATACGTTTCATCAACTCGCGGCCTAAGCCGTTGTCCGCCTACCTGTTCACCAAGACGCGCGAGACCCGCGAGCGGGTGATCAAGGAGGTGTCGGCGGGCGGCATGCTGGTCAACCACCTCGCCTTCCAGGTGTCGACGGCCAAGCTGCCGTTCGGCGGTGTCGGCGCATCGGGCATGGGCGCCTATCACGGCCGCTACGGCTTCGAGGAGTTCAGTCACCGCAAGTCGGTGCTGACCAAGCCGACCCGGCCCGACCTGTCCAGCTTCATCTACCCGCCGTACACGGCGCGGGCCTTCAAGATGGCCCGCAGGATGTTCTGACCACTGTCCGAATTCGCTTGCTAGGACGTAGTTTTCACCTTAGAGAGGAACCTGATGCCCGGAGTGCAGGATCGCGTCATCGTCGTCACCGGAGCTGGCGGGGGGCTGGGCCGTGAATACGCCCTGACCCTGGCCCGCGAGGGGGCCAGCGTCGTCGTCAACGACCTCGGTGGATCCCGTGACGGCACGGGGGCCGGCCACAACATGGCCGATCACGTCGTCGACGAGATCAAGGATGCGGGTGGCCGGGCGGTCGCCAACTACGACAGCGTCGCCGAGCCCGAGGGCGCCGCGAACATCATCAAGACGGCGCTCGACGAGTTCGGCGCCGTGCACGGCGTGGTGAGCAACGCCGGGATCCTGCGCGACGGCACCTTCCACAAGATGACGTTCGAGAACTGGGACGCTGTGCTCAAGGTGCACCTCTACGGCGGGTACAACGTGCTGCGCGCCGCCTGGCCGCATTTCCGGGAGCAGAGTTACGGGAGGATCGTCGTCGCCACCTCCACCAGCGGCCTGTTCGGCAACTTCGGGCAGACCAACTACGGCGCGGCCAAACTCGGCCTGGTCGGCATGATCAACACGCTGGCGCAGGAGGGGGCGAAGTACAACATCCACGCCAATGCCGTCGCGCCGATCGCGGCGACCCGGATGACCGAGGACATCCTCCCCAAGGAGGTGCTCGAGAAGCTGACGCCCGAGTATGTGGCGCCGGTGGTGGCCTACCTGTGCACCGAGGAAAACCCCAACACCGCTTCGGTTTTCGTCGTCGGTGGAGGCAAGGTGCAGCGGGTGGCCCTGTTCCAGAACGAGGGCGCCAACTTCGACAAGCCGCCGACGGTCGAGGATGTCGCCTCGCACTGGTCGCAGATCGACGACCTGTCCGCGGCCAAACAAGCCAACTTCAAGCTGTAACGGTCAGCGCCGTGGCCGCGTGGTTCGAGTCAGGCCAGCAGCGCCTGACGTAGTCGATCCACGTCGGCCTCGGTGATGCCCGCGTCGCTCAGATAGGCGTCCAGCGAACCGAATTGCTCGTCGATGGTCTGGCGCGCGGCGGCCAGGTACTCGGGCCGCACGCCGAGAACACCGTCGGATAGCCGGGCTTCGGTGAAGGTCCTGACCTCCGGCGTGAGTTCGGCTTCCGAGCGCTGCTCAATCATCTCGGAGATGCGGACCCGCAGCTCCGCGACGGCGTCATTGCTGCGCAGGTAGTCGGCGACGATGGTGTCGCGATCGATGCCGACAGTCTCCAGCACCGTCGCCACCACGAAGCCGGTGCGGTCCTTGCCCGCGAAGCAGTGCGTGAGGACGGGCCGCCCCGCGGCCAGCAGCGTGACGACGCGGTGCAGCGCCCGCTGGGCGCCGTTGCGGGTGGGGAACTGCCGGTACTCGTCGACCATGTAGCGGGCGGCGGTGTCGTTGATGGACTCGTCGGGATCGCCGTTGGTCATCAGCTGCCGGAACGCATGTTCATGGGGGGCTTCGTCGCCCTCACCGGCGTCGTCGGCGAGGTCCGGGAACGGAAGCAGGTGAACGTCGACACCGTCGGGCACGCGGCCGGGCCCGCGGCGGGCCACCTCCCGCGCCGCCCGTAGGTCGGCGACGTCGGTGATGCCCAGTCCGAGCAGCGTCGCCCGGCCGTCGTCGTCGAGGCGGCTCAGCTCGCTGGACCGAAACAGCCGGCCCGGCCGCAGCGCCCCGGCGCCGTCGGCGACATCGCGAAAGTTCCACGCGCCGGGCAACTCCCGGAGGGCGGCCTTACTCATGTGCGGTGACCGCCGCGGCGAGCGGAGACTTCTCCCGGCCGAGCTCGGCGCGCGCGATGGTCCGCATGTGTACCTCGTCGGGGCCGTCGAAGAGCCGCATCGCCCGGTGCCAGGCGTACATGCGGGCGAGCACCGTGTCCTCGCTGACCCCCGCGGCCCCATGCACCTGAATCGCTCGGTCGATGACGTTGCACGCCACCTGCGGCGCGACCGCCTTGATCTGCGAGACCAACGTGTGGGCGGCCTTGTTCCCGTGCTGGTCGATGGTCCACGCCGCCTTTTCGCACAACAGCCGCGCCTGGTCGATCTCGTTGCGGGACTTGGCAATTGCCTCCCGCACCACGCCCTGCTCGGCCAGCGGACGGCCGAACGCCACCCGGTTCTGCGCCCGGTCCACCATCAGGGCCAGCGCCCGTTCGGAACCGCCCAGCGCACGCATGCAGTGGTGGATGCGGCCCGGCCCCAGCCGGGCCTGCGCGATCGCGAAGCCCCCGCCCTCCTCGCCGAGCAGGTTGGTGGCGGGCACCCGGACGTTGTCGTAGATGATCTCGCAGTGTCCAGGCTGGTCCTGGAAACCGAAGACCGTGGTGGAGCGGACCACCGTCACGCCCGGCGTATCGATCGGCACCAGCACCATGGACTGCTGCTGGTGGCTTGCCGCCTCGGGGTTGGTGCGGCCCATCACGATGAGGATCTTGCAGCGCGGGTCGGACGCCCCGGAGGTCCACCACTTGCGGCCATTGATCACGTAGTCGCCACCGTCGCGCACGATGGAGGTCTCGATGTTGCGGGCGTCGCTGCTGGCGACAGCCGGCTCGGTCATCGAAAAGCCGCTGCGGATCTCACCGTTGAGCAACGGCTCCAGCCATTGCTTGCGTTGCTCCTCGGTCGCGAACAGGTGCAGGGTCTCCATGTTTCCGGTGTCCGGTGCCGCGCAGTTGAGCGCCTCGGGGGCGATCTCGAGGCTCCAGCCGGTGATCTCGGCCAGCGGCGCGTATTCCAGGTTGGTCAGGCCCGACTCGGCCGGCAGGAACAGGTTCCACAGGCCGCGCTCCTTGGCCTTGGTCTTCAGCTCCTCGATGATCGGCGGGACCGTGTGATCGTTCGGGCCGGCCTCGTCCCGGTACTTGTCGTATTCGGCCTCGGCCGGGAAGACGTACTCGGTCATGAAGTCGGTCAATCGCTTGTGGTAATCGTTGCCTTTGGCCGACATCGCGAAGTCCATGCCGCCACCATAGGACACGTGTCTAGCGGCGCCACGAGCAGACGCAACGTCACCTGTCGGCGTGCGGATTAGTGCGATTTTGTGTTCTGCTCGCGGTAGACATGGCGCCATGACCGAATCCCGTCCGCCGTTCCCGCCGTTCACCTCTGAGACTGCCCTAAAGAAGGTGCAGGCCGCCGAGGACGCGTGGAACACCTGCGATCCGCACCGCGTCAGCCTGGCTTACACGCCCGACTCGCAGTGGCGCAATCGCGACGAACATGTCGTGGGCCGCGACGCGATTGTGGGGTTCCTGACCCGCAAGTGGCAGCGCGAGCTCGACTACGCGTTGCGGAAAAGCTTGTGGGACTTCCACGGCAACCGCATCGCCGTGCGGTTTCAGTATGAGTGTCGCGACGCGAGCGGCCAGTGGTTTCGCAGCTACGGCAACGAGCTGTGGGAGTTCTCGCCGTCGGGGTTGATGGCGCGCCGCGAGGCCAGCATCAACGACGTGCGGATCGACGAGTCCGAACGCCGCTACTTCGGGCCCCGCCCGGTGGCCGAGCGCGGGCAGGACATCCCGCTCTGGTAGCGAACCGGCCACAACGTTGTCTTGTGGGTCCACAACGCCGCGGCCGCTACTGCGCGCGCCTCGGGTAACGAACCATCGACGGGAGCCCGTCTGCCGCGCCGGCGGTAGCCCGCCCCGGTCGATCGCACGTCCGGGGCGAAATCCGGCAGGCGTTAAGGTAGCGAAGCGTGCGGCCAGCCAGCGGCACATCAAACGGCAGGAAAGTGCGGGAAAGCAGATGTACGCGCCATGACAGATGCGCAGACGACGGTAGGGGTGGTCGCCGAGTCCGGGGCCGACGAACGACGGGTCGCACTGGTACCCAAGGCGGTGGCGTCGCTGATCAGCGGCGGTGTGGCGGTAGTGGTCGAGTCGGGTGCGGGCGAGGGTGCTTTGCTTCCGGACCAGCTCTACACCGAGGCCGGCGCCAGCATCGGTGACGCCTGGGCTGCCGACATCGTCGTCAAGGTGGCGCCGCCGACCAAAGAAGAGGTCGCCAAGTTGCGCCGCGGGCAGACCCTGATCGGTTTCCTGGCACCGCGCAACACCGACAACTCGATCGGCGCTCTCACCGAGGCGGGGGTGCGGGCGTTCGCGCTCGAAGCGATCCCGCGCATCTCGCGCGCCCAGGTCATGGATGCGCTGTCGTCGCAGGCCAACGTGGCCGGCTACAAGGCCGTGCTGCTGGCGGCGTCCGAGTCGACCCGGTTCTTTCCGATGCTGACGACCGCGGCGGGCACCGTGAAGCCGGCCAGCGTGCTGGTGCTCGGCGTCGGGGTGGCCGGACTGCAGGCGCTGGCGACGGCCAAACGGCTGGGCGGGCGCACCTCCGGGTACGACGTGCGCCCGGAGGTGGCCGATCAGGTCCGTTCGGTGGGGGCGCAGTGGCTGGATCTCGGTATAGACGCGGCCGGTGAGGGCGGGTATGCCCGCGAGCTCACCGAAGAAGAGCGCGCCCAGCAGCAGAAATCCCTGGAGAAGGCGATCGCCGGGTTCGACGTGGTGATCACCACCGCGTTGGTTCCGGGGCGCCCCGCACCCCGGCTGGTGACCGCCGCGGCGGTGGAGTCGATGAAGCCCGGCAGCGTGGTGATCGACCTGGCGGGGGAAACCGGTGGCAACTGCGAACTGACCGAGCCGGGGCAGACGGTCGTGAAGCACGACGTCACCATCGCCTCTCCGCTGAACCTGCCGGCAACCATGCCCGAGCACGCCAGCGAGCTCTACAGCAAGAACATCACGGCGCTCCTGGACCTGTTGATCAAAGACGGCAAGCTGGCCCCCGACTTCGACGACGAGGTCGTCGCGGCGGCCTGCGTTACCCGGGCGAGTGAGGACTCCTAGATATGTATGACGAGCTGTTGGCCAACCTGGCGATCCTGGTGCTGTCCGGGTTCGTCGGGTTCGCGGTCATTTCAAAGGTGCCCAACACGCTGCACACGCCGCTGATGTCGGGAACGAACGCCATTCACGGCATCGTGGTGCTCGGCGCTCTGGTGGTCTTCGGCGAGGTTGAGCATCCGTCGCTGGCGGTGCAGATCATCCTGTTCGTCGCGGTGGTGTTCGGGACGCTCAACGTGATCGGCGGCTTCATCGTCACCGACCGGATGCTGGGCATGTTCAAGGGCAAGAAGAAGGCCGCGCCGGTGAAGACCGAAGATCTGGCGGCGAAATGAACTACCTGGTCACCGTTCTCTACATCATTTCGTTCGCCCTCTTCATCTACGGCCTGATGGGCCTGACCGGCCCGAAGACGGCGGTGCGGGGCAACCTGATCGCCGCGGTCGGCATGGCTCTGGCGGTGACGGCGACCCTGATCAAGATCCGGCACACCGAGTCGTGGGTGCTCATCATCGCCGGCCTGGTCGTGGGTGTCGTGCTCGGTGTGCCGCCGGCGCGGCTGACCAAGATGACCGCCATGCCGCAGTTGGTGGCGTTCTTCAACGGCGTCGGCGGCGGCACGGTCGCGCTCATCGCGCTGGCGGAATTCATTGAGACCAAAGGCTTTTCGGCCTTCCAGCACGGGGAGTCGCCGACCGTGCACATCGTGGTCGCGTCGCTGTTCGCCGCGATCATCGGGTCGATCTCGTTCTGGGGATCGATCATCGCCTTCGGCAAACTGCAGGAGATCATCTCCGGCTCTCCGATCGGCTTCGGCAGGGTTCAGCAACCGATCAACCTGCTGCTCTTGGCGGCGGCGGTGGCGGCCGCGGTGGTCATCGGCTTGGGCGCGCACCCCGGCACCGGCGGGGCGCCGCTGTGGTGGATGGTCGGCCTGCTGGCCGCCGCGGGGGTGCTCGGCCTGATGGTGGTGCTGCCGATCGGTGGCGCCGACATGCCGGTGGTCATCTCGCTGCTCAACGCCATGACCGGCCTCTCGGCCGCGGCGGCCGGCCTGGCGCTCAACAACACCGCGATGATCGTGGCCGGCATGATCGTCGGCGCGTCCGGTTCGATCCTGACCAACCTGATGGCCAAGGCCATGAACCGTTCCATCCCGGCGATCGTCGCCGGTGGCTTCGGCGGTGGGGGCGTGGCCCCGGGCGCCGGAGGGGACGGCGGCGACAAGCACGTCAAGGCGACCTCGGCGGCCGACGCCGCGATCCAGATGGCGTACGCCAACCAGGTGATCGTGGTTCCCGGCTACGGCCTGGCGGTCGCGCAGGCCCAGCACGCCGTCAAGGACATGGCCAGTCTGCTCGAGGACAAGGGCGTGCCGGTGAAGTACGCGATTCACCCGGTCGCGGGGCGCATGCCCGGGCACATGAACGTGCTGCTGGCCGAGGCCGAGGTCGACTACGACGCCATGAAGGACATGGACGACATCAACGACGAGTTCGCCCGCACCGACGTCGCGATCGTCATCGGCGCCAACGACGTCACCAACCCGGCGGCCCGCAACGAGCAATCCAGCCCGATCTACGGCATGCCCATCCTGAACGTGGACAGGGCCAAGTCGGTCATCGTGCTCAAGCGGTCGATGAACTCCGGGTTCGCGGGCATCGACAACCCGCTGTTCTACGCCGACGGGACGACGATGCTGTTCGGGGACGCGAAGAAATCGGTGACCGAGGTCGCCGAGGAACTGAAGGCGCTCTAGAGGCGCCAAGCGGCCTAGACCGGCGGGTAGGCGGGCGGCGGGTAGCCGTTGCCGTCGACGACGCCGCGCAGCCCCCAGGGCACGTAGCGGAAGAAGAACTCGATTTCGTCGCTAGCGTCGTAGTCCGGGCTCGGATCCATGAGGCCACCCCTCCAGTCGCGACTTGAGCTTTCGAAAGCGAGTCTAGTCCCATCCTCGTCGGGGCGACACCTGGCGTTTGCCTAAACTGTCCAACCAGTTGATTGATAATTGACCTTGCCCGGCACCCGAAGGTCCCGCCCGGCAGTGACGATAGCGAGGGCAGATGCCATCCGAGAACGGACGCACGCGACGTGAAGAGCTGCTGGCTGTCGCCACCAAGCTGTTCGCCGCCCGCGGCTACCACGGCACCCGGATGGACGACGTCGCCGACGTGATCGGCCTGAACAAGGCGACGGTCTACCACTACTACGCCAGCAAGTCTCTGATCCTCTACGACATCTACCAGCAGGCCGCCGAGCGCACCCTGGCCGCCGTCCACGACGATCCCTCGATGACCGCGCGAGAGGCGTTGTACCAGTACACCGTGCGCCTGCTCGACCAGATCGCTGCCAATCCCGAGGGCGCGGCCGTGTACTTCCAGGAGCAGCCGTATATCACCGAGTGGTTCACCGAAGAGCAGGTCGCCGCGGTGCGGGAGAAGGAAACCCAGGTCTACGAGCACGTGCACGGCCTCATCGACCGGGGGATCGCCAGCGGGGAGTTCTACCCGTGCGACTCCCACGTGCTGGCGCTCGGGTACATCGGCATGACGCTGGGCGCCTACCGGTGGTTGCGGCCCAGTGGACGCCGCAGCGCCAAGGAGATCGCCGCCGAGTTCAGCACCGCGCTGCTGCGCGGATTGATCCGCGACGAGGCGATCCGCACGAGTTCCCCGCTCGGGCCCTAGCCCAATGGGGCGACCCGCTTCGCCCGACTACGCCGCGCTCGCGATCGCCCCTAGGCGCCCTTCAGGTGCTTGTCGAGGAAGGCGAGCTGGTCGGCGACGACACGCTCGAACGCCTCGTCGACATAGATCGCGAAATGGCCTTCGGGATAAAGCTTGACCTCACCGCGCGGGGCCTTGGCCGCGTAGCGCAGCGTCGCCGCCGCCGGAGCCACCGAGTCGGCTTCGCACACGCAGAACAGGATCGGGCAGGGGATCTTCGCGGCGTCGCGGCCGGGACGGTAGGCCATGATCGTCAACGCAATGCGGGCCGCCACCTCGTTGGTCAGCTCCTCACCCACGGGCACGAGCCTGAGGTAGCCGGGGTACGCGTCGGGGGTGGTCATCAAGGCGACGTCCCCCGGCATTCCGACCGTCGGCACCATGACCGGGGGCTTGCGCAGCCGGGCGGCCACCAGGTCGCGTGCCGCCAGGAGGCCGACCCGCGCGAAGACCAAGGGGTTGCTGATGGTGCGCGCCGACGCGAGGCCGTCGGTGAAGGGGCATTGGACGACCGCCGCGGCGATTCCCGGCAGCCGGGCCGCCGTAGCCATCACGTGCCCGCCGGCAAAAGAGGTGCCCCACAACGCGATTCGCTTGGGATCGATTCCCGGGAGGGTGCGGGCGTACGCGACCGCCGCGGCCCAGTCGGCGAGCTGCAGCCCGACATCGAGCACCTGGCGCGGCCTGCCCTCGCTGTCGCCGAAATTGCGATAGTCGAACACCAGGCAGGCGTAACCGGCCGCGCTGAATCGCTCGGCGTAGGCGTCGAGCCGCATGGTGCGCACCCCGCCCAGGCCGTGCGCCATGACCAACAACGGTGCGGGGCCGCCGCCAGCCGGCCGATAGAGCCAGGCGCTGATCAAATCGCCACCGGAGGGGAATTGGACGTCTTCGCGTTGTGCCATCAGCGAGTCATTCTGCCCGAGGAGCCGACGGCCGGTCCGCCGGTATGCGCCGCAAATTTTGTGGACTAGTGTCTAGAAAAGTTTTGAGCGCTCAAAGGACGGAGACTCTCTCATGGCGATCCGCGTCGCGCACATCGGTACCGGAAACGTCGGAGGGTTAGCCCTGGCCGAGCTGATCACCAACCCGCAATTCGAGTTGACGGGCGTGTGCGTGTCCAACCCGGAGAAGGTGGGCAAGGACGCCGGCGAGCTGTGCGGCGTGGGCCTCGAGGCCGGCGTCGTCACGGGTGTCACCGCCGTCTCCGACCTCGACGCCCTGTTGGCCACCAAGCCCGAGTGCGTCGTGTACTGCGCCATGGGCGACACCCGCCTGCCCGACGCGATGGCCGACGTCATGCGCATCTTGGCGGCCGGTGTCAACGTCGTCGGATCCTCGCCGGGGCTGCTGCAATACCCGTGGGGCGTGATGCCCGACAAGTACATCGGCCGCGTCGAAGACGCTGCCAAGCAAGGTAATTCGAGCATCTTCATCAGCGGCGTCGACCCCGGATTCGCCAACGATCTGCTACCGTTCGCGCTCGCCGGTACCTGTCAGCACATCGAGCAGGTGCGCTGCATGGAGATCCACGACTACGCGTCGTACAACGGGACCGAGGTCATGGACTACATGGGATTCGCCAAGCCCATGGACGAGATCCCGATGCTGCTGCAGCCGGGCATCCTCAGCATCGCCTGGGGAACCGCGATCCGTCAGCTGGCGGCCGGCCTCGGCATCGAGGTCGACGAGATCACCGAGTCCTACCAGCGCGAGCCGGCACCGGAGGATTTCGACATCGCGGTCGGCCGGGTGGCCAAGGGCACCGTGGCGGTGCTGCAGTTCGAGATCCGCGGCATGGTCAAGGGCCACCCCGCCATCGTCATCGAGCACGTCACCCGGCTGCGGCCCGACCTGCGGCCGGACCTGCCTCAGCCCGCTTCGGGCGACGGCTCGTACCGCGTCGAGATCACCGGCGAGCCGTCGTATGCCGTCGACATCATCCCGAGCAGCCGCAAGGGCGACCACAACCACGCGGCGATCGCGGGCGCCGCGGGCCGCATCGTCAACGCCATCCCCGCTGTGATCGCCGCGCCGCCGGGCATCCGGACCACACTAGATTTGCCGCTGGTAACGGGCAAAGGCCTTTACGCACCGAACACTTTGGTGAGCACCTAAATCGAAAGGAGTCCCTGTGGGACGGGTAGACGGCAAGGTTGCGCTGATCAGCGGGGGCGCCGGCGGTATGGGAGCCGAAGATGCGCGCCTGCTGGTGTCCGAAGGCGCCAAGGTCGTGATCGGCGACATCCTGGACGATCAGGGCAAGGCGTTGGCCGACGAGATCGGCGACTCTGCGCGCTACGTGCACCTCGACGTCACCCAGCCCGACCAGTGGGACGCCGCCGTCGCCACGGCGATCGGCGAATTCGGCAAGCTCAACGTGCTGGTCAACAACGCCGGCACCGTCGCGCTCGGCCCGCTGAAGAGTTTCGATCTGGCCAAGTGGCAGAAGGTGATTGACGTCAACCTGACCGGGACGTTCTTGGGCATGCGGGTTGCGGTCGAGCCGATGATCGCCGCCGGGGGCGGCTCGATCATCAACGTGTCCTCGATCGAGGGCCTGCGCGGCGCGCCCATGGTGCACCCCTACGTCGCGTCCAAGTGGGGCGTGCGCGGCCTGGCGAAGTCGGCGGCATTGGAGCTGGCGCCGCACAACATTCGGGTGAACTCGGTGCATCCGGGGTTTATCCGCACCCCGATGACCGCCCACCTGCCCGAGGACATGGTGACGATCCCGCTTGGGCGTCCGGGCGAGGTTCGGGAAGTCGCGACGTTCGTGCTTTTCCTGGCCAGCGACGAGTCGTCCTACTCCACCGGCAGCGAGTTCGTGATGGACGGTGGCCTGATCACCGACGTGAATCACAAGGAGTTCTAGCGTTCGGGGCCGGTCCGAAGCAGACCCGCAAAGGTAAGTGACCGGTCGGCTACCATCGAGGGATGCCGCGTCCGCCGAATCCCGAGGTGCGCCGCCGCCTGCTTAGCGCGGGGCTCGAACTCGTCCACTCGCGCGGATTTTCCGCGAGCGGCGTCAAAGACATCACCGACGCGGCGGGCGTCCCGAAGGGGTCGTTCTACGCGTATTTCCCGAGCAAGGAAGCGTTCGCGGCGGCGATCCTCGAGCATTACTGGGCCGACATCGAAACGCGGCTGCTGCCGATCCTCGGCGAAGCCGGGCCGGCACAGGACCGGATCACCCGCTTCTTCCATGCTCTTGCCGACGAGCACGAGGCCGGCGACTTCCTGCTTGGCTGCTTGATCGGAAATCTGTCGCTCGAAATGGGCGGTTCGAGCGAGCCGGTGCGCGCCGAACTGGTGCGCATTCTCGACCGCTGGGGCGCGGCCCTCACCGAGTGTGTGCAGTCCGGGCAGCGGCGTTCCGGCGGCGTCCGGCGCGACCTGCCGGCTCCCGAGCTCGCCTCCCAGCTGATCGAGGCGTGGGAAGGCGCGGCCCTGCGCGGGAAGGTGACCCGCAGTAGGGCCCCGTACGACCGGTTCGAGGCGACCACGGTCCCGGCGCTACTGCACTGATGCGGTCGGCGGCGGAATGGTTCAAGGGCCCGGCTTGTTAAATAGACGACTGGTCATCTAACATCGGACCTTACCGGTTCCGAAGACGAGGATGTGTGTGATGCCAGAGCCGAGCAGCGACGCCGAGCCGCACCTGCCCGAGCTGCCGGATTCCGGCTTCGTGCTCGACCTCGATCGCGCCGCGCTGGTCCTCACCGATCCGCAGGTCGATTTCCTGAGTCCGGCGGGCGCCGGGTGGCCGGTCTTCGGCGACGGTGTCCGGGCCAACGACGTCGTCGCCCATATCGGCGAGCTGCTCGACGCCGCGAAGCGGGCGGGCATCACCGTCGCGGTGTCACCGCACTACTTCTTTCCCACCGACAAGCAGTGGCGGTTCGGGGATCCGCTGGAGAAATTCATGGACTCCGTCGGCATGTTCGAGCGCCAAAGCGCTTACGCGGCAGATGGATTCGTCGGCTCCGGAGCCGACTTCCTGCCGGCGTACCGCCAGCACATCCACGACGGCCAGACCGTCATCGCCTCACCCCACAAGATCGTCGGCCCGGAGTCGAACGACCTGGTGCTTCAGTTGCGCAAGCGCGGCGTCAGCCAGGTCGTGCTCGCGGGGATGGCCGCCAACCTGTGCGTCGAAGGCCACCTGCGCGAGCTCATCGAGCAGGGTTTCGAGGTCGCCGTCGTCAAGGACGCCACGGCGGGCCCGCGCCTGGCCGAATGCGATGGCTACCTCGCCGCCCTGATCAATTTCCGCTTCCTCGCCAGCGCGGTCTGGACCACATCCGAAGCCGTCGCCCTGCTGACCAAGCCGGCCGATCCGTCGAAAACAAAGGAGTCCGAAAGCCATGGCACCGAATGAAAGTCTCAGTCAACGCAGGTTCGCCCTGAACGACGGGAGCGGCGCGATCCCGGCGCTCGGGTTCGGCACCTCGCTGTCCGACAACACCAAGACGCGTGATGCCGTCAAGACCGCGGTCCAAGCGGGGTTTCGTCACCTCGACGCCGCCGAGCGGTATCGCAACGAAGCCGAGGTCGGCGCGGCGCTCAAAGAGCTGTTCGCGCAACGAACGGTCCGACGCGAGGAATTGTTCGTGACCACGAAGCTGTGGAACAACAACCATCGCCCGGAACGGGTGAAGCCCGCCCTGCGGGCCAGCCTGGACAGGCTGGGGCTGGACGCGGTCGATCTGTATCTCGTGCACACCCCCTTCGCGTTCCGGCCCGGGGACGACCAAGACCCCCGGGACATCCATGGGGCCGTCGTCTACGACGACGGGGTCACGTTGGCGCAAACCTGGGCGGCGATGGAAGCCCTTGTCGACGAGGGCCTTACGCGGGCAATAGGCCTCTCCGACATCGACGCCGAAGGCACCCGAGAGATCCTGAAGACGGCCCGCATCAAGCCGGCGGTCGTCGAAGTCGAGTCGCACCCGTATCACCCCCAATGGGCACTTCACCAAATGCGCGAGACCGACGGCATCATCCTGTTGGCCTTCGCCTCCCTCGGTCACGCACTGGAACCGCGGCTGCTCGATGACCCTCTCGTCGTATCGATCGCTCGGCGGCTCGGCAAGACGCCCGCGCAAGTGCTCCTGGCCTGGGGCATCCAGCGCGGCAGCGCGGTTCTCACCGCATCCGTGTCACCGGCACGCATCCGCGAGAACTTCGATGTCACAGTGCTTCCCGACAGCGCCGTGCAAGAGATCAGCAAACGTCTCGACACTCGGATCCGGTTCAACTCCGTTGTGGACGCGGGCGAGCCGGGATTCGCCGAGGTGCCCCGGGGCTAGGGTCGTGGAGTGAGGGCGATGGCTGGCATCGGCGTTCCGACCCACCTTGCCAGCGTGATATCCGGCCCCGACGGCGTCACCCGCTGCCGGTGGGCCACCCAAACGGGTCGCGATCTGACCGCGTATCACGATCACGAGTGGGGGACAGCGACACGCGACGAGGCCTTGCTCTTCGAAGCGCTGGTGCTGACCTATTTTGAAAACGGCCTGTCGTGGACGACCGTTTTCGACAAGCGGGACAACCTGCGCGAGGCGTTCCTCGGATTCAACCCCGCGGCGGTCGGAGAAATGACGCCCGAAGACGTCGAGGGGTTGATGACGGACACATCGATCATTCGCAATCGACGCAAGATCGAAGCCACGCTGCACAATGCCCGCCTGTTATCGAAACACTCGTTGTCGCAACTGGCGTGGCAACATCAACCCCGCAGGCACCATCGGCTCCGAACCTTCGGCGATGGTCGAATGGTCAGTCCGGAGTCACGCCAGCTGTCAAGAGCATTGCGAGATAAGGGTTTTCGAATGGTCGGGCCTGTGGTCGCCCACTCGTTCATGCAGACTGTCGGGATTGAAAACGGTCATTTCGAGGGCTGTTTTCGGGCAGCGGCGTGAGGTGCTATAACCGCGAGCATGCTACGTAGCCTGGCCGAGGTGGTGGGATCGACCCACGTGGTCACCGATCCCGACGTGCTCGCGGGCCGCAGCGTCGACCACACCGGCCGCTATCGGGGCCGGGCCAGTGCGCTGGTGCGCCCGGGATCGGCCGAACAGGTCGCCGAGGTGCTGCGGGTGTGCCGGGACGCCGGGGCGCACGTGACGGTGCAGGGCGGCCGCACCTCGCTGGTGGCCGGCACCGTTCCCGAGCACGACGACGTGCTGCTGTCCACCGAGCGGTTGCATGCGATCGACCATGTCGACACCGTCGAGCGCCGCCTCCGGGCGGCCGCGGGCGCGACGCTGGCGGCGGTGCAACGGGCCGCGGGGGCCGCGGGCCTGCTGTTCGGCGTCGACCTGGCCGCCCGGGATACGGCGACCGTCGGGGGGATGGCCTCGACGAACGCCGGCGGACTGCGCACGGTCCGCTACGGCAACATGGGCGAACAGGTTGTCGGCTTGGAGGTGGCGCTGCCCGACGGCTCGCTGCTGCGCCGCCACAGCCGCGTGCGCCGGGACAACACCGGCTACGACCTGTCGGCGCTGTTCGTCGGTGCCGAGGGCACCCTCGGTGTGATCACTTCGCTGGAGCTGCGCCTGCACCCCACCCCGGCGCGGCGGGTGACCGTGATCTGCGGGTTCGACGACCTGGCGGCGCTGGTCGAAGCCGGCCGGACGTTCCGGGACACCGACGGCATCGCCGCGCTGGAACTGATCGACGGCCGGGCCGCCGCGCTGACCGGCGAGCACCTCGGGGTGGGCGCACCGGTCGACGGCGACTGGCTACTGCTGGTGGAGTTGGCCGCCGACCACGACCAGACCGAGCGGCTCGCCGACCTGCTCGACGGCGCGCGGATGTCCTCCGAGCCCGCGGTCGGGGTGGATGTCGCTGCGCAGCAGCGGTTGTGGCAGGTGCGCGAATCGCTCGTTGAGGTGCTCGGCGTATACGGTCCGCCGCTGAAGTTCGACGTCTCCTTGCCACTGTCGTCGATCGACGAATTCGCTAGGGAGGCAGTCGATCTGGTCGGGGTCCACGCGCCGGAGGCGCTGCCCGTGCTGTTCGGCCACATCGGCGAGGGCAACCTGCATCTCAACGTGCTGCGCTGCCCGGCCGAGCGGGAGAACGCGCTGTACGGGCCGATGATGGAACTCATCGCGCGATCCGGCGGCAACGTCAGCTCCGAGCACGGTGTCGGCACGCGCAAGCGCCACTACCTCGGCATGTCACGCGAAGCGGCGGACATCGCGGCGATGCGAACGATCAAAGCCGCGCTGGACCCGACTGGCTACCTCAACGCGGCGGTGCTGTTCGACTGATCGTTCTTGCGCCGTCTGAGATACGCTGGGCTTCATGGCATCCGGGATCTTCGGCACGCCCATCGTCGAAATCGTCAACAATTTGTTCAATGGCATGATCGACGCGCCCGTCGTCGGACCACTGGTACGACGCGGGCTGATCAAGATTCGCTACGTCGGCAGGCGTTCGGGTAAGACGATCCAGACCCCGGTCGGGTACCGCCGCTCCGGCGACGGCATCGTCATCAACGTCATGTCGCCCGATAGCAAGACATGGTGGCGAAACTTTCTCGGCGAAGGCGGTCCGATCACGCTGCTCAACTTCGACGGCGCCGACCACACCGGCCACGCCGTCGCCAGCCGCGATGAGAAGGGCCGCGTCAAGGTCGAGGTGCAGCTCGACTGATCAGGAGCTGCTCTTGATCCCGACCGCGTGCCGCAGCTGCGCCAGGAACTGGTCGGCGTCGTCGCTGGGGACGATGTAGTGCGAGATCGCGATCCGGATGACGGTTGCCGCCTTCACCGCGGCGTTGGGACCGGGCAGGTGGCGCTGCAAGCCCTCGCGCATCTGCGGGATGACCCCGGAGAACTGGGCGATGGTGTGCT
This sequence comes from Mycobacterium sp. 852002-53434_SCH5985345, assembly GCF_001667155.1. Taxonomy (NCBI): domain Bacteria; kingdom Bacillati; phylum Actinomycetota; class Actinomycetes; order Mycobacteriales; family Mycobacteriaceae; genus Mycobacterium; species Mycobacterium sp. 852002-53434_SCH5985345. The sequence goes on from NZ_LZIE01000030.1 coordinate 68,557, forward strand.
CGGGCTCGACATCGACCATGCGCACCCCGGAGTACGAGTGCTGGTACTCGACGATGAACCGCAACACGGCGTCGAGCTTGTCGACCCCCTTCAGGCCGGCCGTGGCCCGAACCAGGCCGCTCTCGAAGATCTGGCGCTCGTAGGTCGAAAAGGCCGACAGCAGTTCCTCTTTGGACGCGAACCAGCGGTAGAGCGTCGGGCGGGAAACCCCGGCCTGGGCGGCGACGTCGGACAGGCTGAGCTTGGTTTTGCCGTTGCGGCCGAGCACCTCGGCGGTGGCGTCGAGGATGCGCTGACGCGTCGAGGTGTCAGGCTCTGCGGTCTGGGCCGGACTGCTCATATCTGCAACTCTACGAAGTTGTTCACGGTGATTTCGCTTCCCGGTCGGACTTGCCCGGGCGCGGGCGCACCAGTACCGATTGCTGGATGGCGCCGACCGCGCCGCGCTCGTCGAACAGCGTGCCGATCGTGGTCCCGATGCCGTCCGGGCCGTAGCTGGTCTCGGCGCGAATGCCGATCCACTCACCGTCGGGGACCCGGAACACGTGCACGGCCAGGTCGGTGTTGAGGAACGTCCACCGGGTGATGTCCAGCTTGCTGCCGATGCCGTTGGCGGAGTCGGCCACCGCGAAGAGGCGCTCCAGCGGCGTCATCGTCTCGCCGGTGACCAGGTCCACCGTCGGGTGGATCCACGATTCGCCCGGGCCCTCGCTGAGCGGCTCCGTCAGCCACAGCCAGTCGAGGCTGTGCACGTAGTTGCGGTCCCAGTCCCGCGCCTTGAGGTTGCGGTTGCGGGCCTCGCTGCGCGGCCCGGGCATCGGCGCGGCGGCGTGGGCTACCGCCCGGGTGTCCAGGGTTTGCAACCGCCATCCGCTGGCGCGCGCCACCGGCCGGGGTTCGCCGTCGGGACCGGGTGCCAGCATCTCCGCGCTGACGAGTTCGATCTGCTTCCCGCCGCGCTGAACCCGCGAGCTGACCCACAGGTCGCCCTCGGCCGGCACCCCGCCCAGCAAGTCGATGACGACGCGGGACAGTCGGGTGTCGTCGCGTTGTTCGCACCGCTCCAGCGCCCGCACCAGCAGGGCCGACACTGGCCCGCCGTGCTGTATCGCGGACGACCAGGTGCCGCGCGCCAGGTCGGTGGCGCGGAACTTTTCGCCCCACGTATCCGCGCCGTCGATGAGCTCGTAGTAGGAGTCGGTCATCGTCACCTCTCGTCAGGGCAGGCCGGCGCCGGGCGTGGTCACCGTGACGGCGTCCAGCCGGGACAGTCGGGTGCCGACCAGGCGCTGCGGATACGCCTCCGTGCTGGACAACAAAAACAACGTCCGGCGTTCGGGGCCGCCGAGCGCGCAGGCGATCGCGACGCGCTCACCCATGTCGATGCGGTCGGTCACGGCGCCACCCTCGATGATCCGCTCGAATTGGTGGGCCAGCGTCATCGAGGCCCACACCGCGCCGTCGGCGTCGAGCGCGATGCCGTCGGGCGGCCCGTCCAGGCCCTCGGCGAAAACGCAGCGGCCGGCCAGCCCGCCGTCGGCGCCGATAGTGAACGAGGTCAGCCGCCGGCCGACCGACTCGGCGACGATCAGTCTCTGCCCGTCCGGCGTGATCACCATTCCGTTTGGAAAGTCGAGGTCTTCGGCGACGACGACGGCGCTGTCGTCCGGATCGAGCCGGATGATGGCGCCGCCGTTAAAGGCCTGGCATCCGATGTACGCGCGGCCCGCGCCGTCGATGACCATGTCGCCGAGGTTGGTCGGTGTCAGTTCGGCGAGATCGGCGATGGTGTCGACGCTTTCACCGTCGTAGCGCAACACCTTGCGGTCTTCGACCGAGACGATCAGGAGCGATCCGTCGGGGCGAAAACCCAGGCCTGACGGGCAGTGCCCGGGCAGCGGCAACGTGGTAAGCGAGCCAGCCATGGTCGAGGTGTGGACCGCCTCGCCCAGCATGTCGGAGAACCACAGCAGTCCCTCGAACCAGCGCGGTCCTTCGCCGAAGCAGAAGCCGTTGGCCAGCGGCTCCGGAATCATCCGCTGCAGCCTTCGACGGCATCCTCCGCTTTACAAAACACCGCCAAAGTGTCATGCACCGCGGGCACCGGTGTCAATCTCGCTGCCGGGCGACTTCCCGCGCGACGGCCTCCAATTCTCCGGATTGGTGACGACGTCGTAGGCGGCCCCCGCGGACCGGGTGAAAGCGGTTAGCCAGCTTTACAAATCTTGGCCAGAGTGTCACGCTGTGCGATGAGCTGCCAACGAGATGGGGAGCGGATTTGACTACCGAATCTGAGCAGACCGAGTGGACGGTGCAGGGCCTGCTGGACCTGTTCGACGTGCAGGCCGACGGCCAGGACCGGTTCACCGGTGACACCGGCGGTGATGTTGGAGCCGCCGGCGACGAACGTCAAGTGGTGGAAGGCACCCAGGTGCTCGCCCAGGCGATCGTCGCGGTGGCCAAGCGATTTCCGGACAAGTCGGTGCGCTCGGCACACGCGGTGTTCTCCCGCGCCGTGACCGTTGGACCGCCGATCGAGCTTGTCCTCGACGTCGTCGCCGAGGGCCGGTCCACCGCCACCGCGGTGGTCGCGGTGCACCAAAACGGGCGACGCTGCCTGAGCATCACCGTGCTGGCCGACGTGCCGACCGACGACGTCATTCGCCACCACCTGCCGCGGCCCGACGTGGCCGGGCCCGCGGATGCCCACCACTCGCCGATGCCGATGGTCGGCCGGGAACTGCGCCTGGTCGACGTCGTCGACGTGAACAGCCCCGACGAGGTCGGGCCGCCGGAGCTCTACGCCTGGCTGCACTACGAACCCATCCCCACCCGGGACGACCTGGCCAAGGCGTTGCTGGCGTACTTCACCGGCCACCTGGGGATTTCCACCACCATGCGCGCGCATCCCGGCATCGGCACCGCGCAGGCGCACCTGACCGTGTCCACCGCACCGATGAGCATCTCCGTCGCGTTCCACGAGCCGGTGCGCTGGAACGGGTGGCTGCTGTACACCCACGAAAGCACCCAAGTCGGCGCAGGCATGTCGTACGTGCGCGGCACCGTGCATTCCGAGGAGGGGGAGCTGCTGTGCTCCTTCGCGCAGGAGGCGCTGATCCGCCCGTTGCGCACCACCGACACGGCCATCGACTCCCGCGCACGGTTCTAACGGCCGGTCGCTGGCATGCACTTCACCATCACCCACCCGATGCACAGCCACCCGTACAACCGGGAGTTGGTGAGCGGAGATGGCATCGGGAAGGTGGCCGCGGCCACCGAAGCGGCCGGAATTCACGGGTTCGGCTTCACGGATCATCCGGCGCCGTCGCAGCGATGGTTGGAGGCCGGTGGGCATGACGCGTTGGATCCCTTTGTCGCACTGGGCTTCGCGGCTGCCACGACGACCACACTGCGGCTGATTCCCAACATCGTGGTGCTGCCGTATCGAAACCCGTTCGTGGTGGCCAAGTCTGGTGCCACGCTGGACCTGCTCTCCGGCGGCCGGTTCACCCTGGCGGTGGGCGTGGGATACCTCAAGCGAGAGTTCGCCGCGCTGGGGGTCAGCTACGACGAGCGGGCCGAGCTCTTCGAGGAAGCGCTGCAGGTGATCCGGGCGGTCTGGACCGGCGACGACATCGTTTTCGAGGGAAGGCATTTCAGTGCGCGCGGGATCACCGCGCACCCCCGGCCGCTGAGTGACCCGCACCCGCCTATCTGGATCGGTGGCAACACGTCGTCGGCCCGCCAACGGGTGGCGCAATACGGTGACGGCTGGTGCCCATTCCCCGCGCCACCCCAACTGGCCCAGACCGCCGGCACGGCGGTCATCGACTCGCTGGCGCGCCTCACCGACGGCATCGACGACCTGCGCCGCCGGTGCGATGCCGCCGGCAGGGACTGGTCGGCGATCGACATCACCTTCACCAACTTCGAGGGCGGCAGCCCCGCCGACGACGAATTCAACGCCGATGCCTACCTCGACGGCCTGGAGAAGCTGGCGAAACTGGGCGTGACGTGGGTGAGCGTCCATCTCCCCGGCGACAGCATGGCGCACGCACTCGAGACACTCGATCGGTTCCGCACCCTCGTGATCGACGCGGCCTGATGGACTTCTCCCGCGTCGAACTCTCGCCCGAGGACCGGGCCTTCCGCGACGAGACCCGCGCCTTCATCGCGAAGCACGTCACGGACGAAGTGCTCCACCGGCAGCTGGAATTCGGCGAAAACTTCGACGAGCAAGTGCATCTGGCGTTGGGCGAAGCTGGCTACCTCGCATCGGATTGGAAGTTGGAGTCCGAAGGTGGATTCAGCCCGGTTCGTCGGCGCATCTTTCAACTCGAGATCGCCCGCGGGCACACGCCGTGGTACCACTGGGGCACCACGTCCGTCGTCGCTCGGCTGGTGCGGCAATTCGGGGCGCCGGAGCTCGCCGACCGGGTGCTGCCCGGTGTGTTGGCCGGCGAGATTCGGCTGTGTCTGGGCTACACCGAGCCCGAGGGTGGCTCCGACGTCGCCACCTGCAAGACGCGCGCGGTCCGCGATGGTGACGGGTCTAGCTGGATCATCAACGGCTCCAAGATGTTCACGTCGAACGCGCAGAACGCCAGGTATGTCTTTCTGCTCACCAACACCGACCCCCAAGGCCGGAAACACCGCAACCTGACGATGTTCCTGGTACCGCTCGACTCGCCGGGCGTCGAGATCCAGGGGATTCGGACCCTGGACGGTGACCGCACCAACATCGTCTACTACAGCGACGTCCGCGTCGACGACATCTACCGCATCGGTGAAGTGAACGATGGCTGGACGGTGATGCGCGCGGCGCTGGACTCAGAGCACGGCCTGGTGGATCGCGAAGATCATGGCCTGCAATACATTGCGGCGATGTCGGCGCACGGCGACCTGATGGCCGAGGTCATCGACGCCGTCGCCGCCGCCGTCGGTCGACCGGGTCCCGACGGGCGGACGCAGCTGGACGACGACTCGGTCAAATACCGGCTCGGGCGTGACGTGGCCCGGATGGAGGCGGCACTTTCCACGCCCGGGATGCTCGGGCGGGTAGCGATCGCGCAGACCATGCGCGACATCACCCCCGACCTGATGGACATCCTGGGGACCGCTTCGGCGTTGCCCACCGAAACTCCCAGCTCCGCCACCGACGGTGCGGCGGAACACCTTTACCGGCTGGCCCTGCCACTGGGGATCTACGGCGGCACCCTGGAAGTGTTCCGCAACATGATCGCCCAGCACGAGCTAAAGCTGGGACGCCCGAGCTACGGCGGATAGCTTCGGACGTTCGGGTGGGCCAACCCTCCGAGGGCGCTACCTTTTCACCGAGCATCGGTCGCAGAGAGGTGGGCCCGCAGTGGTTATTCTCGTGGCCCTCGGCTCGTTCGTCACCACATTGCTGGGCGGTTATGCCGCGCTGCGTATCGGTTCCTACCGCTATCTGGTGCTCGGGTTGGCGGCCGGGCTGATGCTCGGCGCGGTGGGCTTCGACCTGCTGCCGGAAGCGATGAGCCAGACGCCATGGAGCCTGTTCGGCATACCTGCTCCCTTGGCGGCCTTCGTTCTCGGCTTTCTGGTGCTGCACGTCGTCGAACACACCGTCGGCATCCATCGCGGTCACGGATCGGAGGATGCCGGTGATCCGGACGCGCCCGGCGTCGGGATCCTTGCCGCGTCGGGGCTGATCGGCCACAGCGTCATGGACGGATTCGCCATCGGGGCCGCCTTTCAAGCCGGGGCCGCGGCGGGCGTCGTCGTGGCGGTGGCGGTAATCGGCCACGATTTCGCGGACGGCTTCAACACCTACACCGTCACATCGCTCTATGGAAACGACCGTCGACGGGCATTGGCGCTGCTGGCCGCTGACGCGATCGCACCGGTGGCGGGCGCGGCGCTCACACTGGCCGTGACGATCCCCCATCGCCTGCTCGAGCTGTATCTCGGATTCTTCGCCGGCTTCCTGATGTACCTGGCCAGCGCCGACATCCTGCCGAGGGCGCATGCCGGACATCGCACCCCGGTGACCTTGGCGTGCACCATCGGCGGGGTGCTGTTCATGCTGGCGATCGTCGGGCTGGCCAGTTAGCCGCCCGCGAGCGGCAGCTCGGCCACGACATCCACGCGGGCGAGGTCGAAGCTCAGGAATCCCTTGATGGGCAGGCTTTCCGGCGGCGGGTCGGCGTAGCTCCAAGCGATGTCGTCGACATCACCCGCAGACCAATACGTCGCGAAACCCTTGTAATTGCAGTAGCTCAACGTCTTCGAGCGGCGCAACAGGTCGGTGCGCACGTGCGCCGGATCGACGTAAAGCCGTGGAGCCAAGGATGTTTCGAACACGATCACGGTGTCGTCGGTGTCCACCAGCACCGTGCCGGCGACCGAGACGCGCAAGCGACGCTTGGTGGGGCGGCAGTCGACGCGGTGGTACGGATTGGGCGGGTAGTGCACGAGCTCGCGGCCCTCTTCCAGCCAGGTGTCGACGGCGTCCCAGGGCACGTGCACGAAGCCCGGCGCCTCCGGCTCGGGTTCGCCTGGCAGGTCACCCACCTCGTCGGCCCGGAAGACATAGCTCAGCGGCTGCCCCCGCCGGTGCACCAGCAGCGCCCCTTCGGTGTCGAGCACCACACGCCCATCCTGGATGGCTTGCACACGGCGCGGATGAGGCTCGATGAAGACGACCTCGGCGGGCAGCGGGGGCGAGAAACGCCCGGCCGGATCACTGCTGAGCGGACCACGTCCGGCTACCAGGCTCATGCAGTGAGGCTAGACCTTTGCCCATCGGGATCATGCGGGGCTCAGTGGTCCGCATCGAGCAGCGCCGCGTACTCGCGTTCGAGCACCTTGGCAGCGCCGCTGTCCCAGCGCTCGGCCAGCGACCTTGACAGCGGATCGGGGAAGATTTCGTCATCGTCGTTCTCCACTCCGTCGAAGATGGCGCGCGCCACCGATTGCGGCGAGGCCTTCGGTATGTCGAGGCCGCGGGTCATCTCGGTATCCACCGGCCCGGTCAGCACGGCATGCACTCGAACCCCCTGCCCGGCCAATATGGCACGAAGCGACTGCGTCATGGAGAACGCGGCAGCCTTGGAAACGGAGTAGGCCGGGATGAGTGGTAAGGGGGCCAACGCGTTCACCGACAGATTGTTGACAATCGATCCTCCGGAACGGACCAACAAGGGCAGGAAGGTCTGGATGACGGCGTAGGTGCCGAAAAGGTTGACCGCAAGATGCCGCTGAAGCGCGGAGGGGTCGCTCAAGTCATCGTAAAGAGCAAGCCCGGCATTGTTGATGACGATATCGAGAGAGTCGACCCGCCCGACCGCCGCCTCGAGGTCAGCCTTGTCGGTTATGTCCAGGGTCAACGGCGTCAGGCGCGAATCGCCGTTGTCCGCCAAGGCCTTTCGCGTACCCACCCACACCCGTCCCGCGCCTCTGTTCAACGCTTCCACGGTCAGCGCGTGCCCGATGCCGCGATTGCCACCGGTGATCAGAATCGCCTTTCCCGAGATTGTCGCCACGACGACCATCTCCCTTCTCGTTCGGAGTTACCCGGCAGGCCCACGCCCGAGGGTCTGCCGCGGCGAGCCGTCGCGGCCCGCATGTATTCCGATGCACCGGGGCGCGCGAAATCATCGGCCCGCAGCTCAGGGGCCGGTGCCCCTGCGTACCATCCGGTTGACGGAAGGCAGGGACCAACCCATGGCGGGACCGATGGAGGGCGTCAAGGTCGTCGAGCTCGGGGTCTGGGTGGCCGGACCGGCCACCGGCGGCGTCCTGGCCGACTGGGGCGCCGACGTCGTCAAGATCGAACCGCCGAGCGGCGACCCGGGGCGCATGTTCGGCAAGATGCTGGGCTGCGACCTCGGGGTCAACCCTCCCTTCCAGATGGACAACCGCTCCAAGCGCAGCGTCGTGCTCGACCTCACGGAGGAGGCGGGCCGCGACTCCGCGTTCGAATTGCTCTCCGGCGCCGACGTTTTCGTGACCAATGTGCGGCCCGGCGCGCTGCAACGGCTGGGGCTCGACTTCGAATCGGTGTCCGCCCGCAATCCGGGCCTGGTGTACGGGCTGATCACCGGATACGGCGAGACCGGACCCGACGCGGACCGGGCCGCCTACGACGTGGCCGCCTTCTGGTCGCGCGCCGGAGTGGCGCATCTGCTCACCCGGCCCGGCGATACGCCACCGTTCCAGCGCGGTGGGATGGGCGATCATTCGGCCGGCATGACGCTGGCGGCGGCCATCTGTGCGGCGCTGGTTGCCCGCGCCCGCACCGGGACCGGTCAACTGGTGAGCACATCGCTGTATCGGCAGGGTGCCTACACCGTGAGCTTCGATCTCAACACCTACCTGCTCACCGGCCAACCGATCGCAATCGGGCAGCGCGAATCGATGGGCAATCCCTGCATGAACAACTACGCCACCGCCGATGGGCGGCGATTCTGGATCGTCGGACTCGAAGGCGACCGGCACTGGCCCCCGCTGTGTCGTGCCGTCGGCCACCCGGAGTGGTTGACCGATCCGCGGTTCGGCGACGCATACGCCCGCTTCGTCAACTCGGCGGAGCTGATCGGCGAGCTGGACGCCATCTTTGCCACCCGCACCCTCGAGGAGTGGGCGCAGGCCTTCGCGGCCGAACCCGATTTCTTCTGGTCACCGGTGAACAGCCTCGAAGACGTAGTCGCCGACGAGCAGTTTCACGCCGCGGGCGGCATTGTTGACGTGCCCGACGGCGAATCCAGCGTCCCGATGGTGGCCACACCCGCCGATTTCCACGGCACACCTTGGGCACCGCGTTCTGCGGCACCGGAACTCGGGCAGCACACCGAGGAAGTGCTCGCCGAACTCAAGGCGCGCCGCGGCTTGTGACCACCGGTCGCACCTTTACAAATATGTCCTCAAGTGTCACGCTGTCCGGTAAGTCGCCTCAGGCGGCCCCAGCCCAGAACAAGCGTTGCGGTAACGCCGATGCACGTGCGGCGGTGAGGAACGGATTGAATGGTCACGTCAACGTTCGACATCAGGGAAGGCAGTCGGGTCCGCGCCGCCCGGGCGAGCCGTGCCGACCGGGAATGTCTGCGCTATCGGCTCGACGTCATTGCGGTGAGCGCCCTGGACGTCGTCGAATCGGCCGGAGGTTGGCTCTACGACCGGGCGATGGCCGGCTGGCAGGTGACGGTGCTGCTGCCGAATGACGGCGACGCCCGCTCGCTGCGGATCCTCGGCCTGCAGGCGCGCGATCTCGAGGAGTGGCTCACCGCGACGGGCCCCGGCTCGACGAGCGAGAGCCTGGCGGTGAGCGCCGAGGCGTTCACCGCGGATGCGCGCGTGCGCGACAAGGTGCTCGCGTCGCTCGACGACCGGTTGACCGAAGTCGCGTTGTGGGGCCAGGCGCCTTCCGGGTGGCCCCTGCGCGTGGACCGCGAGGTGGCCAGGGCGCAGTACTCGCTCAGTGCGGCCGCGCGAAGGTTCAAGGGCCACGCGCTGGCGGCAGCCGGAAGTGCCTGCCCCGCAGTGTATTCCACGGAAACACTGTTCTGCGATTTGGCGACCTGTGGGCGCGACGACTCGGGGCTGATCCGGCTCGACCGATGAAGAAGTACTACCGCCACACGCTGCTCTACTTGCACGAAACCATTTCGCTCGGCTCCGGACGAAGCGACCGCTTCACCGAGGTGTTCTCCGACACCTACCGGCCCATGATGGAAGAGATCGGCGCTCGGCTGTTCGCGATCTGGGAGACCACGCCCTACAACGGCCACTGGCCGCAGGTGACGGTCATCTGGGAGATCGACGGGTTCGCCGACTATGCGCGGATCGGGGCCGCCCAGGCTCGCGGCGGCAGTCACGAGGCCGCGGCCGGCAAATGGTCCGCCTTTCTGGCCGACATCGGCGCCACGGGGGAGGGCCGAATCATGTACCCCGGCCCCAGCAACAGGACTCTTGCCCAGCTGCGGGAAGCCAATTTCGCTGCGCCGCTGGTGATCCAGGAGATCATGCAAACCAAGCCGGGGCGTCAAGACGACTACATCCGCGAACTGGAGCGGCTCTACGTCCCATGGTCGGAACGCACCGGCAAGCGCTGGCTGGGCTCGTTCACCACGACCTTCCGCTACAACGAGGTCATCCACTACTGGGCGCTGGACGGCGGCTGGGAATGCTTCGCCAACCATTACCCGTCGTGGAAGGAGAGCCCGCCCGCCGAGATCGTCACCTGGATGAGCGTGGCGCCCGCCCTGCGCGACGGCTGGGAGGATTCGATCCTGCAGGCCCTACCGCCCTCGCCGCTGCAGTGATGCGGCAGCAAGAGGCCGTGTACTTCGCCTACGACCCCTTCGACGCTCAGGTGATGGCGAATCCGCTGCCCTACTACCGAATCCTGCGTGACCACCATCCCGTCTACTACATGCCGCAGTGGGACACCTACGCGCTGTCCCGCTTCGAGGACATCTGGCAGGTGCTGGAGGTCAACGACGGCACGTTCGTCGCGTCGGAAGGGACGCTGCCGGCGGCGGCCGTCCTGGCCAAGCACAACACCGGCCCGGTCGACGACCCGCCCCTGCACCCCCTGCCGTTCCACGCGGTGTTCGACACGGATCTGTACGCGGAGATCCGGCGCGCGCATTCCCAGCCGCTGCGCCCCAGGGCGGTCACCGGCTGGGAGGCCAGAATCCGCGAGCTGGCCAACCAACGCCTCGATGAGTTGCTGCCCCGCGGTTCGTTCGACCTGACCCAGGACTACGGCGGCATCGTCGTGGCATCCGTCGTATGCGAATTGCTGGGCATTTCAACCGATCTCGCGCCCGAGGTGCTCGCCGCGGTCAACGCCGGCAGTCTGGCCGAGCCCGGCGTCGGGGTGGACACCGCCGAAGCGCGGCCCAACTATTTCCAATACCTGCTACCGGTGGTTCAGCGCCGCCGCGCCGACCGGTCCGGGGGGCCGCTTGCGGTCGTGGACGGCCTGCTCGGCTACCGCCTGCCCGACGGCAGCCCGCTCGACGACCTGGAAGTCGCGACCCAGATGCTCTGCATCTTCATCGGAGGCACCGAGACGGTACCCAAGATCGTCGCCCACGGACTATGGGAGCTCAGCCAGCGACCCGACCAGCTCGCCGCGGTGCGCGCCGACCCCGGCAACAACGTGCCGATCACGCGGGAGGAGATGATCCGGTTCTGTGCGCCGGCGCAATGGTTCGCCCGAACCGCGCGGAAGCCCTTCACCATTCACGGCGAGACCATCCGGCCCGGACAGCGCGTCATCACCCTGCTCGCCTCGGCCAACCGCGACGAGCGGGAATACCCCGAACCCGACGAATTCGTCTGGGACAGGCCCATCCGCCGGTCCCTGGCCTTCGGCCGCGGTCAACATTTCTGCATCGGCTACCACCTGGCCAGGCTGGAAGTCGATGTGCTGCTGGGGGAATGGCTGCGCCGGGTGCCCGACTACGCGATCCAGGCCGAGGCCGCCAAGCGGCTGCCCTCCAGCTTTCAATGGGGATGGAACAACATCCCGGTGGAGGTATGACGTGTGGTCCTACCGGATCGTCGCCCCCTACCTGTTCGAGCGGACAACGATCCCAGAGAAGACGCCCGAGTGCCTCGCCGACGCCGAGGTCCTGCTGCGGTTCACGGCCGCCGGCGTGTGCGGCAGCGATCTGCCCGCCTTTCGCGGTGCCCGCGGGCGCATTCCGGGCGACGACGGGACCAGCGCGGCCGAAAAGGACGGCTTCCCGATCCACGAAGTCGCCGGCGAGGTGATCGCCAGCCGGCACCCCGAGCACCGTCCCGGCGACCTCGTGGTCGGCTGGGCATCCGGGTTCGACGGCATGATGGAACGCGTGGTCAGCAACGGCGACGGCCTGGCGCCGTACGACCCGGCGCTGACCCCGGCGCAGGCGGTCGGCCTGCAACCGCTGGCGTGCGTCCTCTACGCCTGCGAGCAGCTGCCGGATCTCGCCGGCAGGCATGTGGCGATCATCGGCCAGGGCTCCATCGGCCTGCTGTTCTCCTATGTGGCCAAGGCGGCCGGCGCCCGGCGCGTCACCGGGGTCGATCCCGTCGACCGGTCAAGCGTGGCAACCGCATTCGGCGTCGACGACCCGGTGCGCGCCACCAGTGACCGGTGGGTGAGCCAACTCGCCGCCGGCGACCGCGCCGACATCGTCATCGAGGCCGTCGGTCACCAGGTCGCCACGCTGGGCCACGCCATCGACGCGACCGCGCCCGGCGGCACCGTCTTCTACTTCGGCGTCGCCGACGACGACGCCTATCCCATCAACATGCGCGCCATGCTGCGCAACAACCTGACGCTGAAATCCGGTGTGACACTGGATCGGCGGCGGATGCTCGAGCTCGCGGGCAAGTACGCCGCCGAACACCCCGAGCTCCTCGCCACCTACCTGACCCACACGTTCGGCATCGACGACGTCCAGGGCGCCTTCGAGTTGGCCGACCGCCCGGTTCCCGAGCGCATCAAGATCGCGATCGCGGAATGACCGACAACTCGCAGAGCGCGTTGCAGCGGGCACTGAACCGCGGCGGCCCGATATGGGGCGGCTGGATCACCGGGCCGACGTTGCTCGGCCCGGAGGAATTCGCCGGTGCCGGTTACGACTACGTGGGTTTCGACGCCCAGCACGGCTACCTCGACGACGCCGACATCGCCGGGATGCTGCGCCGGACCGAACACCTGCCGATCGGCACCCTGGTGCGGCTGCCCAACGCCGACGCGGCACCGATCGGGCGAGTGTTGGACGCCGGCGCCGACGCCGTCGTCATCGCGATGATCGAGTCGGCGGACCAGGCCGCCGCGGCGGTGGCCGCCACCCGCTACCAGCCCGCGGGCATCCGCAGCTTCGGCCCGTTGCGCGCCGGCCTTGGCCGTGACACCGCCGCGCTGGAATCCCGGGTCAGCGTGTTCGCGATGATCGAGACGGCCGCGGCGCTGGCCGGCCTGGACGACATCTGCGCCGTCGACGGGCTCGCCGGGCTCTACGTCGGCCCCGCCGATCTGGCGCTCTCGCTGGGCGTGGGCGTGGTCGGCGCGACGAAGGATCCGGCCGTCCTCGATGCCATCGTGCGAATCCACCGGGCGGCCACCGGCGCCGGATTGGTGACCGGCATTCACGCCGGGGACGGCACGACGGGCCGCGCCATGGCGAAGCTGGGGCTTTCGATGATCACCCTGACTGCCGAATCACACGCGCTGCGCCGGGGAGCCGCCGAGCACCTGCGTGAGGCGACCGAACCATGAGCGACGATCAGACCGCGATCCGCGAGTTGATCGCCGATTACGCCCTCACACTCGACGCGGGCGACGTCGACGGGTGCCTGGCGCTGTTCACCCCGGACGCCGAATTCCTGGTCTACGGGCGGACCTTCGCCGGGCACGACGGCATCGGGCGGATGTTCCGGGATGCCCCGCGGGGGCTGCACCTGACCGGGGTCTCCCGGATTCACATCGACGACGACACCGCGACGGCCCGGTCGCAGGTGCTGTTCGTCCGGGCGGGTGACCGGCACCTGCGCCCCGCCCTGTACGACGACCAACTGGACCGCAGCGACGGGCGGTGGCGTTTCCGGCGTCGGAGGTGCCAGTTCGTCACCAGCCACGGCCTGTCCGACACCCCCGAGGTCACGTCATCATGAATCAACGCGTCGCACTGGTGACCGGCGCCGCCGGCGGCCAGGGTTGGGCGATCGCCAAACGGCTACGCGTGGAAGGCTATTCGGTGGCCGCCTGTGATCGGCGCGCCCACGAGCTGACCGCCTTGGTCGATGAATTGGGCGATGACGGGGTGATCGCGATCGAGCTCGACGTCACCTCCGAATCGCTGTGGGAATCGGCCGTGAGCACCGTGATCGGCCGGTTCGGGGCGCTGACCACGCTGGTCAACAACGCCGGCGTGCTGCACCGTGCCTCGTTGGCCGACGAGACCGCCGGCGGGTTCGAGAATTCCTGGCGGGTCAATTGTTTCGGCGCTTTCCTAGGCATTCAGGCGACGCAGGAGCACCTGCGTGCGGCGCAGCAGGCCGCCATCGTCAACATCTGCAGCACCGGAGCCATCCGCCCCTTCCCGCATCACGCCGCATACAGCTCGGCGAAGTGGGCGCTTCGCGGCCTGACCCAGAACGCCGCCGCCGAACTCGCGCCCTTCGGCATCCGGGTCAATGCCGTGTTCCCCGGGCCGATCGCCACCCCGATGCTCGATGACGCCACGCAACTGCGACTCGCCGCGTCGTCGGCCTTCGGGCGGATCGGACAACCGCGCGAGATCGCCGACGCCGTCGCGTTCCTGGTCTCCGGCGAGGCGTCGTTCATCACCGGTTCCGAACTGGTCGTCGACGGTGGCCAATGCGTGCAGATCCGATGACCGAATTCGACGGAGCACTGGACGCGACGGGCGCGGGACCTTCGGCTCTACTCTGAGCGCCCGGGCCATCGGCAGAATGTGCTGCCATGAAGATCACCGGCCTCGAGGTGGTGCCGTTCGAGACGTTCGTCGATCGAATCTCGTTCGGCCAGCTGATGACCGACTATCGCGTGGTGCAGACCGTGACCAAGGTGCTCACCGACGAGGGGATCGAGGGCTACTACTTCGGCGGTCACTTCCATGGCGACCAGGACGGCCTGCTCCCCGGGGATCAGGCGCTGATCACCCGATTCCTCAGCCCGCTGCTCGCCGGCCAGGACCCGTTCGACAGGGCGGAGATCTGGCGCCAACTGTGGGCCGCGAAGCTCCCCGAAAACGTCTGCAGTGTAATCGATCTGGCCCTGTGGGATCTGGCCGGCCGGGTTACCGGGTTGCCGGTGCACAAACTGCTCGGCGGGGCGCGGGACCGGGTGAAGGCCTATGCCAGCAGTTTCAACAATCTCGGATCGCCCGACGACTACGCCGCCCACGCCGTCGATTGCAAGCGTCAGGGCTACGGCGCCTACAAGATTCACCCCTACCACTACTGGAATCCCGCGACAGGCCAGTTCGCCCTGCCGCGGCCGTCCTACGTCGACTGGGACATCCGGGTGTGCCGCGAGGTTCGGGCAGCGGTGGGCGACGAGATGGTGCTGATGTTCGACCCCTGGGGCACCTACCACACCCACGAGGACGCGCTGCGGGTCGGCCGCGAGCTGCAGCGGCTGGGTTTCTACTGGTACGAGCACCCGATGCCGGAGTACCGGGTTGAGGCCTACCGGCGACTCGGCGACGAACTCGACATCCCGATCTGCTCTCCCGAGATCGCCGAGGGCGGCATCTACACCCGGGCGGATTGGATCCTGCGCCATGCCTCCGACATCAGCCGCATCGACGTGCTGCGCGGAGGCATTACCGGCGTGATGAAGCTGGCGGGGATGTGCGAGGCGGTCGGCATGCGGTGCGAGCTGCATATGAGCGGCTTCGGCAACCTGCAGGTGCTCGGCGCCACCAGCGAAGACGTCTGCGAGTACTACGAGCGCGGCCTGCTCGGGCCAGGCGCTCGCTACGACGCCGCGCCGCCGTATCTGAACTCGCCCTGCGATCCGCTCACCCCGGACGGGTTCGTCGAGATACCGTCGGCTCCCGGGCTGGGCTACGAAATCCGTTGGGAATACATCGAAGAGCACCGCCTTCCGGACGCGGCGGTGGAACCCGTCGCGCCCCTGCACCCGAGGTAGCGGCTAGTCGAACCTGATGAGCTGCCGCACGGCGGTACCGTCGGCCAGCTTGTCCATCGCCTCGTTGATCTCATCCAACCGGATCGACGACGACACCAGTGATTCCACCGGCAGCCGGCCCGCTTGCCAGAGTGCGACGAACCGCGGGATGTCGCGGCTGGGCACCGCCGAACCCAGGTAACTGCCGATCAGCGACCGGCCCTCGGCCACAAACCCTAACGGGGACACGGTGATTCGTGCATCCGGCGGCGGCAGTCCGACGGTGATGGTGCGGCCACCCGGCGCGGTCAGCGCGATGGCCGTCTCGAGTGCGGCGGGATGACCGACGGCCTCGACAACCACGGCGGCCTTCACCCGAGCGTCGGCAGCCTGCTGCGGCGTGTACGCCTCGTGCGCGCCCAGGGCGCGGGCGGTGGTCAGCTTGTCGGGCAATTGGTCGACGGCGACGACGCGCACGCCGTCATAGGTGAGCGCGGTGAGCACCGCCGCCATGCCGACACCGCCCAGGCCTACAACGGCGACTGTCTGGCCCGGCTGCGGATTGCCGACGTTGAGCACGGCGCCCCCACCCGTCAGCACGGCGCACCCCAGCAGCGCGGCGACTTCGGGCGGCACGTCCGGCGGCACCGGCACCACACTGGCCCGGTTGACCACCGCATGCGTCGCAAATCCGGATACCCCGAGGTGGTGATACACCCGGTGACCGGCGTGGTGGAGCCGGATGTCGCCGTCCAGCAGGGTCCCCGCGGCGTTGGCCGCGCTGCCCGGCTCGCAGGGGGTCAGGCCCTCGGTCGCGCAGGCCGCGCAATGACCGCACCGCGGCAGGAACACCAGCACCACCCGCTGACCGATGGCGAGGTCGGACACGCCATCACCAACCCGCTCGACGATTCCAGCCGCCTCGTGACCGAGCAGCATCGGCACCGGCCGCACCCGGTTGCCGTCGACCACCGACAGGTCGGAGTGGCACACCCCGGCCGCCTCGATGCGGATCATCAGCTCGTCGCTGCCCGGCGGGTCCAGCTCCAGATCGACAACTCGAATCGGCCGGGAATCGGCGTACGGGCGAGCGAGACCGACCCGGTCCAGCACGGCCCCCCGAATCTGAACCATGCTGGAATACAACCATGGCTTCGGAACCCCCGGCCTCGCCGGCTCCGGTGGTACCGCCGGCACCGGACGGGCTCACCAGTGACGACTTCCCCGTGCTGTGGCCGGTCGGAACCCGGTGGGCCGACAACGACATGTTCGGCCACCTCAACAACGCGGTGTACTACCAGTTGTTCGACACCGCCATCAACGCCTGGATCAACACCAGCACCGGGCTGGACCCGCTCACCACCCCCGCGCTGGGCATCGTCGCCGAGTCGGGCTGCCGGTACTACTCGGAACTGCATTTCCCCGAAGACCTCGCGGTGGGCCTGGCGGTGACCAGGCTGGGCCGCAGTAGCGTCACGTACCGGCTCGGCGTGTTCCGGGCGGCGCACGCAGAGCAGGCGCAGCCCGTCACCGCGCTCGGCCATTGGGTGCACGTCTACGTCGACAGGTCCAGTCGCAAGCCGATCGAGATCCCCGAGCCCGTCCGCTCGTTGCTGTCGTCGGCGCGCGTGGACCGATAAGCCTGAGATCGCCCGCGGGGCCGGGGCTTTCGTGCGAAACCGCCGGCCCGGCCGCACTGCCGGAGGGCGTCGCCCACCCGGCTATGCTTCGCCAATGCCCGTGATGAGCAAGACCGTCGAGGTCAGCGCCGACGCGGCCTTGATCATGGCGATCGTCGCCGACTTCGAGGCCTACCCGCAGTGGAACGAGGAGATCAAGGGTCTCTGGGTGCTCGCGCGATACGACGACGGGCGCCCCAGCCAGCTGCGGCTCGACACCGACTATCAGGGCATGCAGAGCATGTTCATCCAGGCCGTGTACTACCCCGGGGAAAACCAGATCCAGACCGTGCTGCAGCAGGGTGACCTGTTCACCAAACAGGAACAGCTGTTCAGCGTCGTGGCGATGGGGGCGTCGAGCCTGCTGACCGTGGACCTCGACGTCGAAACCTCGATGCCGGTCCCGGCGCCGATGGTGAAGCAGCTCCTCAACAACGTGCTGGACCACCTTGCCGAAAGCCTCAAGCGGCGCGCCGAGCAGTTGGCCGCGGGCTAGGCGCGGGCGAGGCAGGTCAGTCGAAGATTCCCGTGCGGTCCCGCATCTCGTTCAGCCGGGCGGCCGCGTCCGTGAATTGCCACACGGTGTGTTCGATCACCGCGGCGGCATCGCGCCGGCGCAGCGCCGCGATCAGCTGGCGGTGGTTCTCGACGGCGGCCGCACCCCACTGCTGATCGGCGGCATACATCAGCACCGGCATGTAGCGCGCGGCGTTGAGCAGGAACCAGGCCAGCTTGATCCGCCCGCTCGCCTGATTGAAGACCCGATGGAACGCGAACTCGATGCCCGCGATGGTCTCGGCATCGCTGGAGCCGACGGCCGCGGCGAGCGCCTCATTGATGCGCTCCAGCTCGTTGATCTCCGCGTCGGTGATGTGGTCGGTGGCCGCGGCCGCCAGCTCCTTGGCGATGGTGGCCTGCAGCCAGAAGATGTCCTCGACGTCCTGGCGCGTGAGCGGGAGCACGACGTGACCGCGGTGCGGCTCGAGCTGCACCATGCCCTCGCCGCGCAGCTTCAGCAGGGCTTCGCGCACCGGCGTGACGCTGACGCCGAGCTCGGCCGCGGTCTCATCGAGGCGGATGAACGTTCCCGGCCGCAAGGCCCCGGACATGATCGCCGCCCGCAGGTGGCCCGCGACCTCGTCGGACAATTGCGCCCGGCGCAGTGGCCGTCGGCGCCTCAGTCGCGTGGATATCGGTGCGTTCACGGGGGCTGCCAGGGCTTTCGGGGCGTCGTGGAGGTTGGTTTGAAACTTTTGTCGGGGCTTGTCAGCAGGGCTTTAAGGCCATAATGTGACCCAGACAACACCATGTTTTATCAAATATCAACCTGGCGCAAGCGGTGCGGGAGTGAGGGAAGGGTTGGGGTTGACCGCGCAATTAGCGAGCCATCTGGCGCAGGGAACCGAGCAGCCGTATCTGGCCCGGCGGCAGAACTGGGTGAATCAGCTCGAACGGCATGCCCTGATGCAGCCGGGCGCGACGGCGCTGCGGTTTCTTGGCAAGACCGTGACGTGGGGCGAACTGCGGAGCCGCGTCGGGGCGCTGGCCGATGCGTTGAGCCGTCGGGGAGTCGGCTTCGGCGATCGGGTCATGGTGTTGATGCTCAATCGGACCGAATTCGTCGAGTCGGTGCTGGCTGTCAACATGCTCGGCGGGATTGCCGTTCCGCTGAACTTCCGGCTCACCGCCGCCGAGATCGCGTTCCTGGTGCAGGATTGCGAAGCCCGCGTGATGATCACCGAATCGGTGCTCGCCCCGGTCGCCACCGGGGTTCGCGAGGTCGAGCCCCTGCTGGACACTATCGTCGTGGCCGGTGGCGCGGGCGACGACAGCGTGCTCGGCTATGAAGACCTGATCAACGAGCCCGGCGGGCCCGCGAACATGCCCGACATCCCGAACGATTCGCCGGCGTTGATCATGTACACCTCGGGCACCACCGGCCGCCCGAAGGGCGCCGTGCTGACCCACACCAACCTGACCGGCCAGACCATGACGGGCCTCTACACCAACGGCGCCGACCTCAACAGCGACGTCGGCTTCGTCGGCGTCCCGTTCTTCCACATCGCCGGCATCGGCAACATGCTGACCGGGATGCTGCTCGGCACCCCCACGGTGATCTACCCGCTCGGCGCCTTCGAGCCGGGGCAATTGCTCGACGTGTTGGCCGAGGAGAAGGTCACCGGCCTCTTCCTGGTGCCCGCCCAGTGGCAGGCGGTCTGCGCCGAGCAGCGAGCGCGGCCCCGCGACCTGAGGCTGCGGGTGATGTCGTGGGGGGCGGCGCCCGCCCCCGACGCGCTGCTGCGCGAGATGTCGGCGACGTTCCCCGGAACCCAGATCCTGGCAGCCTTCGGCCAGACCGAGATGTCGCCGGTCACCTGCATGCTGCTGGGCGAAGACGCGATCCGCAAACGTGGATCGGTCGGCAAGGTGATCCCGACCGTGGCCGCACGTGTGGTCGACGAAAACATGAACGACGTACCGGTCGGTGAGGTTGGTGAAATCGTTTATCGCGCACCGACTTTGATGAGCGGCTACTGGAACAACCCGGAGGCCACCGCGGAGGCGTTCGCGGGCGGTTGGTTCCATTCCGGCGACCTGGTCCGGATGGACGCCGACGGCTACGTCTGGGTGGTGGACCGCAAGAAGGACATGATCATCTCCGGCGGCGAGAACATCTACTGCGCCGAGGTGGAGAACGTGCTGGCCAGCCACCCCAGCATCGTCGAAGTGGCGGTCATCGGGCGTTCCCATGACAAGTGGGGCGAGGTGCCGATCGCGGTTGCGGCGGTGGCCGGCGAGCAGCTGCTGCTCGACGAGTTGGCCGAATTCCTGGCCGAGCGGCTCGCGCGGTACAAGCATCCCAAGGCGCTCGAGATTGTGGACGCGCTGCCGCGCAACCCCGCCGGCAAGGTGCTCAAGACTGAGCTGCGGATCCGTTACGGCACCGCAAATATCGACGAAAATCGCTCTACCACAGAAGGTTTCACTGCCAGAGAGGAAAGCTGACGGAAACTGTAACGTTTGCCCGCTGTTGACGAAGGGTTAATTGTGCAGATGCAGTTCACACGTGCATGGCCATCGGGTACATTCCTGTGGTCTCCGTTACTACTTGCCAGTAGGGAGCCCATGGTCACACACGTTGGGTCGCGGCAAGGTGGGGGCACCCCCGGCCGCATAGCGGCGAGGGGGCGAATCGTGTTACACGATCCGCCGCGGCGCCCTGAGGCTCGCGGTATCGGCTGGAGGGGGCAGCGGTGACTTCAACGTCGACGAGTCGACAGGGCCCCTACCTGGTCGGCTACGTACGCGACCAACTGCAGACACCGTTGACGCTCATCGGGGGGTTCTTCCGGATGTGCGTCCTCACCGGACGGGCACTGTTCCGCTGGCCCTTCCAGTGGCGCGAGTTCGTCCTGCAGTGCTGGTTCATCATGCGAGTCGCGTTCCTGCCGACCATCATGGTGTCGATCCCGCTGACCGTGCTGCTGATCTTCACGCTCAACGTGCTGCTGGCCCAGTTCGGAGCCGCCGACCTGTCCGGTGCCGGTGCGGCGATCGGTGCCGTCACCCAGCTCGGGCCGCTCACCACGGTGCTGGTGGTGGCCGGCGCCGGCTCGACGGCGATCTGCGCGGACCTCGGTGCCCGCACCATCCGCGAGGAGATCGACGCGATGGAGGTGCTCGGCATCGACCCCATCCACCGCCTGGTGGTTCCCCGCGTGATCGCCGCGACGCTGGTCGCCACTCTGCTCAACGGCCTGGTGATCACTGTCGGCCTGGTCGGCGGCTACCTGTTCGGTGTCTACCTGCAAAACGTCTCCGGGGGCGCCTACCTCGCCACCCTCACCACGATCACCGGCCTGCCCGAGGTGGTCATCGCGACCGTCAAGGCCGCCATGTTCGGCCTCATCGCCGGACTGGTCGGCTGCTACCGCGGGTTGACCGTGCGGGGCGGCTCCAAGGGCCTGGGCACCGCGGTGAACGAGACCGTCGTGCTCTGCGTCGTCGCCCTGTACGCGGTCAACGTGGTGCTGACGACCATCGGCGTGCGATTCGGGACGGGCCACTGAGATGTCAACCTCTGCCGTATTGCGCGCCCGCTTCCCCCGGGCAGCCGAAAACCTCAACCGCTACGGCGGTGCCGCGGCCCGCGGCCTGGACGACATCGGCCAGATGGCCTGGTTCGGTGCGGAGGCCATCGCGCACATCCCGCACGCACTGCGCAACTACCGCAAGGAAACGTTGCGGCTGATCGCCCAGATCGGCATGGGCACCGGCGCCATGGCCGTCATCGGCGGCACCGTCGCGATCGTCGGCTTCGTGACCCTCTCCGGTAGCTCCCTGGTCGCGATTCAGGGCTTCGCCTCGCTGGGCAACATCGGGGTCGAGGCATTCACCGGCTTCTTCGCCGCACTGATCAACGTGCGCATCGCCGCCCCGGTCGTCACCGGCATCGCGATGGCGGCCACCGTCGGCGCGGGCGCGACCGCCGAGTTGGGCGCCATGCGCATCAGCGAAGAAATCGACGCCCTGGAAGTCATGGGCATCAAGTCGATCTCGTTCCTGGCGACCACCCGGATCATGGCCGGTCTGGTCGTCATCATCCCGCTCTATGCGCTGGCCATGATCATGTCGTTCCTGTCCCCGCAGATCACCACGACGGTGCTGTACGGTCAGTCGAACGGCACCTACGAGCACTACTTCCGGACATTCCTGCGTCCCGACGACGTGTTCTGGTCATTCCTCGAGGCCATCATCATCACGGCGGTCGTGATGATCACCCACTGCTTCTACGGATACAACGCCGGCGGTGGACCCGTCGGCGTAGGGGAGGCCGTCGGCCGATCGATGCGTTTCTCGCTGGTATCGGTGCAGGTCGTCGTTCTGGCAGCAGCGTTGGCGCTCTATGGTGTCAACCCCAACTTCGCACTCACGGTGTAGCCGCCATGACATCACCAGTGAAGGTCAACGCCCAACGGAAGCCGCCGTACAAGCTGGCCGGCATCGCGTCGTTGATCATCGCCTTGGTGGCCGGGGCCCTGGTCTACGGGCAGTTCCGGGGGGACTTCACGCCGAAGACGAAGTTGACGATGCTGGCGTCGCGGGCCGGGCTGGTGATGGATCCGGGCTCGAAGGTCACCTA
>NZ_LZIE01000031.1:0-26527 GCF_001667155.1 Mycobacterium sp. 852002-53434_SCH5985345
ACCTACGCCGACGACGGCGCCATGATCGACAAGGGCGTCGCCTTCGCCTCCAGCCACCTCGACGCGGGAACCGCTGGAGCCTCGACGGTCGCGAGCGGCAGGGGTGGCTTCGGAAGCTGAGCGATCAGCTGTTGAGTTCGTCGCTCGACGGACAAGCCGGCCGGCGCGGGTTCTGGTGCCCGCCGCCGGCCGGGCTTGAGGTGGGCGTCAGCCGCCGTACTGGATAAAGCCCTTGTTGCGCATCAGGGCGTCCGCCAGGAACCCGTCGTGCGGGATGCCCGGCGCCGCGTGCCACGTCGGGTGGGGCCCGGCATACACGTTGGCGATCGTCGGTTCGGCGAGCAGATCGTCGATCAGGCGCTCGTCATCGGTCATCGCGGTCACGACCAACGAATGCCGCAACGGGTCCACGCCCGCACCGGGCGACCATGGCGATACCCATACGCAGGGAAAGGGCAGCTCGACGTTGAGCGCGTCCGCCGCGGGCGCGGGCAGCAGGTGTACGGCCGGACGCAGCGCCGCGTAGCCGTCGCCGAGGTCGGCGACCACCTGATCGGCGCCCAGCAGCGGCGTCGATCCGCTGGCCTTGGCCGCCAGGTAATCCGCCAGCGCCCGAGCCTGATCGAGGGGCTGGGTGGGCAGCAGCGCACGCTCGTCGTCGGTGGGCAGCGGCTCGATGGCCGCCAGCCGCCGCGCGATCGCACGCGCCAGCGGGCCGGGGTCACCCTGGTAGAGCACGGCGGTGGTGTTGACGCAGGCCATGCCCCCGAGGTTGGCGATCGAGTCGACGATCACATCGACGTGATCGCGCCAGTCGTGGTCGGCGGTGATGAGGATCTTGCTGCGCCCCGGGCCGTTCACGATGACCGCCGGGTCCTCGGCGTACTTGTCGACGACCTGCTGGCCGCCGTACACCATGGCGAGGTCGGCCGAGCGGATGATCTCGTCGGCGCCGGCATGGTCGGTGGGCAGGTAGACGGCGTCCTCCGGGCGAAAACCCGCCCGCCGCAAGGCGGTTACCAACCGGTGCGCCGTCAGCGGCTCGCGGCGGGACGGGCGCACCGCGACCCGGTAGCCGAGCGCCAGTGCCTGCGGCCACAGGCCGTGCACGCCCGGGCCGTTTCCGGCCGCGTGCACGGCGAAGACCTCCCCCCGCCGCACCCACACCGCGCCACCGCGCCTGGCGCATTCCTCGCGCCGATCGAGTGCCGCGCCCACCGGCCGGGCCGGGCCGACCGCGTCGAATGCGCCGCTGACGGCGTCGGCGACGCTGCGTGCCCCGGCGCGGGTCACCGCGATGGGCAACCCCGAGATCCGGCTGGCCAGCCGGACGTACGCCTCGAAGTCGAGGCCGGCGACGACCCCGTCGGCGAAGATGCCGGCGGCTTGCGACAGCGCCGCCGCGCGCTGCTCGACCGGCAGCGGCGCCACCTTGCGTTGCGCGGCCAAGGTCCGCGAAACATACAGCGGCGGCACGAGGCTCAACTCGGCGACCGCGGCGCCGGCGGTGCTGAAGATGACCTCCCGACGGCGGGTCCGGTACTCCCCGTCGGGGCCGAGTGCATCGATCGCCGCCAAATCGGTTGCGGTGCCGGTACGTTCGTCGGTCACGTTCAGTACACGCCTTCGATGACGGCCTCGCCCTCGAAGGTGTCCACCGGCCGCACCTCGCTGACCGAGTCGCTGAGCTCGCCCGCCGGACCGGGCATCCGGACCGCCAGATCGCGCTCCAAGTTGTTCGGGATGAACATGCCCTTGCTGATGTGGTTCATCACCACCTGACCGGCCTGGCCGTAGGGCACCCGTTCTCCGGTGTCGGGATCGACCACCCAGAACACGACGTACGGTGTGCGAGGGTCGAATACGAACACGTCGCCGTCGGCCGTTCGGGTGACCGCCTGGGATAGCACCATCGTGCTGCCGAAGGCCATGGTGATCGTCGTTTCCGGGAAGATGCCGCGGAGCAGGTCGAGGGTGTCGGCGTCCACGTGCGCGCCACTGAGCAACAGGTAGCGGATCTTGTCGTTCAGCAGGTCGACCAGCCGATCGTCCCGGGCCAGGGCCTCGAGCAGCGGCGGGGTGGTGTGCAGGTTCGCGACGTTCTGCGTCCCCAGCACGAACACGGCCTGCTCGACGACGTGGTCGACATAGGCGGCGACTTCGGAGGCGGCGCCGCGGGCGGCGATCTTCTTCACCCATCGGGGATCGATGTCGATCGCGTGGAACGTCGCGCCGAGCCGCTCGGAGACCAGCCGCGAGAAATATCCCACCCCGTGCGGTCCGCTGGGCATGAGGCACAGGAAGCCCTCGCCGCGGCGAAACCCGCCGGCGGCGAAGTCCTGGGTCTGCCATTGCACCACCTGCGCGACCCAATCCGGCAGCTGCACAGTCCGTTTCGGGGCACCGGTGGTGCCGCCGGATTCGAATATCTGGGGCACCGGGGGCGGCGTTCCGTAGCCGCGCGGGATGAGGTCCTCCACCGGCACGCCGCGCAATTCGTTGACGAGGTTGGGAAACAGTTTCAGATCGGCGAAGGTGTTGATGTCGGCCATCGGGTCGAAGTCCAGCGTCGCGGCGGTCCGCAGCCAGAACGCCGAACCGGTGTCTTCACCGAAGTGCCAGGCGATCGCCGCGCGCAGATAGGCCTCGGGATCGTCGACCGGTTCCGATCTCGGAACGTCCAACAACGAGAAGTCGATATCGGCCATATCAAGAGATCCTGGCCCATCCTCACCCGCTCGCCAAGCGCCCGTCGCCGTATTGGCTTACTTCGCATGGAATTTCGGCGCCGTGTACCCGTTGTTAACTTTCGCGGCCGGGCATGCATGGGGTTCATCTCGGTAGCCGTCGAGTTGGCTGATACCCGAGAACCTCACATAGCGTTGGCATTATGCGGCCTCGATGAGCTGTCGGCCACAGGGCTATGTTCTCTGCAGCGAGAGGGGACGGATGATGATGAACAACCGGATACCGCCAGGGCGTATCGACAGCATGGAGCGCGAATGATCGAGTTCACCCTCACCCGGACCTCGACGGCGCCGATCGAGACCGTGTTCGACGCCATGACCGACCACCGCGGGATCGCGGACTACGTGTGGGCAATCCGGCGCAGCACGCTCGATCGCGAGGGAACCCCGGCACCAAACGGTGTCGGCGCGATCAGACGTCTGGTGGCGATCGGCCCGCCGTTCGTCGAGGAGTCATCGAGTATGAGCGACCCACCCGCTACGCGTACAAGATGATCTCAGGCGCACCGACCCGCAATCACATCGGCACGATCCAGCTGCGCGAGGCCGGCATGGGGACCGAGGTCAGCTGGCATCTACGGTCGACGCTGAAGATCCCCGGTGTTGACCGGCTGATGCTGCCGGTGTTCAAGAAAGTCATCGACGAGCTCCTCAAAGGCGGCATCACCGCCGCCGAACGCCGCTGCTAAGCCGCGCGGTTGTGTAGCCGGCGCGGATCGACGCCCGAGCGCCGCCACGCCCTGGCCGCCCACGGAGTGTAGATCGCCCCCACGGGCAGTCGGTTGATCAGTGGATTGAGCGCCCGCATGGCGGCGGCGAAGCGCTGAAAACGCTTCTCCTTCTTCGGGTTCCACTCCAACTGGCATACTTCGCGCATCTGCGGCGGCATGGTCCCGACCAAGACCAGCCGGGTGTAGGCGTTGAGCGGCGCGGACAACACCCGCCAGATCGGCTTGGGCATCCAGCGCGGGCCCGGAATGCCCTTCCTGATGTAGCCGGTGCCGTACAGGACGGTCTTATGCGGGACGAACCGCTCGAGCATCTCGTCCCAGTAGGCGAGGAACTCGTCGTAGGTCTGCGGCTGGCCGCGGTCGCTGACCCCGTAAAGGCCGTACCACACCCTGCCCTCGTCGAAGATCTGCTCCTTCTCCGCACGGGACAGCCGGCGGATGAACGTGTCGGTGTTGTAGATGACCTGATCGACGAAGCTGGCGTGCGCCCAGTAGAAGAGCTCCGGATTCAGCGCGTGATACCTCGAGCCGTCACTGATGGTGCCCTTGATCGACTTGTGAAAGTCCCGGACCTTGCGGCCCCACTCGCGCGGTTGATCGGAGTAGACGGTCTTCATCAGCGGCGGCGCGGTCCGCTTGGCCCGGCCCAACGTGTCGCTGAAGACGACCGAGTGGTCGAGCACGCCCTGGGCGAGCTGCTCGATGCAGTTCTCGACCCCGGCGGTGCGTTGGAACCCGAAGAACTGGGTGCGGTTGTCCCCGTAGAACTTCCAGATCAAAGACTCGGGACCCAGCCGCGCGAAGTCGTCCGGCCCGTCGACCGGCATGGGCAGCGCCTCCCGAACACCGGTGTCGAAATCCTGGCCGGCCCACTGCGCTGTCATCCGAATCTCCTCGCCCCCAAACGCGCACACCCCGTTGTGAAGCAGTGAAACAAATGCGTATCTTTGTGTCAAACGAGCGTTGTCGCGCCGAGACTGCCGTGAGGGGCGTAATCCGTGCAGAACCACAGCCTTGCCAGCAATCTCGGCGAACAGACCGACCTCGACCGCACCATCCTGGACACCGCGCGCACCGTGTTCGAGACCTACGGCGTGCGCCGGGCCAACATCGAGGACATCGCCGCGCGTGCCGGGGTCAGTCGGAGCACCATCTACCGGCGCTTCCCCACTAAGGACGACCTGTTCGGGCACGTGGTGCGGCGTGAGGCCGAATCGTTCTTCACCACACTGGACCGGGCCGCGACGGGCTGCGACCCGCAGCAGGCCGTGATCGAGGCGTTCGCCCTCGGGGTGCGCCTGGTCCACGATTCTCCGCTGTACTCCCGGATCGCGGACAGCGAACCGGAGCTGTTGGGGATGTTCTCCCGCTCGCATGCCTTCCCCATCAATCAGTTCGCCGACGGGATCGCGCACACCCTGCGTCGGTGCGGGGCCGACATGCCCGAGCGCGACCTGACCAACATCGCCGACATCCTGCTTCGCGTCGCCCTGGGCATCATCGTGTTTCCCACCGACCGGCTCGACACGTCCGACCCCACGGCCGTCCGCGAGTACGCCGCCCGCTATCTGGTGCCGATCATCCGCGGTTGACCCGTTCCTGCTTGTCGGTGACCTGCACTAGCCTGGATGCGTGGCTGGGAGTTCTGCGGCTCCGCGGACCCGGTACGCAAGTTGCGGCGAGATCGACATCGCCTATCAGGTCTTCGGCGATGGCCCGATCGACCTGCTCGTGCTGCCGGGCCCGTTAATCCCAATCGACTGCGTCGACCTCGAGCCGTCGATGTACCGCTTTCACCGCCGGCTCGCATCGTTTTGCCGGGTGATTCGGTTCGACCAGCGCGGCATCGGCCTGTCCTCGCGGGTGCCGTCCCTGGACATGCTCGGCCCGGAGTCCTGGGCACAGGACGCGATCGCGGTCATGAACGCGGTGGGATGCGAGCGTGCGACCGTTTTCGCCCCGGGTTTCACGTCGTTGGCCGGCGTCGTGCTCGCGGCCGACCATTCCGACCGGGTGAACAGCCTCGTCATTGCCAACGGCGCGGCCCGCACCCTGCGGGGTCCCGATTACCCCATCGGGAGTGACCTCGACGATGCCGACCGCTTCACGACGGTCGGGATGGAGCCGGACGCCGTCGACCAGGGTTTCGACATGCTCGGCATCATCGCGCCCTCCGCGGCGGGCGACGACGCGTTTCGTGCGTGGTGGGACATGGCCGGAAACCGCGCCGCGTCGCCCAGCATGGCCCGCGCGTTCATCAACAAGGTCAGGGAAGGCGACGTTCGCGACCGGCTGCCCCGCGTCGCCGTGCCGACGCTGATCCTGCATCGCGACAATCCCGGCTTCAGCCCCGTCGCGCACGCGCGGTATCTCGCCGAGCACATTCCCGGGGCACGGCTCGTCGAGTGCTCGGGCGAGGACACCCTGTACTGGGTGGGCGATACCGCGCCCCTCCTCGACGAGATCGAGGAGTTCATCACCGGCGTGCGCGGCGGCTCCGATACCGAGCGCCTGCTCACCACGATCGTCTTCACCGACATCGTCGGCTCCACCGAGCGCGCCGCCCTGCTCGGCGACCACCGCTGGCGCGACCTGCTCGACAATCACGACACCCTGGTGCGCCACGAGCTGCAGCGGTTCGCCGGGCGCGAAGTCAACACGGCCGGCGACGGATTCGTCGCCACATTCAGCAGCCCGAGCGCCGCGATCGCCTGCGCCGACGCCATCGTCGACGCGGTCCGCGTGCTGGGCATCGAGGTGCGGGTGGGCATTCACGCGGGCGAAGTGGAGGTGCGCGGCACAGACGTCGCCGGCATGGCCGTCCACATCGGCGCGCGGGTGGCCGCACTCGCCGGCCCCAGCGAAGTGCTGGTGTCCTCCACGCTGCGCGACATCGTCACCGGGTCGCGACACCGCTTCGGCGACCGCGGCGAGACGGCGCTCAAGGGCGTGCCGGGCCACTGGCGGCTGTACTCCCTGGTGCGCGAGCACGCGATCGTCCGGCGGTGAGCCGCCGCGGCTCGGCGTAAGCTGCCATCGGGCACAACGGACTCGGGCTCCCGGATTTCCGCGCGAGTTTCGGCGCACAGCTTGGTTTTTGGTCAAAGGAGTAGGCATGACTGACGTGCACGTCTCGCTGCCTCCCGCCGTTGCGGCGAGCGCTCGATCTACTCGCGGATCCGCCGGCGGATCCCGACGTGAGCAAGGGCTATCTCGATCTGCTCGGCGGCGGATCCGACGAGGACGAACGCGTCGCGAAAAACACCGGGCCGATCCAGGCCGCGTGGGCGTCACCGATCGGGTCGATGCTCTACGACAACGCTCAGGCCCTGTCGCGGCGGCTGATCGCCGCGTGGCAGACGCCCCTCGAGTGGTTGAACATCCCGCCGGGCGGCATCGCGCTGGACGTCGGCTCAGGACCTGGCAACGTCACCGCCTCCCTGGCACGCGCGGCCGGTCCGGACGGACTGGCCCTGGGGATCGACATCTCCGAGGCCATGCTCGCCCGCGCCGTTCGCAACGAAGGGGGGCCACACGTCGGCTTCATCAAGGCTGACGCACAACGACTTCCGCTGCGCGACGACACGGTTGACGCGGTCATCTCGACGGCAGTGTTGCAACTTGTTCCGGATCCGGCGGCGGCCCTTGCCGAGATGGCGCGGGTGCTGCGACCGGGCGGGCGGCTCGCCGTCATGGTTCCCACCGTCGGTCCGGCCGCCCGACTCTTCCAGAGGCTGCCGAACATGGGGGCGCATGTCTTCGACGACGACGAGATCGCCGACATTCTGGAAGACCGCGGGTTCGTCAGCGTGCGGGTGAAAAACCTCGGCACGGTTCAGTGGGTGCGCGGCAAGAACGGCTGAGTCCGGCGCGCTTTCGCGTTACCTCACGTGTCGGGGGATTGCGCGACCACGGCAAGCCGGTCCATGGACTCGCGCAGCATGTCCGGCGTCGTCGCGCGGGCGCGCTCGAGGCGGGTCGGGTCGGCCAGTGCCGTCCAATCGTAGGTGTGCGTCACCGTGGTGAGCTCGGCGTTCACCGGGCTGAGATCCCAACGCCAGAGGTGACCGGGCGGCTGCTTCCTGGGTTCGGCTGGGCACCAAGCGATTTTGCTGCCCTCGACGAATTCCACGACGTGGTTCTCCCGCACGGCGCCGTTCGTCAGCGTCGTCTTGAACACGTCGCCGACCGCACGGACCCGCTGACCCGGGGCGGCCGAGGCGAGATTGCTGTTCCCATCCCAGCTCGGCTGGCGGGCGGGATCGGCGATCAGTTCGAAAATTCGCGCGGCGTTGGCCGCGATGACGCGTGTGGCGCTCACGACGCCTTCGATTTCCATGTCGGGCATGTCGCTATCCAAACACGCGGACCGTCAGCGGGGCACGGCGTGAATGTGACCTTCGGCCGATGCATCCGGGACCTTCGCCCGTCGAAACGCCGGGCGGCGCGTGCGACCGTGGTGATGCCGGGTCACCCCGGTGGTCTGCCCGAAGTGCAGCAAGCCCATTTTTGGGCGAGGCCATCCGCAAGGGCCTGATTGACCCACCGTCTTAAGACGGGGATCTGCCTTCGGGCAGACCCTCATGCTCACGGCATCCGCGGCAGCGCCTCGACCGGCCCGGACAGCGTCGCCTTGACGTAGCGGGTGTCGTCGTCTGCCAACACCTCGGTGTCGTCGTGTTCGATACCGTCGACGATCGAGCGCGCCACCTCGCGCGGGTCGTTCTTGGGGGCGTCGAACCCGGCGGTCATCTCGGTGTCGGTGAAGCTGAGGTGCGCGGCGACGACCAGGGTGCCCTGCTTCTCAAGTTCGATCCGCAACGAATTCGTCGCCGACCACAGCGCCGCCTTGGAGTCCCCGTACCCACCCGAGCCGGGCATCCAGGACAAGATCGAGGCGATGTCGACCAGGGCCCCGCCGCCGTTGCCGGCCAGGATCGGCGCGAACGCCTTCGCGACACGCAGCGCGCCGAAGTAGTTCGTCTCGAACACCGCGCGCACTTCCTCGATGTCGCTCTCGAGCAGCTTCCGCGCGCCCAGGACACCCGCGTTGTTGATCACGATCTCGGCATCCGGAGCCGAAACGGCCAGGGCCGCAACCGACTCCGGCTTGGTGACGTCCAACTCGACACTGACCACCCGCGGATCCGCGCTCGGCTTGGGCGCCCGCGCCGTGGCGTACACCTTCGCCGCCCCCCGCCGCAACAACTCGTCCACGACGGTCTTGCCGAGCCCGCGCTGTCCGCCGGTGACCACGACCGTCGACCCCTTGACGTTGACCATGACCCGCACTCCTTGACGTAGGTATATCGCTTTTGATTCTGTCACCGTAGTTGCCGGTGTCGACATAGTCAAGTATGTTTTAGGTATGTCTATTTCATGGTCTGCGTCACAGCGGTACGGCATCACCGCGGCACCGGGAGGCCTGGGCCTGGTTCAGGACTTCCTCAACACGAGGGGAATCGGGGCGTACGGCCCGGACCTGCTTGCGGACACCGCGCTCGCGGACGAATGGGTAGCGGATGCGGTGCACGCCTGGTCGGCCGCCCGCGGCATCGATGTGCCGGTGCCCACACTGGACGCCGCGGACCTGGCCAAGCTGCGCACCTTGAGGGCCAGGATCGATGCACTGGTGGCCGGCGAGGCACCCAGTGGCCGAAGCGCCGTCCCCGCCGCTCTCGTAGTCACCGACGCCGGTGAGGTGCGGCTGGAGCCCAGCGGCACCGGCTGGCGCTGGCTCGCCGCGGCGCTGTGGGCCGAGATTCTGCTCAGTCAGCAGGCCGATACCTGGCGGCGTATCAAGCAATGCCACAACCACCGCTGCGGGTCGACGTTCTACGACCGCTCCAAGAACAACAGCGGGGTGTGGCACGACGTCAAGACGTGTGGCAACGCGGCGAACCTGCGCGCTTCGCGGGCCCGCCGCCGTGAGCGTGAGCGTTTCACCGGCTCAGCGGTTTCGCCACAGTAGGCGGTATCGGTGGTACAGGCCCCGCCGAATGACCGCTCCCGGTAGCACGTCCGCGGTTACGCGGCGGATTTCGTGCAGACTTTCCCGGGGATCGGCGACGGCCACGCCGATGTCGCGTGTCTCCCGATGCAGCAACGACCCGGCGCGCGCCACCGGTGTGCACAGGGCCGCCCACGCCCAGTCGCCGATGGTCTTGTTGGCCGACAGACCGACGACGGCGAGTTCTCCTGCCGGTCTGAGCATTTCGCGCACTTTGTCTAGTGTCTCACGCAGTGGCAGGTGGTGCAGGCTCGCCACGAATGTGATGAGATCGAACGAATGTCGTTGCGCCTGAAACTCTTCGAAGCCGGCCAGCCGCACCGACACGTTGCTTGCGGTCTTCAGTCGATTCCCGGCCCGCCGGACTGCGGACGGGTCCGCATCGATGCCGACGACGCTGCGCGACACCGCGGCCAGCCGCTGGGCCAGCAGCCCCTCACCGCACCCCACATCCAGGACATCGCCGCCGTGGCGCGCCGCGAGTTCGACCAGCCAGCCGTGATACGCGGCGTTGTGGTTCCAGTAGTCGTGTGCGCCCGTCAGCAGCGCTCGATGCCCCTCTGCATGAGCGTCACGCCGGTGCGTGCCCGCCGCGGCGCGCTTCTGCGCACCGCCTGCCACGCGTCGCAGGCGCGCGCCTTGATGGGCGTCACCATGCCGAAGTTGGCAGGGCTCTGGCTGATCCAGGACGGCAGTGTTGCCACGGTTTCGATCCTTCGTCTGTTCGGCCTGTGTGCCGAATCATTGAATTCCACCGCGGCCGGTTTACGGATGCGCCGCGCCGGGGTGAACGCCATGAAAAGCCGCGTTGTGGTGCGACGCACACCCGTCGGCGCGCCGGCTGTTTGTCACACACTCCCCGAACGTCTGAACCGTCGCAGGTATCCCGGCAACCCGTGTGCCGGCGGCGCTTTCGGCCAATCGTCGGCACGGAAATACGCGTCGGTGCCGCCGTCGACGAAAATTACGCTGCCGCAGAGAAATTCGGCGGACTCCGACAGCATGAAACACATCCAGTCGGCCATGTGGCCGGCCTGGCCGAAGCCACCGAGCGGCACCGGGAAGGACCGCACGGCCTTGGCCTGCCGGGGCGTCGCAAGCTGTTCCTGCAGCAACGGCGTCATGACGGCCCCCGGCGCCAGGGCATTCACGCGCACACCCGAGCCCGCCCATTCCGGCAGCACCGCGTGTCGCCGCACCCAGCGGCTTACGGCGATCTTCGACGCCGCATACATCATCGTCGGCGCGGCCGGACCGAACGGCCGCACCGACCGCAGCGCCTTATCGGCGTCATGGGCGAGCAGCGCCTTCACCGTCCGGCGCGGCACGAGAGGCACGGTGGTCGACGAGTTGCTCCCCACGACGACCACTTTCGCGCTTTCGGCCGCGGCCAGCGCCGGCCGCCACGCGACGAGCGGCTCGACGACGCCGAAATAGTTGACCTGGCCGATCTGGCGCAGGCGTTCTCGACCGGGGCTGGGCCCCAGGCCCGCGGCCAGCACCGCACCGTCGAGCTTGCCGTCCGCGGCCGCCAGCACGCCGTCGGCGGCCCGCTTGCGACCGAGCGGCGTGGACAGGTCGGCGACGATATCGGCGTCCTTGATGTCGACGCCGATCACGGTGTGCCCGTCGGCCTTGAGCCGCTGCACGGTCTCGTGGCCCATCCCGGAAGCCGATCCGGTGACCGCATAAGTGCCCATCGCTCAGTTCTTACCAGCAGCCGTGCTGTTAGGTTGCCGAGATGCATGACCAAACGCCCTGCATCGACCTCGGCCGGCTCGAGTCCGTCTACGCGCCGCTTGCCGAGTCCATCCGCCGGCTCATCGACATCAGCATCCGCACCGAGGCGGAACCAGCGGCGGTGACGGCGGCCCAGGCCAAGATCGACGCGGCCGCAGCCGAATTGGGCGAGGCGGCGCAGCCGGGGCCCGTCGGCGTGCACTACCTGTCCGACGGCCAGACCGTTGCGTGGGGCAACGCGGTGGTCGGGATGCGCAACCCGGTGGCACCGCCGTTGGTGGTCCACCACGAGCCGGACGGCGTGGTGTGGTCGGAATTCACCCTGGGCGCGGCCTACGAGGGACCCCCCGGCCACGTTCACGGCGGCATCTGCGCGTTGGTGCTCGACCATGTGCTCGGCGCGACCGCGCACCGGCCCGGCAGGCCCGCCTACACCGGCACCCTGACCTTGCGCTACCGGCGCCGAACCGAGCTGGAGCGGCCGCTGCGGGTGCAGGCGCATGTCGAGCGCACCGAGGGCGTCAAGACGTTCGCCGTCGGCCACCTGGCCGATGAGGATGGCGTCACCGTCGAAGCGGAAGGCATATTCATTCACCCCCGGCAGTCGACGGCCTGACGTCAGGCTTTGGCGGCGGCCTGCTCCACATCGAGCAGCTGCTCGCCGCGTCGTTCCTCGTCATAGGCCTCGCGGCCGCCGCGCAAGCCGAACAGGCGTTTCGAGAACAGCAAGTAGATCACGGCGGCCACGTTGATGGTGAAGGTGACCAGCCGGGTCATCGTGATGCCCTTGGCGAGGTCGTGAATCTCCAACGGCAAGAACACCGAGGTGGCTATCACCGCGAAGTACTCGCCCCAGCGCTTCAGCAACCACAGGCCGACGCCCTCGACGACCTCCAGCAGCGCGTAGGCGGCCAGCATCATGGTCAGCAAAACCAGGGTGGAAGGCTTGGCGGCCAGCGCCTTTTCCAGCTCGTGCACGATGGTCATCTGATCGACCTTGAACCCGGCCGCACGGAAGATCGGCAGGTCACGGTCGAGGGTGGCCTGGATGGCGCCCCGCGCACCCCGAAACTTCCACACCGCGTACGCGGCGAGCGCGATCACCACCGCCCGGAACAGGCGTTCCACCGCGAGTGTCCGGATGATGATGGCCTGGCGTAAAGCCTTGCCGCGCATAATCATCGGGGCGTCCTCGGCACGTCCCCGCCCGTGCGGATTCCCCACGGTGAATTCACCGCAGCGCAGGCAGCGCCAGACCTCGCCCAGTCCGGTGCTGCCGCTCAGGCGCGCGGCCAGGTCCTCCTCGTCGGGCGCGTAGGTGGCGTGGCCCGCGACCGCACAGGTGACCAACTCCCACCGATTGCCGCCCTGATCTTTGCGCATGGCCGATCATCGCACTGCCTACTGCGGGTCACGCAAGAGGGCGCGTCAGAACCGGGGCTTGGTGCGCGGCCGTTGGGCGGTGGGGCTCGCCGCGCCCAGGAGGCCGGTGAGTTCGGCGACGGGGATCTCGTCGAGGCGGTCGACGGCCGCGACGATGTCGGCGCGCAGCGCGTCGTCACAGAACGGCTCGGCCAGCCATCCGAACTTGTCCGCCACGCGTTCCCAGGACATCGGCCGGGTCGGGGATCCCTCGTAATCGGCTTGCTCGCGGTCGAATTCCCGGCCGTCGCGGGTCACCAGGTGCACCCGGGCCGCCGTCCGTCGAGGATAGTCGGCGGTCAGGTCGGCGGCCGGTTTGACGTCGACACGCGTCAACAGGTCCCGCACGTCGGCGCGCGAAACCCGCTCGGTTTCCAGCTGTTCGGGGCCCACCCCGCCGTCGAGAAGTGCCACCGCGCTGAGGTATTTGAGGTTGTAGTCTGCCTGCTCCTTGGTGCGTGGATCGTCCTTCGCGCCGTAGGCTCCCCCGCCGGCGAAGTCGTACGCGCCCTGGAACACCTCGAGCGTCACCCGGGCGACGTCCTCGCCGTGCAGGTCGTTCTCGGCGCGCAGGGCCAAGACCGCGTCGATGACCACCTGCCCGTGGATGAGGGAGCAGTACTGCTTGAGGTAGGTCTGTTCGACGCAGTTGAGCCGCCGGTCGGTGGTCGCGAGATCGATGGCCTGGTCGAAAAGTTGCACCAGGCCATGCGGGCCCTCGAACAGCGACCTGGGTCCGGTGACGCCGCGGGCGGCCAGCATGGTCGCGTACACCGCGCGCATGCCGGTGATGGCCGGCGAGATGCCCTTCCAGTTCGAGACCGGCTCGGCGTGCACCGTCGCCAGCGACACGTTGTCGGCCGCTGCGGCGGAGATGGCGTTGGCGGTCTCCTCGACGCTGAGACCGAGCAGCTTCGCCGCGCCTGCCGCCACCGACATCGACAGCTGTAGCGCGTGATTGAGCCCGCGAGCCATGACCGGTACCTGGGCGCTGAACCGGCACTGCACCTCGTAGGCGACCGCCAGTGCCAGCAGGAAGTCCGCCCCGCTGGCGCCCGTGTGCTCGGCGACGGCCAGGACGGCGCCGAAGTTGTCGGCGGGATGACACAACCCCCCGACCGTCAGGTAGGTGTCCTGCAGGTCGGGGTAGCGCACCAGCACCGCGTTGAAGAATGCGGCCTGGTCCACCGACGCCCGTCCGCCGCCCACCAAAGTCGCGGTGGGCACGCCGCTGAACTGGTCGGTGTGTTCGCGAATCGTCGCGACGAGCTCCCCGTCCAGGGAGCCGACGGCGCAGGCGATGCTGTCGAGCACATTGCGTTTCATCAGCGCGCGCGGACGTCCGGTCAGATCGCCCCACTCCGCGCCTACGACGAAGCCGGCCAGGTCATCCACAACGTAGTTCTCTGCCATGCTTTTTCGCCTTCCGGACTGCTTACTTTCACTGAAACGCAGCGCCGGCCCGGCGTCCAGGACCGTTCTCCTACCAGTGCTCGGTGGGACTTCTCACCGCAGGTGGGGGTCGTCGGCCGGCGCCCACCACGGGCCGGCGGGAGGGGCCGGCCAATCGCGGGTACGCGCGACCGCCAACAGCGCTTCCACGGCGCCGCGCACGCTGGCGCGGTCGTCATCGCGGCGGTGCAGCAGCGACCACGTCCACAGCGGTACCGGTTCGGCGACGGGACGCTGACCCAGGCTGGGTGGCAGCGCCGCGGTGTGGCGCTTGGGTGAGGCGAGCACGGGCACGCCGACCCTGCGCACGTGCGCGTAGAACGCGTCGCCGGTGATGCCGCCGTCGTCGATGTGGACGACGCGGGCGCCCGCGTGGCCGGCGAACTCCCTGGCGTACCGGTTCCACGACGACCACGCCGACTCGTCGGCGTCGATGAGTACGCTGACCCGTTGTGCGGCAACGGGTTCGGACGAACTAATGCCGGGCATGACCGCGTGCAGTGGCTCGGTCCGCAGCAGATGCGCCGTGAGGCCGCGCTCCTCGATCTGGCCGGCGGTGACCCACGCCAGCGCAATGTCGAGGGTGCCCTCGGCCACCCGGTCGGCCTGCGTGTGCGAGGGCAACACCCATTCGTCGAGGCGCACGTCCGCCGCGGGCCCGACCATCGTGGTGACGTCCTCGGGCAGCCAGCTGACATAACCCAGGCGCACCGGCGTGCTGCGCGCGGCCGCCTGCCGCAGCCGGAGCTTGGCATCGTCGGCCAGAGACAGGATTCGGCGCGCATCCGTAAGGAAGGTCCGCCCGGCCTCGGTCAGCCGAACACTCCGCCGGTCCCGCACGAACAGGTCGGCGCCCAGTTCCCGCTCCAGCGAGATGATCTGTTGCGACAGGGCCGGTCCGGAGATGTGCACGCGTTGCGCGGCGCGGCCGAAGTGCAACTCCTCTGCGACGGCCACGAAGTAGCGCAACTGCCGCAGTTCCATACGCCGAGCCTAGACGGCGCGGTCGACCGCGGCCGGTCGCGGCGGAGGCAGAGTGATCGCCGTCGTTTCGTCGGTCAGGCGTTTGCCGATGACCCTGATCTGCCGCGCCGAGAGCGGGCACAGCGGATGGACGGCCACCATCAGCGCAACGTGTCCTTCCTCGAAAACCGGTGCGGCGATGGTCACCACGGGTTGCTTGCGCCGCCCGGGGTTGTCGTCGGAGAGGAAGCCGATGGTGGTGAACTCGACGAGCAACTGATCCAAGATGCGCCGCACCGGCGTGGGCATCTCGTCGCTGTCGAGTGTGCCGACCACCTGCACCGCCTGGGCCAGTGCGGGCGTCGTCCAGTCGACGTCGAAGCCGCGCTCGCGCGTGTGCTCCAGCACCTGTTCGAGCCGCCGGGTGCGATCGGGATTGTTGCCCGCACCGCGGCGGATCCACGCGCGTTGTTGCTCCTCGTCGTCCCACGCGGCGAGCGCTACCCCGAAGGGCGGGGCATACGGAATCCGATCGCCCGGAATCCCGGACGGCTGGGTGGCGGGCTCGCCCTCAAAAGCGGTGACCACCAACGAATCTCCGAAACGCTCGACCACCGAGCAGGCGTGGCCGACGTCGCGGGACAACCGCAGTGCCGCGGCACGGGCCGCGTGCGCGAGCGGCCGGGCGGTGTCCGTCCGCGCGGCCACGACGGCCAACGCCGGGCCGAGGGTGAACGTCTTGGCGACCGGATCGCGGCTGGCCCATCCCCGGTCGCACAGCGTCTTCAGAATCGCGTGTGCGGTCGCCTGGGTGAGCCCGAGCTCGCGCACGATGTCGGAGAACCGCAGCCGCGCATTCCCGGACCGGGCCAGGAGCTCGACCACGTCGAGCACCCGGGCGGTCGGCGCAGACGTCGATCCGCGAATGGCTTGACTCCTCTGCCACACGATTTAGAGTGAGATGAATATTTTCGAGGTTTTTCTTCGACTATCCGAGAGCGTAGCGCATTGCGTGCGGTGGCGTTAAGGGGCGACCCGCGGCGGATCGCGGTTTACCCGAACGGAGACCTGCCATGACCGAACGTGGTGACCGCCAAGACATCTCGGAGCTGCTGGTGCGCTACGCCACCGGGATAGACCGGCGCGACTGGCCGCTGTTTCGGACCGTGTTCACCACGGATTGCGAGCTCGATTACGGCGAGATCGGGTCGTGGACCGGAGTCGACGCCGTCGCGGATTTCATGGAGCGGGTGCACGCGCTGGCCGGGCACACGCTGCACCGCTTGACCAACCAGGCCATCACGGTCGACGGCGACCGGGCCACGGCGCGGACCTATATCGACGGGCTGATCATGGCCGGCGACAACAACTCTGGTGTCAATGCGATCGGTTTCTACGACGACGAGATCGTGCGCACCGCGGACGGCTGGCGGATCGCCCGCCGGCGCTACACCCAGGTACGGCTGACGACGGTCGGGGGGTCCTAGATGACGTTCGCAACCAAGTACGGGCCGTGGGCGCTGGTGGCCGGCGCCTCGGACGGGGTGGGCGCGGCGTTCGCGCGCGGGCTCGCCGAGCGGGGCATCAATGTGGTGCTGATCGCCCGCCGGCAGGCCGTCCTCGACGAAGTCGCGGCCCAGATCGAGCGGGATACGGCGGCGTCAACGCGGACCCTCGCCATTGATCTCGTCGAACCGGGTGCGGCGGCGGCCGTCGCCGCGGCGACCAGCGACCTGGAGGTGGGCCTCCTGGTGTACTGCGCCGGCGCGGACCCGAACTTCGAGCCGTTCCTGGCCAATCCGGTCGAAGCCGCCGAGGCGATGGTGCAACGCAACTGCATGGTGCCGATGCAGCTGTGCCACCACTTCGCGGCCGGGATGGTCGAGCGGCGCCGCGGCGGGATCGTGCTCTTCGGGTCCGGCGCCGGCCTGGCAGGCGGGGCCAACATGGTCGCCTACGGCGCCTCGAAGGCGTTCGACATGGTCTTCGCCGAGGCACTCTGGGCCGAGCTGCACGACAAGGGCGTCGACGTCCTCGGCCTCATCCTGGGCAAGACCGACACGCCCGCGTTGCGGCAACTCGAGCACAGCCGCGGCCAGATCGGTTCGCTCGACGAGGTGCCGCCGGGCGCGGCCGCCGTGGCCGACGTCATCGCGGAGGCGTTCGAGAACCTCGGAAACGGGCCGACCCTGATGGTCGGCGACATGATGCGCGCCGCCGAGCAAATGCTGGCGTCGCTAACCCGCAACCAAGCCGTCGAACTGTTCGCCCAAGCCGCGGCCGCGGCCATGGGCCCGGACAAGTAGCGGGAACCTCCCCGGCTCGCAAGGCGTCGTACTGCGTAGCGGCGATTTGTGCGCCAAAAGGGTTTGCCAAACTTCGGGATCAGGACACCCTAACTTTCCCGCTACGGCCCGTTATCCAGCAAAGATATCCTCCGATACGGGGGCGCTAAGCCGAGCAGCGATGTTGCTGGCGACGTGCTTCGCGGGTAACTTGGGTAATCGTTCGGCACGGCTGCCCCATCCGGAGTAGCCGCCTCAGTCGCCACCCCTCCATATCGAAGGATGACGATGCTCGCCACAGACAGGCCCGCGACCGCGGTCGCGACGGCAGAACGCTCGCGGCGTCGCACCCTGGCGCGTTCGGCACTGATCACCACGGCATTCGTCGTCCCGGCGGTGGTGACGCGACTCGCCGGCCTGCGCCCCGACCCGATCGTCGCGCTGCTGATCTTCGGGGCCGCGGTGGTGTCGGCCAGCTTCCTGCTGGCCTGGGCAGCCGAAGCCGCGCAGATCGATGTCTCCGGTGGGCTGGCAACGGCGGTATTGGCGCTCATCGCGGTGCTGCCCGAGTACGCCGTCGACCTGTATTACGCGTATGTGTCCGGCCACAACCCGGACTACACGCAATACGCGGCCGCCAACATGACCGGGTCCAACCGGCTGCTGATGGGTCTCGGTTGGCCCGTCGTGGTGTTGGTCAGCATCCTGGTGGCGCGCAAGGCCGGCTCCGGCAAGGCCACCGGCCTGGCGCTGCAACCGACCAACCGCGTCGAACTCGGATTCTTGTTGATCGCCGGCATCATCGCGTTCGCGATACCGGCGAGCGGCCAAATTCACTTCGGGCTGGGGTTGGCGCTGCTGGCATGGTTCGGCTTCTACCTCTACAAGGTCAGCCACGGGGACGTGGAGGAGCCCGACCTGATCGGGACCGCGGCCGCCCTGGGCGAGCTACCCGATCGCGGTCGGCGCATCGTCGTTGTCAGCCTCTTCCTGGCGTCCGGCGCGGTGATTCTGCTGTGCGCCAAACCGTTCGCCGACAACTTGGTCGCCGCGGGCACCGAGCTGGGCATCGACAAGTTCCTGCTGGTCCAGTGGCTTGCCCCGCTTGCCTCCGAGGCCCCCGAGTTCATCGTGGCGACCATCTTCGCCGCCCGGGGCAAGGGCACGGCGGCCATCGCCACCCTGATCTCCTCCAAGGTCAACCAGTGGACGCTGCTGATCGGGTCGCTGCCGATCGCCCACCTGCTGGGCGGGGGCGGGTTCTCGCTCCAGCTCGATCCCCGTCAGGTGGAGGAAGTGCTGCTCACGGCCACCCAAACCATGATGGGAGTGGCGCTGTTGTTGGCGCTGCGCTTCCAGCGCGCCGCCGCATGCACCCTGCTGGGCCTGTTCGTCGTGCAATTCCCCATCGCCTCGACGCACGGCCGGCTGCTGCTCTGCGGCGTCTACACCGCGGTGGCCGTCGTCGCGCTGATCCGATACCGCCGTCACCTGGCGGCCACCGTCCGGGCGCCGTTCTACGGGAAGGCCATCCGGCACAGCGGTCACCCCCACCATCCCGTGCCGGACCCCTGATCGCCGACGAACGCTCGCCGTATACCGTCCACGTATGAATCGAGTGTCGGTGATCACGGGCGGGGCGGGCGGCATGGGCCAGGCCACCGCCAAGATCGTCGGCCGCGACCATGCGGTGGTCCTCTGCGACGTCCGGCAGGACCGGCTGAAGGCTGCGGCCACAACCCTGGACGAGCTCGGGATGACCGCAACGGCCGTCGACTGTGACGTCACCGACTCGGGTGCGGTCGCCGGCCTGCTCGAAACGGCGAAGGGGTTCGGGACGCTCGCGTCGGTCATCCACACCGCGGGAGTGAGCCCGAGCATGGGCCCTGCCGACTACGTCATGCGGACGAACGCCCTCGGCACGCTCAACGTCAACGAGGCGTTTTACGCGGCGGCCGGCGAGGGCGCCGTGATCGTCAACGTGGCGTCAATGGCGGCTCACCTGCTCCCGGCGGAAATGGTTCCGGTGGACCAATTCCCGCTGGCGCTGCAGGACGCCGACGCCTTCATGGGGGCCATGATGACGACCTGCAACATCGCGCCCGAGGAGGCGCGGTCCGGCCTCGCCTACGCCGTCAGCAAGAGCTTTGTGAAGTGGTACAGCCAGTCGCAGGCCGAGAGATTCAATGCGCGTGGATTGCGCATCGTCTCTGTCTCGCCGGGGTCGGTCGACACCGAGATGGGCCGGCTCGAGGAGCAGGCCGGCGCCGGCGCGCTTGTCACCAACGCCGCGGTCCCGCGGTGGGGCAAGCCCGAGGAGATGGCCGAGTTGCTCGCGTTCTGCGCCAGCGATAGGGCGGGCTACCTGACCGGTACCGACATCCTCAACGACGGAGGCGTGGTCGCCTCGATGATCGAGCGGGCCCGGGTGGCCGCCGCCACCGGTTGACACCGGATCCCCCGACACCAACTCGTTTCAGCGGCAAAGCCCGCCGCCGGCGCGGCCGCGCTACCTATGCTGAGCGGATGCCACAACCGGTGCTGCGTGAACGCCTGATCGATCTCGAGGTTCCGGACCAGGACGAGGCGCGCGGCCGCGCGCTGCGCAAGGCCGTGCCACGGCGCACGCTCGCACAGCTGACCCCGTCCGAAAAGTCGGCCACCGAAATCCTGGTGGCTCAAAATGCCGATCGGGTACCAGAACTCGTCCCGCTGCGGTTCGCCCGGATGCTCGCCGACCCGTTCTCCTTTTACCGCGGCTCGGCCGCGGTGATGGCCGCCGACCTGGGCGCCAGCCCCTCGAGCGGGATCGAAGTGATGTGTTGCGGCGACGCTCACGTGTCCAACTTCGGCCTGTACGCGGCGCCGCATCGCTCAATAGTGTTCGACCTGAACGACTTCGACGAGGCAGCCGTCGCCCCGGCCGAATGGGACGTTAAGCGCCTGATCACCAGCGCGATCGTCGGCGGGCGCCATGCGGGCTATCCCGCCAAGGCCATCCGCCGCTGCGTCGGGCAGGCGCTGGCCGGCTACCAGTCCAGCCTGCAGTCCATGCTCGCGATGGACGTCCTGGACCGCTACTACCTTCGTGTGGAGCCGGAACGCCACGCCGGGACGGTATCCAAGGGCCTGCTCGGCGTGATTCAAAAGACGACATCCCGGGCTCGCAGCCGGACATCGGCGCGGCTCTTCAGGCAGCTCACCGAGGTCGGCGCCGACGGGACGCCGCGCCTGCGCGAGGCGCCACCGGTCCTGCAGCACCTCGACGAGGACGCCGAAGCCGTTCTGGTGGAGTCGATTCAGGAGTACCTGACCACCGTTCCCGCCGACATCGCGCTGCTGCTGTCACACTTTCGCGTCACGGACGTGGCGCTGCGGGTGGTCGGCGTCGGCAGCGTCGGCACCCGGTGCTTCCTGGTCATCCTGGTGGGCCCCAACGGCACACCGCTCATCCTGCAGATCAAGGAGGCGACCCGGTCAGTGCTCGACGAATACGGCGGCTGGCCTCAACCGCGCATGTTGGCGGCCGCCATCGAGGCCAAGGGCCAGGGCATGCGCGTCGTCGACGGGCAGCGCATTCTGCAGGCGATGTCGGACGTGTTTCTCGGGCCGACCCGCAAGGACGGCCGCGACTACTACGTCCGGCAATTCCACGACA
Organism: Mycobacterium sp. 852002-53434_SCH5985345; assembly: GCF_001667155.1. Lineage (NCBI taxonomy): Bacteria > Bacillati > Actinomycetota > Actinomycetes > Mycobacteriales > Mycobacteriaceae > Mycobacterium > Mycobacterium sp. 852002-53434_SCH5985345. The sequence goes on from NZ_LZIE01000031.1 coordinate 21,009, forward strand.
TGAAGGGCACGATCGAGACCGAGGGCATGGCGGCCCCCACGTTCAGCGACTACGTCGCCGCCTGCGCGGTGCTGTTGGCCCGGGCCCATTCCCAGAGTGCGAACGCCTCGTTGCTGCGCGGATATGTCGGCTCTGGCGAGATCGTGCAATCCGCGGTGGCCGAATGGTGCTACGCCTACGCCGACAAGTCGCTCGACGATTTCCACCAGTTGAAGGCCGCGGCCGCGGCCGGCGACATCGAGGTCGCGGCGGACCCCGCCCGGTAGCGACTTGCCCGGCGCGGCCCCACTCGAACACTCCGGCAGAAAGGCGGCACGAGTCGATGCGAAGCCGCGCGGCCATCCTCTACGACTACGGCCGTCCCTGGACCGTCGAGGAATTCGAGCTGGATCCGCCGAAGGCGGGCGAGGTGCTGGTGCGGCTGGCTGCCTGCGGGCTCTGCCACTCCGACGAACACATCCGGCAGGGGAAGCTGGCCGCGCCGCCGGAGACGTTGCGTGCCTTGGGGTTACCCGCCATGTCGCCGACGATCGGCGGGCACGAGGGCTCTGGTGTGGTTGTCGACGTGGGGCCGGGCGTCGCCGGGTTCGCGCCGGGCGACCACGTGGTGACGTCCTTCGTCGCGGTCTGCGGGCAGTGCCGCTGGTGCGCCTCGGGGATGGAGTACCTGTGTGACACGGGGTCGGGGACCCTGGCGCCGGGCATGCCGACGGACGGCACCTTTCGCCATCACACTGTCGACGGGCGAGACCTCGGCCACGTGTCCAAGATCGGCGCATTCGCCGAACACACTGTCGTGGCGGCGAATTCGCTGGTCAAGATCGACCCGGACTTTCCGCTGGTGCCCGCCGCGCTGCTGGCGTGCGCGGTGCCCACCGGGTACGGGTCGGCCGCCCGGCGTGCCGGGGTGCGGGGTGGCGACACGGTGGTGGTGATCGGCGCCGGCGGGATCGGCACCGCGGCCGTTCAGGGCGCCCGCATCAGCGGCGCCGCGCGGATCGTCGCGGTCGACGTGAGCGACTTCAAGCGCACCTCCGCAGTGACTTTCGGCGCGACCCACGTCGCCGCGACGGCGACCGACGCGCTCGAGCTGGTGCGCGACCTGACCCGCGGCGTGATGGCGGATGCGGTCGTGGTCTCCCCCACCACGATCGGCGAGGCCGATGTCGGGACGGCACTGGCGCTCACCCGCAAGGGCGGCACGTGCGTGCTGACCGGGCTCCCGGCGCCCGCTACGGCCTCGATCGCCGTCGCCCTGCAGGATTTCATCCTGATGAACAAGACGTTGTGCGGCACGGTGTTCGGCTCGTGCAATCCCAAGAGCGACATCGCGCTGCTCGCCACGCTGTACGAGTCGGGTCGGCTACTCCTCGACGAGATGATCACCGAACGCTACCGGCTCGACGACATCAACGACGCCTACGCCGACCTGACCGCCGGCCGCCTGATCCGCGGCGTCATCGACTTCGGCCTGGGCCAGTAGCCAGTCCCGCGACCGGAGCCGCCAGGTCCGGCGGGCGTACTCCAGCTCGGTGTAGGGCCACTGGGTGACGATGCGACCGGTGGGCGAGCGAAAGTAGCTGTCACACCGGGTCCAGATGGTGTGCTCCAGGTCCGCGGAAAGCTGGTCGTTGTAGCGCTTTTCGGCTTCCGGACGGACATCGACATAGCCGCCCTTGCGCGCCACCCGGCTGACCGCACTGGCAACCAGACGCGCGGCGGCCTCCAGGATGTAGACAATCGAGTTGCCGCCCTGGTTGGTGTTGGGGCCGTAGAGCATGAAGAAATTCGGGAAACCGCTGACCACGACGCCCAGGTAGGCGCACGGGTCGTCGCCCCAGCGCTCGTGCAGGCTTTGACCGCCCCGTCCGATCACCTCGATGCCGGCGAGGTAGCGGCTGGTCTGGAATCCGGTGGCGCACACGATGGCGTCGGCGGCCACCGATTCGCCGCTGACGGTCTCGACCGACGTCTCGGTGACTCGCGCGATCGGTTCGGTCACCAGATCGACGTGGTCCTTCTGTAGCGCCAGATAGTAGTCGTCGCCGAGTAGCACTCGCTTGCAGCGGAATGGATAGTCGGGCGTCAGCGCGCGGCGTAACCGCTCGTCGGCAACGGTGCGCTCCAAGAACGATGACGCGACCCGTGATCGATTTGCCACCTGTGGGTCTTCGACGGCGTTTCCGGCGAAGTCGTGGAACTGCTTCCAGATTCGCCACCGTTCCCTGCGAGCCGCCCACGGCTGTCGGCGAAACCTCGCCAGCTCCCGAGCACTGAACGCACGGTCGTCCTTGGGCACCATCCATGGGGGCGTTCGCTGAAACACGGTCACACCGGTGGCGATCCGAGCGAGTTCGGGCACCACCTGCACTGCGCTGGCGCCGGTGCCGATCACCGCGACTTTCCGGCCGGACAGGTCCACCCCCGGATCCCACGCCGATGTGTGCATCAAGTGGCCGCGGTAGCCGGTGAGGCCCTCGATGTCTGGCAGTCTGGGAGCACCGAACAGGCCGACAGCGCTGACCACCACATCGGCACGCAACGTGGTAACGGTATCGCTATTCGCTTGCTGCAGCTGCAATTCCCACTGCCGGCCGCCCTCGTCCCATCTCGCCTGCCGTACGTAAGTCCGTAAGATCAGGTGGCGCCGCAGATCGAAGTCGTCGGCGACGGATTCGAGGTAGGCAAGGATCTCGGGTTGCCGTGCGTAGGTCCGGCTCCAGGATCTGTTGGGGGCGAACGAGAACGAATACAGGTGGCTTTGCACGTCACACGCGGCGCCCGGATAGGTGTTGCGGCGCCAGGTGCCGCCGACACCGTCGTCGCCCTCGATGATGACCAAATCGTCGATGCCGGCCCGGCGTAGCGCGACGGCGGCTCCGAGGCCACCGAAGCCCGCGCCGATGATGGCCACCTTCGGTGGGCGCCGGCGCCGGGTTGCCGCCCGCAACCGGCCGACACCGTAGCGCCAGCGGGCCTGCCGACTGGTCATGGTCCGGCCTCGCCGCCGCGAATCAGGTAGCCATCCAGTCCACCGCCGGCCCGCCACGCGCGCAGCATGTCGGCGTACTCCGTGGGTGCGCCGAAGAAGAAGCTGCCCTGCCGAGTCTTATTGTCCGCCTTCCCCTCCCGGTTGTAGTAGCCGGGCGTGCAGGTCTGGGCGCGCTCGGCGCTCGCGGCCGAGCGGGTGACAACGGTGTCGACCCAGTCGGACTCGGCGGCGGGCGCCGCCTCGACTTCGGTGACGCCGCGCTCGAGCGCCCAGGCGATGATCCACGCCGCGTGGGTCGCCTGCACGTCCAGCAGATAGGGAAAGTTCACCGTCAGGCCCGCCTGCGCGATGCTTTCGATGAAGCAATTCGGGAAGTTCGTCGTACACAGGCCCTGAAAGGTGCGCACCCCGTCGCGCCAGTGCTCGGTCAGCGGCACTCCGTCTCGGCCGATCAGCTCGAAACCGGTGCGCCGGCAGTAGTCGGTGCCCACCTCGAAACCCGTTGCGAAGATCAGGCAGTCGAGCTCGTAGGGCACACCGTCGACGACCACACCCGACTCGGTGATGCGCTGCACGCCGCGGCCGCGGGTGTCGACCAGCGTGACGTTCGCGCGGTTGAACGTCTGCAAATACTCGTCGTGGAAGCAGGGCCGCTTGCAGAAATACCCGTACCACGGTTTGAGCGCTTCCGCGGTGGCCGGATCGGTGACGATGCCCTCGACCCGCGCCCGGATCTCCTCCATCTTCGCGAAGTCCGCGATCTCGATGTCGCGGCCGCGCTGCGCCGGGTCCACGGCGCCGTCCCCGTCATGACGCATCACCGGCAGCTTGCGCGTGATGCTCGTCCAGGCGTCGGCGACCAGGTCCTCGTCGGCCTGGCCACCCGCCGTCAGGATCTGGAAGTTCTCGATGCGTTCGCGCTGCCAACCCGGCCGTAATGTGCTGGCCCACTGCGCATCCGTGGCGCGGTTGGCCCGCACGTCCACCGATGACGGCGTGCGCTGGAAGACGTAGAGCCGCTGCGCCGCCCGGGCGAGGTGCGGGACGCACTGGATCGCCGTCGCGCCGGTACCGATGATGCCCACGCGCTTGTCGGCAAGCCGTTCGAGGTGCTCGCCGGTGTAGGCGTAGTCCCACCGGCTGGTATGAAACGCGTGGCCGCGAAACGCGCCGAGGCCCTCGATGCCGGGCAGCTTGGGCTTGGCCTGATAGCCGTTGGCCATGGACACGAACCGGGCCCGCATCTCATCGCCCCGGTCGGTACGGATGATCCACCGCGATTCGTCTGCTGCCCAACGTATCTCACGCACATCGGTCTGCAGGCACGCGTCGCGGTACAGGTCGTAGTGCCGGGCGATGCGCTGGCAATGGGCGAAGATCTCCGGCCCCTTGGCGTATTTCTCGGTGGGAACGTAGCCGAGCTCCTCCAGCAGCGGCATGTACACGTACGACTCGACGTCGCACGCGATGCCGGGATACCGGTTCCAGTACCACGTGCCGCCCACGTCGGCGGCCCGGTCGATCAGCCGCACACTCTGCACGCCGAGCTGGCGCAGCCGGACCCCCGTCAACAGCCCACCGAAGCCGGCGCCGATGACCGCGACGTCCACCTCGTCGGTCAACGGGTCGCGATCGAACTGCCCATCGGCCCAGGGGTCTTCGGCGAAGTGGGCGAACGCGCCCGCCATCTCCACGTACTGCGCGATGCCGTCCAGGCGCAATCGCCGCGCACGCTCTTCGGCGTACTTGCGTCGCAGCGCGTCGACGTCGAACGTCACGGCAGCGGTTTCGGTCACGGCCAGGCTTCCTCTCGTGGCCCCGACTATATAATCAATCGCTTGATCGTATCAAGGCCGGCGTCGGCCGCCCCGTGTCTTCTGCCTGCGGCTATCCCGGCTCACCCGGAGCGAACAGCGTTCCCCGGATCATTTTCTTGGCGGAGTCCAGCGCGGCGTGGTAGCCCCGTGGTGGCGACGTGGCCGCCAGCTCGGTCAACCCGTAGATGAGCGCGTAGACGGCTTCGACGATGCTGTCCCGATCCGGCCGGTGCGCGAGCTCGCCCTGCCGAAAGGCGTCATCGACGACGCCCTCGATGATCTCTCGGAATGCCTGAAACCGCGCGCCACCCGCGACCCGCGCATCGACGTCGGCCACCCCCTCGGCGCGGATCACCCACTCGAAGGCGGCGAGATCCGGGTACTCGCGCATGAGCCGGCCCGATTCGTCGAGCACCGCCTCGATGCGATCGATGGCGGTCCCGGCACCCGCGGCGGCCGCCCGCAGCCGAGGCAATGCGACATCGGTGCGCGCCGCGATCGCGGCCTTGATCAACTCGGCCTTGTTCGGAAAGTAGTTGTACAGGCTGGCACTGGTGACGTCCGCGGTGCGGGCGATCTCACGGATGGTGGCGCGGGAGTACCCCACCGTGGCCACACACCGCATCGCCGCGGCGATGATCCGCGCACGCGTCTGCTCCCCCTCGGCGCCCACCGGGCGGCCCAATTGCGACTGCGCGACGCTCATGCCG
>NZ_LZIE01000032.1:0-6671 GCF_001667155.1 Mycobacterium sp. 852002-53434_SCH5985345
TCCAACTCCCGATACGACAACGAACGACCCGCACACCGCACCGCCACCGCCCCCGGCGCACGCACCACCCGCGCCGCGAACAACCCCGGAATCGACGCCGGGGCCCACGGCTGGGACAGCGCCGCGCGGTTGCCGAATTCGTCCAGCCTGCGGTGTTCGTCGGCGTCCAGCGCGTCCGTCGCCGACAGCCGCCGCCCCGGGTCGGTGGTCATGGCCACCAGCACCCGGCGCAGCCGCTCGATCAGCGTCCCGATGGCGTCCGTGTCGAAAACGTCGGTGTCGTATTCGACGCGAAGGCGCAGTTCGTGTCCCGGCTGGGCCTGAATCGTCAGCGGGTAGTGGGTGGATTCCCGGCTGGCGATGTCGGTGATGGACAGCTCCTGGTCACCCGCCAGCGCCGCGGCGTCGATCGGATAGTTCTCGAAGGCGAACAGGGTGTCGAACAGCTTGTCCTGACCGGCGACGCGGTGAATCTCGTTGAGCGCCAAGTGCTGGTGGTCGAGGGTGTGGTTGTAGGCGGCCTGCAGCTGCTCGAGCAGGTCGGCGGCGGTGGTCGTCGGGGTGATGTTCGCCCGCACCGGCACCGTGTTGATCAACAGGCCGACCATCGAGTCCGCACCGGGGACCTCGGCCGGCCTGCCCGAGACGGTGGTGCCGAACGCGACGTCGTGCTTACCGGTCAGCCAGCACAACAGTTGGGCGTAGCCCGCCTGCAGCACCGTGTTGACGGTGGTGTGGCACGAGCGGGCCAGCTCGCCGACGGCCCGGGTGAGGTCGACCGGCAGCCCGAACGTCTGAACGCCTTGCTCCCCCGGCTGGAGCCTGTCCTGGCGACCGACCAAGGCCGGGGCGTCGAAGCCGGCGAACACCTCGCCCCAGGCGGCGCGGGCGGCGTCGCGGTCGCGGGCGGCCAGCCAGCTGACGAAGCCGCGGTAGGGAGCGGCCGCGGGCAGTCGCTGACCGTAGTAGCCGGCGAAGATCTCGCCGAGCAGGATCGGCATCGACCAGCCGTCGAGGACGATGTGGTGGTTGGTCAGCACCAGCCGGTGCCGGTCCGGCGCGGTGCGGATCAAGGCCACCCGGAAGGGCGGCTGGTTGGCGAGGTCGCACACGGCGGCGCGCTCGGCGGCGCAGAGCCGCGCCACCCGCTCCTCGATGTCGGGGTCGCCGTCCAGCTCCAGGTACTGCCAGGCCGCGGCCGGATTGGTGGCGATGACCTGCACCGGCTCGTCGAACTGGTCGAAGAATCGGGCCACCAGGTTCGGATGCCGCTTGACCATCGCGTGCACGGCGTCACGCAGGCGGTCGGGGTCGAGCGGGCCGCTGACCGTGATGTCGAGCTGTCCCGCGTAGAGGTCGCCGGAATCCTGTCCGGCCCCCTGCATGGTGTTGGCGTGGAACAGCAGCCCCTGCTGCACCGGGGTCAGCGGTAGCACATCGGCGATGTGGCATTGCCGCTGCAGCTGGTCGATCTGCTTCTGGCTCAGGCGAGCGGGCGCGACGTCCGACGGTGTCAAACCGCCGCCACTGGAACGCACGTGGGCGCAGATTCCGGCCAGGGCCTCGAACCACAGCCGGCTCAGCCGCGTGACTCGGTCCTCGTCGAGCGTCGACGGCGCCCACGTCCAATTGGCGTGCAGCCGGGGGCCGGCCTCGGAGTCGACGGTGGCCGCGTTGAGCTCCAGCGTGTGCATCAGCGGCATGGGTATCGCCGCGGCCACCGCGGTGACCGACCCCTGCACGGGCCGCCACATCTCCTCGGAGAGCTCAACCGATCCGCCTTGGCGCCCAAGATAATTGAACCCGATCGTCGGGTCGGCACTGTCAAGGTCGGCGTCGGCGTTGAGGTAGCGCAGCAACCCGTAGGTCAGCGAATCCGGAAGGGCGCGCAGTTGCTCCTTGGCGTCCTTGAGCACCGCGCCCAACGCCGGGTCTCCGGAAACGACTTGCGCCCAACGCAATTCACCCGTGGCCAGAGACACCGGGTACTTGGCGGTAAACCACCCCACGGTGTGGGACAGGTCGACGTCGCGGCCCAGGTCCTCGTTGCGGCCGTGGCCCTCCACGTCGATGCCGATCGGCGCCCCGCCGGTGCCCAGGAATTCCGTCACCGCCAGGGCGAACGAGATCAGCAGGATGTCCTGGACGCCGGCGTGGAAAGCCGCCGGCACCTGACCGAGCAGCATGCCGGTGGTCTCGGTATCCAGTTCCACCGAGAGATGCCCGGCGGTGGCGAAGGTGTCCGCCTCGGGCCGCACCGCGGGCAGCGCCGCGGGGGTGGCCGCCACGTGCTGCCAGGTGCCCAGTTGGTCCACCACGTCCGGGTGGCTCGCGCGCTCGGCCAGCTGCGACGCCCACCGGGCGAATGACGTGCCCGTTACCGGTAAGGCCACCGGCTGGCCCAGGCGGTGCTGGGCCCAGGCAATGTTCAAGTCCTCCAACAGGATTCGCCAGGACACTCCATCGACGGCCAAGTGGTGGATGATCACCACCAGCTGGCCGGTGGAGGTGGCCCACAGCGCGCTCAGCATCGCCCCGGCCGCCGGGTTCAACCGCGACCGCGCCTCGATCAGCACGGCGTCGGACAACTCGGCCACGGTACGCAGGCAGTCGCGGGCGTCCACCGAACCGGGCTCCGGCACCGTCAGCGACCATCCGTCGCCGACTCGCAGGCGCAGCATGCCGTGCCGGTCGAGCAATGCCTGCAGCACCACCAGCACATCGGTCTCGCCCACCCCGGCGGGGGCCTGCACCAACATGGTCTGGTTGAACTGGCCGACCGGCCCGCCTGCCCTTTCTACGCTTTGCAGCCAATGCATGATCGGCGTGGCGGTCACCGGCCCCACGCCCTCGTCGGCCACGTCGGCGCCGGCGTCGGCGACCTCGGCCACCCGCGCCAGCCGGGCAACGGTCTGCTCGACGAAGATGTCGCGCGTCCGGCAGATCAGCCCGGCGGCGCGCGCCCGCGTCACCACCTGCATCGACGAGATGCTGTCGCCGCCGAGGTCGAAGAAGGAGTCGTCGACGCCGACGCGGTCGAGCCCCAGCACCTGGGCGTAGATGCCGGCGAGTATCTCCTCGACGGCGTTGTCCGGGGCGCGGTATTGGTCGCCGTCGGAGTACTCCGGTGCGGGCAGCGCGCGGGTGTCGAGCTTGCCGTTGGGCGTGAGCGGGAGCGCGTCGAGCACCACCACGGCGGCGGGGATCATGTACGCCGGCACCCGCTCGGCCAGCGCGGCGCGAACCCCGGCCGGATCGGCCGTCCCGGTGACGTAGGCGACCAGGCGCTTATCACCGGGGCGGTCCTCGCGGGCGATGACCACCGCCTGCTCCACCCCATCCAGCCACGCCAGCGCCGCCCGCACCTCGCCGAGCTCGATGCGATAACCGCGGATCTTGACCTGCTCGTCGGCGCGGCCGAGGTAGTCGAGCTGCCCGTCGGCGCGCCAGCGCACCAGGTCCCCGGTGCGGTACATGCGGGTGCCGGCTCCGCCGAACGGGCAAGCCACGAACCGCGACGCGGTCAGACCCGACCGCTGCCAATATCCGCAGGCCACACCGGCACCGGCCACGTACAGCTCGCCGATCACACCAACGGGCACCGGGCGCAGCCGCCCGTCGAGGACGAACAACGCGCCGCCGGGCACCGGCGACCCGATCGGCACCACGCCTGACTCGACGGATGCCGCCGTCAGGGGCTCGCTGACCGCCGCGTACACCGTGGCCTCGGTCGGGCCGTAGGCGTTGATCATCGCGCGACCCGGTCCCCAGCGGTCGACCAGCTCGGCCGGGCACGCCTCGCCGGCCACCACCAGCGTGGCCGACTCCAGCCCCTCGGGCGACAACATCGCGGCGGCCGACGGGGTCTGGCTCAACACGCTGACCCGTTCGTCCACCAGCAGTGCGTGCAAGTCTTCCGGCGAGCGCGCCACCGACTCGGGCACCACCACCAGCCGCCCGCCGTGCAGGAGCGCGCCGAAGATCTCGTGAACCGAGACGTCGAAGGCCAGTGAATGCCACTGCGACCACACCCCGGCGCGCGGCAGGCCGGTGTCCATGCGCGCCAGCAGTTGGGTCGCGTTCTGGTGGGTGACCGCCACGCCCTTGGGGACACCGGTCGTGCCGGAGGTGTAGATGAGGTAGGCGAGGTCCTCCGGGCCCGGCGCCGTCGGTGCCGTGCCGGGCTGGGCGGCGAGGCCAGGGTCGTTGATGTCGATGACGGGGACGTCGTGACCGATGAGCCGGTCGGCCAGGTCGGCGGTGGTGATGACGGCCATCGGCGCGGCGTCGGAGAGCACGAATCCGATGCGGGACTCCGGCAGCGCCGGGTCGATCGGCAGATAGGCCGCCCCGGACTTGAGCGCCGCCAGGATCGCGACGATCGCCTCCGCCGAACGCGAAAACAGCAGGGCGACAGACTGTCCCGGCCCCGCGCCGCGGCCGGCCAACACGTGCGCCAACCGGTTTGCGGCCTCGCCCAGCTCGCGATAGGTCATGGACCGGCCGGCGCACACCAATGCCACGGCCTCCGGGGTGCGGGCCACCTGCGCGGCGAACAGCGCCGGAATGGACACCGGCGCGGCCACCGGCCGCCCCAGCGCAGCCCGGTTTCCAATCTCGTCGAGGCGGGCATGCTCGGCCTCGTCGAGCAGATCCACCGATGACAACGCCCGGGTGGGGTCGACGGTCATGGCCGTCAACACCCGTTGCAACCGTCCGACGAGCGCCAGGATGCTGCCCGCGTCGTAAACGTCGGTGCGGAATTCCACCGTCCCGCCGATCCCGGCGGGCTCACCGGCCTCGCTCCAGCGCTCGGCCAGCGAGAAGGTCAGGTCCATGCGGGCGGTCTGGGTGTCCACCGGCATCGGCGTGATCTCGACGTCGCCCAGGGCCAGCCCGCCGACGGGGCCACCGCCTTGCCCGGCGAAGTTCTGCCAGGCCAGCATGACCTGCACCAGGGGGTGGTGGGTCAGGCTCCGGGTCGGGTTGAGCCGTTCGACCAGCACCTCGAAGGGCACGTCTTGGTGTTCGTAGGCGGCCAGGCTGCGTTGCCGCACCTGGGACAGCAGGTCGGCGAAGGTGGGGTCGCCGGCCACGTCGACACGCAACACCAGGGTGTTGACGAAGAAGCCGACCAATTCGTCGAGCGCGGGATCGCGCCGGCCGGCGATCGGGAAGCCCACTGCCACATCGGGACTGGCGCTGATTCTGGAGAGCAGCACCGCCAAGGCGGTCTGCACCACCATGAAGCTGGTCGCGTTGTGCCTGCGGGCCACCTCGCCGACTCGCTGCTGAAGCTCGGTGGGCCAATCGATTTCGACGGTGGCGCCGCGCTGATCGGCCACCAGCGGGTAGGGCCGATCGGTGGGCAGCGGCACCCGGTCGGGCATCCCGGCCAGGGCCTCTTCCCAGTAGGCCAGCTGGTCGGCGATGGGACTCTCGTCGTCGTCGAGATCGCCGAACTGGGCGCGCTGCCAGAGCGTGTAATCGATGTATTGCACGGCCAGCGGCGCCCAGCCGGGGGCGTGCCCGGCACACCGGCTCGCATAGGCCATGCCCAGATCGCGGACCAGCGGGGTGATCGACATCCCGTCGGCGGCGATGTGGTGGACCACGGCCACCAAAACGTGCTCGTCCTCGGTGATGCGGAAAAGCTCTGCGCGCAGGGGGATTTCGGCCGCCAGGTCGAAGGTGTAGCGAGCGGTGTCGCCGATGGCCTCGTCGAGTTGGCCGGCGGACCAGCCGCTGGCGTCGACGATCTCCCACCCGAAGTCGGCCTGGTTGACGGGGGTCACCAGCTGCTGGGGCATTCCCTCGGGCGCGGCGATCAGGGTGCGCAGGCTCTCGTGGCGGGCCACCACGTCGCCCAGCGCCGCACCCAGCGCCCCGGCGTCCAGCGGCCCGCTCAGCCGCAGCGCCGCCGCCATGTTGTAAACCGGTGACGGGCCCTGCAATTGGTCGAGGAACCACAAGCGGTTCTGCGCGAAAGACAGCGGCACCACGGCGGGCCGCTCGGCGGCCACCAACGGCTCGAGCCCGCTGGTGCCCTCCCCGATCCGCAGTGCCAGCTGGGCCACGGTGGGCGCCTCGAACACGACCCGCACCGGGAGGCCGACGTTCAGGTTGCTGTTGATCGCGGAGATCAGGCCCATCGCCGAGATGCTGTCGCCGCCGAGTTCGAAGAAGGAGTCGTCGATGCCGACGCGGTCGACGCCGAGGACCTCGGCGTAGATGGTGGCCAGGATTTCTTCGGTGGGGTTTTGCGGGGCGCGGTAAGCGCCGGCGTGGTATTCCGGTGCCGGTAGCGCGCGGGTGTCCAGCTTGCCGTTGGCGGTCAACGGCAACGCCGGAAGGCCCACGATGACCGCGGGCACCATGAACGCCGGCAACCGCTCCGAAAGCCGCGCCCGCAGCTGCGCCGCATCGGCGGTCCCGGTGACATAACCGACCAACCGCTTATCCCCGGGGCGATCCTCACGGGCGATCACCACCGCCTGCCCCACCCCATCCAAAGCACCCAGTGCGGCCTGGATTTCACCCAACTCGATGCGATAACCGCGGATCTTGACCTGCTCATCGGCCCGACCCAGATAGCGCAGCTGACCGTCAGTACCCCAGCACGCCAGGTCCCCGGTCCGATACATCCGCTGCCCGGGCCCGCCGAACGGACA